>PMGP01000196.1:10336-31744 GCA_003156235.1 Acidobacteriaceae bacterium
TGCGGCAAGTGCATTCCCTGCCGCGCGGGAACGGCCCAGATGTACACCCTGCTGAGCCGCATCTGCTCTGGATCGGGAACCATGGAAGACCTGGACCTGTTGGTGAGCCTGTGCGAGACCATCAAGGAAACCAGCCTCTGCGGGCTGGGCATGACGGCGCCCAACCCCGTGCTTAGCACCCTCAAGTACTTCCGCAACGAGTACCTCGAACACATCGAGCATAAGCGCTGTCCGGCCGGCGTCTGCACAATGGAAGCGTCTGTCGCCGCGGAGGTGTTGGCATGAGCGAAGTTAAAACGCTGATCATCGACGGCCAGGAATTGAGCGCGCGCTCCGGCCAGACCATCCTGGAAGTGGCGCGGGAGAATGATATCAACATTCCCACCCTCTGCCATCTGGACGGACTGAGCGAGGTAGGCGCCTGCCGCCTGTGCCTGGTGGAGATCAAGGGCAGCAACAAGCTCTTGCCCGCCTGCGTGGCCACCGTCTTTGAAGGCATGGATGTTTCCACTGACACGGAGAGGCTCCGCAAGCATCGCCGCGTCATCCTCGAGTTGTTGTTCGCCGAGCGCAACCACATCTGCGCGGTCTGCGTCTCCAACGGCCACTGCGAACTGCAGGCGCTGGCCCAGAGCCAGGGCCTGACCCATATCAACCTGCCCTATCGCAATCCTGTGCTCGCCGTGGATGCCTCGCACGAGCGCTTCACCGCCGACCACAACCGCTGCATCCTGTGCACCCGCTGCGTGCGGGTCTGCGCCGAGATTGAAGGCGCGCACATCTGGGATGTGATGGGCCGCGGCACTGACTCCATCGTCATTACCGACCTGCACGACAACTGGGGAGATTCCAATTGCACTCGCTGCGGCAAGTGCGTGCAGTGCTGCCCCACCGGAGCCCTCTTCGACAAGAGCAAGATCGGCTCCGATCACCCTAAGTATCCCGATTTTCTGCCTTACCTGAACCTCATGAGGGAAGCGCAATGAGCAAACTGAAAGTGGCAACTGTGTGGCTGGACGGATGCTCCGGCTGTCATATGTCCTTCCTCGACATGGATGAACGGCTCCTCGAGCTGGCCAAGCTGGTCGATGTGGTCTACAGTCCCATCGTGGACGCCAAAGTGTTCCCCGACATGGTGGACATCGCCCTGGTTGAGGGAGCCGTGGCCTCGGTGGACGACGAGGCGAAAATCAAAAAGGTTCGCGCCCATTCCAAAATGCTGATTGCCATGGGAGACTGCGCCATCACCGGCAACGTGCCCTCCATGCGCAATCCCTTCGGCCCGGATGCAATTCTGAACCGTGCGTACATCGAGAACGCCAGCTTGCAGCAGCAGATTCCCTGCGTTGTGGTGCCCAAGCTGCTCAAGGTTGTGCGGCCCATTCACGAGTTCGTGACGGTAGATGTTTTCCTGCCCGGCTGCCCGCCCTCGGCCGAGACTTTTCACGCAGCGCTCACCGCGCTGGTAACCGGTGCGCCGCTGGATATTTCAGCCCTCACCCGTTTTGGAGCTTGATTCATGAGCCAGACGATCACCATCGATCCCGTAACCCGCCTCGAAGGCCACGGCAAGATCACCATCCAACTCAACGACCAGGGCGAAGTGGCGGACGCGCATTTTCACGTTACCCAGGTGCGCGGCTTTGAGAAGTTCTGCGAAGGCCGGCCGTTTTACGAGATGCCCAGCCTCACGGCGCGCATCTGCGGCATCTGCCCGGTCTCTCACCTGCTGGCCTCCGCCAAAGCCTGCGAAGCCATCATGGCGGTCCGCATTCCGCATACCGCAGCGCAACTGCGCCGCCTGCTGAATATGGCCCAGATGGTCCAGTCGCACGCACTGAGCTTCTTCCATCTTTCGTCTCCGGATTTATTGTTGGGCATGGAGTCCGATCCCGCCGCGCGCAACATCTTCGGCGTCGCCGCCGCCCGGCCCGACCTGGGCCTGGCAGGCATCGGATTGCGCCGCTTTGGCCAGCACATCATCGAGCTGCTCGGCACCAAGCGCATCCACACCGGATGGGTGGTGCCAGGCGGCGTTACCGAGCCGCTCGCCGCAGCTCATCGCGACGAGATTCTGGCCTCGATCCCCCAGGCCTATGCCGACCTCAAGCTGGCGCTGACTACTTACAAGCAAATCGCCGGCTCCTTCAAGCAGGAGATCAGTGTCTTCGCCAACTTTCCCTCGAACTACCTGGGCCTGATCAACGAAGACGAGTCTATCGAGTTCACCGACGGTACGCTGCGGCTCATCGATCCCCAGGGAGCGGTCATCGAGGACAGCATCACCGCCAGCCGCTTCACTGAGCAATTCGGCGAGGCCGACGAAAACTACAGCTACACCAAGTTCGTCTACTATAAGCCGCTCGGCTATCCCCAGGGCAGCTATCGCGTGGGCCCGCTGGCGCGTTTGAACATCGTCAAGTCCATGGGAACGCCACAGGCCGACAAGGAACTGGCCGAGTTCAAGCAGTTGGCCACAGGGCCTGTCGAAAGCTCCTTCTTCTATCATCACGCGCGGCTCGTCGAGGCACTTTATGGTCTCGAAAATATCGAACGCATCCTCGCCGATCCGCTCATCCTCGACAAGCATGTGCGCGCCGTAGCCGGTGTCAATCGACTGGAAGGCGCGGGCCAGATCGAAGCCCCGCGCGGCACGCTGAATCATCACTACAAGGTCGACGAAAACGGCAAAATGACCTGGGCAAGCCTGGTTGTCGCCACCGGCCACAACAACAACGCCATGAACAAGGGCGTTCTTCAGTCCGCAAAAGCTTATGTCAAGGACGGCAAGTTCACCCCCGGCGCTCTCAACCGCATCGAGGCCGTGATTCGCACCTTCGATCCCTGCCTCAGTTGCTCCACCCACGCTTTTGGGCAGATGCCCCTGGCTCTCACGCTGGTCAACGCCGACGGTGAGGTTGTAGATCGGCTCGTCAGCTAAACTGAATCAATGAGTTCTACCAAAGCCCGATGCCTCATTCTCGCCTGCGGCAATACGCTGCGTGGAGATGATGGCGTCGGGCTTTGGCTTGCCGAGTGGGCCGAGCAGCGATTCGCCCAGCAAACCGGTGTGCGCGTCATCGCCGACCATCAATGGACTCCGGAACTGGCTGATGACGTCGCCCACGCCCAATCCGTCTTGTTTATCGATTGCTCCATCGATTCCGAGCCCGGCTCGCTGCATCTGACTCCCGTCGAGCCAGTCACTGGAAGTCCGGAACACAACACCCACCACTTGGGCGCATCCGAACTGCTCGCGCTGGGCCGCGAGCTTTACAATTCCATGCCCAACGATGCGCTGCAACTCACCATCGGCGCCGGTTCAACGGAGTTTGGCGATAAGTTCAGCTCCGCCGTGACCGCCGCGCTTCCCGCTGCCTGCCGCATGATCGAAGACACCGTTTTACGCCTTATCACTGAGTAGTTTGCGGAGGATCGGGGCGACTCTTTTATAGGCCAAGCTCACTATGGCTGCCAAGGCGCACGAGTTGCAACACTTCATCATCTGGTTTTCGATAGATCAAGACCAAATTGGGCTTGATGTGGCAGTCGCGATGATCCTTCCAGTCGCCGGTCAGTGCGTGGTCCCGGTGACGCGGCTCAAGCGGTTGATCGCATGCCAGGACTTGCACGACGGGCGTCATCTCCGTATCAAGCGTCGAACGATAATGGCCTTTGGCCTCCCGCTTGTAGTCGCGTCTGAACTGAGTGGTGGGCTCAATCCTCCGCATGTAAGTCCTCCATGAGCGCTGCGACGCTATCGAAGCCCCTGAGGTTTCCGGCACGTGCATCACGCATGGCCGCGATGGTGGTCTCGTTTGGCGTCAGCGGCTCAAACGGCAGCTTCTTTTCGCGGGCAATGCGTGTGAGAAGAAGGCGGAAAGCGTCGGAGACCGTCAGCCCCATGGCCGCCAGTACGCTCGATGCCTCTTCCTTGACGTTCACATCAATGCGGGCACGGACAACAGCATTTTCAGACATCCTAAGATCCCCCAAGCGGTACGAGCTACATTGTAGCCCATCACCTATGATACGCTTGATTTCGCTCCAAAAACAACCCAGCCCGGCTCTTGTCGAACAGAGCCGGGCGGGTCAGCGAAGGTTTGTGGTCAGTGGATACTAGAACGCGCCCATCGTCTGCCGCAAGCTGTAGGAGCTGAGCGTCTTGATGTAGTTGCCACGGTCAAACGCGGAGGTGTCGGGAACAGAGCGGCGGCTTAAGCAGCCCCGCGTCTCCCACAGCGAGGTGTACTCGCGCTTCTCCAGCCAGTAGTGCATGTCATCCAGCACCCTCTTGATGTGCTCGATGCCGTGAATGTGCAAGGCCGACGCCACCTCCACCACGCTCGCCCCGGCCATAATGCTCTTCAGCACATCCTCGGCGGAGTGAACGCCGCCGGTGATGGCGATGTCCAGGTTTACGTGGCCGTAGAGGATCGCCGCCCAGTGCAGCCGCGGCAGCAACTCCGAAGGCTTGGAAAAGTGCAGCGTGGGCCGCACGTCCAGTGTCTCGATGTCGAAATCCGGCTGATAGAAGCGGTTGAACAGCACCACACCGCGCGCGCCGGCTTCCTCCAGTTGCCCCACCAGGTGCGGCAGGCTGGTGAACGATTGCGACAACTTCACCGACACCGGAACCTTGACCGCGGCGGTAACCGAGGACACTAGTTTCAATAGTTGCCCCTCCATGTCCGCTGAGGTCTGGCTCTTGTCCGTGGCCAGCGCGTAGGTATTCAACTCAATTGCGTCGACGCCGGCCTTCTCCATATCCTCGGCAAATCGCACCCAGCCGCCGGGGGTAGCGCCATTCAGGCTGCCCAGGATGGGTATCTTTACCGCCTCCTTGCACTGCCGTACGTGCTCCAGGTAAACATCCTGCGTCATGCGGTAGTCCTTCAAGTCAGGCAAGTAGCCGAGCGACTCGGCAAATGACTCTGTGCCCCGCGACAAATCATCGTCCAGCGTACGCGATTCCAGAGCCAGTTGCTCTTCGAAGAGCGAGTGCAGAACGATTGCCGATGCGCCGCTGTCTTCCATGCGGCGAACATTGTCAATCGGCTCCGAAAGCGGCGTGGAGGAAACCACAACCGGGCCGTTCAGTTTCAAACCAAGATACTTCGTGGAAAAATCGATCATTTAGTACCTCCGGAAGACACCGCTACCTGTTCTTCTTTCCGTGCTTCATCTGTTGCCACCGGGGGAGCCATAGGCTTCTCCGGTGGAGCGATGTTCGGCGACTCACTGCGGCCCGACATTGCGGCCCGTGCCGAGTATACGCGCCACTGGCGCTCGACGTCATCCTGCGCTTCCTTAAGCAGAAGCGCCGCCAGCTCCGGATTGCTGCGTGCCAGCATAGTGTAACGCGCTTCGCGGTAGGTGTACTCCTTGAGCCGGATCGCCGGCGCTTTGGAGTCAAGCTGGAAGGGATTCTTGCCTTCCTCGCGCAATGCGGGGTTGTAGCGCATCAAGGGCCAGTAACCCGATTGGACAGCCAGCTTTTGTTGCTCCAGCCCATGCACCAGGTCGTAGCCATGAGCAATGCAACTGGAGTAGGCGAGAATGATCGAAGGCCCATCGTGCGCCTCGGCTTCCTGGAAGGCCTTCACCACATGGGTGTCATTGCCGCCCAGCGCCACCTGCGCCACGTAAACCGAGCCGTAGCTGACGGCTTCCATGGCCAGGTCTTTCCTGCTGTTCTTTTTGCCGCTGGCGGCAAACTTGGCCACCGCCCCGCGCGGCGTCGCTTTGGACATCTGCCCGCCGGTGTTCGAGTAGACCTCGGTGTCCAGCACCAGCACATTCACATTCTTGCCGGAGCCGAGTACGTGGTCCAACCCGCCAAAGCCGATGTCATACGCCCATCCGTCGCCACCCAGAATCCACACGCTCTTGCGCACCAGCGCATCGGCAATGGCCAGCAGATTGCGCGCGTCGGAACTCTCGCTGCCGGCCAGCTTATCTTTCAATGCCTTCACCCGCTCGCGCTGCTGGTTCACCTCGGTCTCTGTATTCTGCGTGGCTCCCAGCAGAGCTTTCGCCAGCTCATCGCCGATGGCCCCGGCCTGCCGCGTCACCATCAGCTCGGCAAACTCCTTCTGCTGGTCCAGCGCGATTCTCATGCCGAAGCCAAACTCGGCGTTGTCTTCAAACAGCGAGTTGGACCACGCCGGTCCACGGCCCTGCGCATTGGAGGCGTAAGGCGTGGTGGGCAGATTGCCGCCGTAAATCGAAGAGCAGCCGGTGGCGTTGGAAATATACAGCCGGTCGCCGAACAGTTGCGTCAACAGCTTGATGTAGGCCGTCTCTCCGCAGCCAGCGCAGGCGCCGGAGAACTCGAACAGCGGCTGCAACAGTTGCAAATCCTTCACCTGGCCGTGCGACAGCTTGGAGCGATCCACCTCGGGAAGTCCAAGGAAGAACTCCCAGTTCTCCCGCTCGGCTTCGCGAAGCGGCTCCTGCGGCGCCATGTTGATGGCCTTGTGGCTGGCGTCGCTCTTGCTCTTTACCGGGCAAACTTCCACGCAAAGCGCGCAGCCGGTGCAATCCTCCGGTGCGACTTGCAGCGTGTAGCGGTCCTGCTCCATCCCCTTCCACTTCGGCTTGGCCCACTGCAAGGATGCCGGCGCATTGGCTCCAAGCTCCTGACTGTAGACCTTGGCGCGAATCACGGCGTGCGGGCAAACCATCACGCACTTGCCGCACTGAATGCACAATTCCTTATCCCAGACAGGAATGAACTGGGCGATATTCCGCTTCTCCCACTGCGCCGTTGCGCTGGGGAAGGTGCCCCCGGCAGGAATAGCGCTCACCGGAAGCTGGTCACCGTGTCCCGCGGCAATCTCTCCCAGCACGTCGCGCACAAACTTCGGCGCCTTGGACGAGATGGAGGGAATCAGATCGAAACTGGACGAAACCGCCGCCGGCAGATTCACTTTTTCCAGATGCGCCAGCGCATGGTCCACGGCGGCAAAATTCTTGGCCACCACCGCCTCGCCGCGCTTGCCGTAGGTCTTCTTGATGGCCTTCTTGATCTGCTCAATCGCCTCATCGCGCGGCAATACGCCGCTGATGGCGAAGAAGCAGGTCTGCATGATGGTGTTGATGCGCGAGCCCATGTCCGCCTTGCGCGCCACTTCATAGCCGTCGATCACATAAAACTCGATCTTCTTGCGCAGCATCTCTTCTTGCGTGGTCTTGGGCAGTTTGTCCCACACCTCGGCCGCGGAATACGGCGAGTTGAGCAGGAAAACCGCGCCCGGCATCGCCGCCTCCAGCACATCCATCTTCTCCAGGAAGCTGAAGTTATGGCAGGCCACAAAGCTGGCTTGCGTAATCAGATAGGTTGACCGAATCGGCTTGGGCCCGAACCGCAGGTGCGACGTCGTCATCGACCCGGACTTCTTCGAGTCGTANNGTACACAAAGTAGCCCTGCGCGAAGTTCGGCGTCTGGTCGCCGATGATCTTGATCGAGTTCTTGTTCGCGCCTACCGTGCCGTCGGAGCCGAGCCCGTAAAACAGCGCACGCACCGTCTTCGCGTCTTCGGTCGAGAAGGCCGGATCGTACGTCAGGCTGGTATGGCTCACATCGTCGTCAATGCCGATGGTGAAATGGTTCTTCGGCGCGGCCTTGGTCAGTTCGTCGAAAATTCCCTTGACCATCGCCGGCGTAAATTCCTTCGACGACAATCCATAGCGCCCGCCCACCACCGTGGGCATCTTGGCAAACGGCAGCTTGGCGGCATTCTCGCCCAGCACCGTCATCACGTCCATGTAAAGCGGCTCGCCGGCGGAGCCCGGATCCTTGCAGCGGTCCAGAACGGCAATCGATTTCACCGTCTTCGGCAGCGCGGCCAAAAATGCGCTCGAGTCAAAGGGCTTGTAAAGCCGCACCTTCAGCAGTCCCAGCTTCTCGCCCTTCTGATTCAACGCGTCCACAGCCTCTTCGGCAGCCTCGGCCCCGGAGCCCATCAAAATAATTACGCGCTCGGCATCCGCAGCGCCGTAGTAATCGAACAAGTGATAAGCGCGGCCCGTCTCCTTGGCAAAGCGGTCCATCACCGACTGCACAATCCCCGGAACCGCCGCGTGGAAGGGCGTGCAAGCCTCGCGCGCCTGGAAGAACACATCCGGATTCTGCGCCGTGCCGCGAATGAACGGCCTATCCGGGCAGAGCGCGTTCTGCCGGTACTGAATAATGTACTTGTCGTCCACCAGCGCGCGAATCGTCTCGTCGCTGATGGGAAAAATCTTGCCCACTTCATGCGAGGTGCGAAAGCCGTCAAAGAAATGCATGAACGGAATGCGTGATTCCAGCGTCGCAATCTGCGCCACCAGCGCCATATCCGCCACTTCCTGCACGGAATTGGAGGCTAGCATCGCCCAGCCCGTGGAGCGGCAGGCCATCACGTCGGAGTGGTCGCCAAAAATCGACAGCGCATGCGTCGCCAGCGTCCGGGCCGTCACGTGCATCGTCGCCGGGGTCAACTCGCCGGCAATCTTGTACATATTGGGAATCATCAGCAGCAGGCCCTGTGAGGCCGTGAACGTGGTCCCAAAGGCCCCTGCCTGCAATGCGCCGTGCAGCGCGCCCGCAGCTCCGCCTTCGCTCTGCAGCTCTTCCACAATGGGCAATGCGCCCCAGATGTTTTTCTTCCCCTCAGAGCGCCACTGATCGGCCCACTCGGCCATCGGCGACGACGGCGTAATGGGGTAGATGGCGACCACTTCGGTGAGACGATAGGCAACCGAGGCGGCTGCCTCGTTCCCATCCAGAATAACCATTTCCTTTTCACTCATTTACTTAGCCTCATAACGGGTTGGGCGGATAAAAAGCCGCTACTCCGAGTCTCTTCCATGGGGGGTCGAGTGGCTGTGATGCAAAGCACATAATGGGTGTGAAATCCCATATGGTGCGATGAAATCCTTATATTGGAGACGTTCGCCGCTTCTTCCGTTTTCGGGATAAACAACCGTCCCTATTGCGTTCGCCCGCGTTGTCTCTTATGCACGATGCATGGCTATTCCTCCACCGGCTTAGGCCGACCCGCGGAGCAAGAAACTGTAGCGCCGGCCTCCTGGCCGGCTGTAGCGTGGACCTCCCGGTCCACGCTTATTTCTTCCCAGGGCACGACTTTACAGGCTATCCAGGACACGACTTTACAGGCTACGGAAAAACTCGATAAAGAGCCCAGAAGCGCCAGGGCACGAATTTATTCGTGCCGCAAATGGTTGCTATAGAAACGGGTTTTAACCCCTGTGGGAGGCATCACTCCGGAGGGAGGCGGGGGTTTCAACAGATATTCGTTTTTGGGTGATCGGAGGGCGAAAATCACGAATTTCATGGCGCATAAGCGCCGTTTGCTGCTCCGCAGGTGCCCGAAAGGTGTCTGCCCCGCGGAGAGATATTCAGCTTGATGTGAATGGTGGGCGGTGAGGGACTCGAACCCCCGACTTCCTGCTTGTAAGGCAGGCGCTCTAACCAACTGAGCTAACCGCCCACGCGGGTTGGCAACGCTATAAATACCTATCTGCAATCATACCAGTGCGCTGCAAGGTCTATTCAGATCAGCTGCCTGGACTCAGCCTGTGGCCGGTGATATGACTAGAAGTAGGGGTTGATCGAAAAAATATACAAGAACCTCGGACACCAGGAAAAACGTTGACGCAAACAAAACTCCCCAGAATCGGCGTACTGGCTATCCAGGGCAACTACGCCAGCCACGCGCAAGCCCTCACCGAGGCCGGCGCATCTCCCGTTGAGGTGCGCAAGCCAGAGCAGTTGGCCGGACTTGGTGGCCTCGTTTTGCCCGGCGGCGAGTCCACCACCATGCTCAAATTCCTCGAAAAACACAGCTTTTTTGAGGTTTTGCAGAAGTTCTGCGGCAGCAATCCTGTCTTCGGCACCTGCGCCGGAGTGATTCTGCTGGCGCGGGAAGTTTTAAATCCAACACAGCGTTCTCTTGGGCTGCTGGATGCAACCATCGAGCGCAATGCTTACGGCCGGCAGATCGACTCGGTCATCGTCACCGCCGAGACCGCGCTTGCCGGCGGGCCGCTGGAGATGGTCTTCATCCGCTCTCCGCGCATCAGCCAGATCGGCCCGGGCGTCGAGGTACTCGCCACGCGCGATGGCTTTCCGGTGCTGATCCGCCAGGGCCGCATCCTGGCAGCCACGTTTCATCCCGAGCTATCGCAAGACCGCCGCGTACATCGCCTCTTCGTCGAATCCGTCACGGCGGCATCGGCTGATCACTGACCACTGTCCAGCTACTCCAGCATCTGCAAATCCAGCGGGGCTTCGAGCAGATAGTCCTTGCCGCGGAGACATTCCAGGGCGCGCTTGAGAGCCGAGGATTTGCATGGCTCCACGGTCATCACGAAGGGCAACGCGTGGGACGGATAGCCGGGCTTCTGCACGATGGCGCGNNATGTAATGCGGAACCTCGAACTCGGCGCTGACGTGCGCCGGTACCGATGGAATTTCCACACACCGCGAGCCATGGGCCAAGGCGAGCAAGTCGCTGACCACGGCCACCGCTGTAGGATGGCCGCCGGCGCCATGGCCGCTGAAGACCACATCGCCGCCGTAGCGGCCGGTGAAGACCACCATGTTCTCCGTGCCTTGCGACCAGGCCAGCGGCGAGTGCAGATCCACCAGCATCGGTCCCACAGACGCTGCAACCTGTCCGCCGGCATGGTCGGCGCGAGCTATTTGCCGGATGGTGCAGCCTAGTTCGCGCGCATAACTGAAGTCCACGGAGGTAATCGAGGTGATGGGCAGAGGCGCAATCTCCTCCGGGTCCACCGTGACGCCCAGCGCCAGCCGCATCAGGATGGAGAGCTTGGCGCGCGCGTCAAAGCCGCCCACGTCCTCCGTAGGATCGGCCTCGGCGTAGCCCTTGGATTGAGCCGCCACCAGCACAGGGGCGTATTCGGCGCCCTCCTGCATTCTGCTCAATATGAAGTTGCAGGTGCCGTTCAAAATGCCTTCGATGCGTACGATCTGATCGCCGGCAAGCCCTTGTTCCAACCCTGGAATCACGGGGATTCCGCCAGCCACTGCGGCGCCATACTTCAACTGTCCGCCGCCGGAGGCGGCCAGCCGCTCCAGTTCGACCCCTTGAAGGGAGATCAGCTTTTTGTTGGCGGTGACCACGCTTTTGCCGGACTTGAGCGCCTTGCGCACCCAACCTCCGGCCGGATCGATGCCGCCGGCCAGTTCCACAATTACGTCCACATCCGAAGCCAGCACCGCATCGGCGTCCTCGCTCCATTGCACGCTGGCGGGAACCCAGTCCACATGCCTGCGCGCCACGCTGCGAACGTAAATGCGGGTCAACTCCAATCCTTCCGGCCGGGACTCGACCAGAATCCGCGCAACAGAAATGCCCACCGTCCCAAAGCCAAAAAGAGCGATGCGCAACGGGCGCTGTGCGCGGGAATCCAGCCGGGACGGGGCCGAAGCCTGTTGGGACGACGGGGAAGGTTCATGTTCGGGCACGGGCATCTCCTCCTAGAGAGCGGACGAAGCTCGGGATAACCCGATATTACACGAGCAGATTCCTGCCGGGAGTTTGCAGATTATTTCAAAAACGGGATTATCATGAGAATCCATGGACGGAATATTTGAAAAACTCAACCTCACGGATCAGCAAGAGATCCTAGTACTGCATGCGCCCGAGAGCTTTCTGCCGGAGCTTGCGCGCCTTCCCGTTCTCACCATTCACCACCACATTGAGTCAGTCCCCGAGATCGGCTTCTTCCTTGGGTTTGTGACACGGAAGAGCGAGGTGGACGCGCTGGCTGGAGCAGTGGCCGCGCGCACCCCTGGCGATGCAATTGTGTGGTTTGCCTATCCCAAGGGCACGTCCAAAAAGTACACGTGCGACTTCAACCGCGACACCGGATGGGAAACTCTCAAGGCCGAGGGCTTCGACACCGTGCGCGCCGTGGCCATCGACGAGGACTGGACAGCGCTGCGCTTCCGGCGTGTGGAGTACATCAAGTCCGCCGGCATCAGCCCCAGTAAACCAACCGAAGCAACCGAGCCGGCCCCTCTGGCCGCAAAAAAAGAAACGGAGAAAACCGAATGCAAAACATCCCCAACCCATGGCGCCCCGCGCAATCCGAAGTCCACCGCACAGCGCACGACCAGGATTTGATCGAAGTTCCCAAGCGCGCCAAGCTTGATCGGGGAGCCGAGCGGCTCAAGGCAAACGAGCCGTTCGCATTTCCCGAGCCGGTTTCAGTCCCAGCCGAGAAATAGATTGATCCCACCCTCGCTTGTCATTCTGAGCGGAGCGTAGCGGACCGGGGTCCCCAGCGACAGGTCTTCGTCGCTGGGGTGGGGGAGTCGAAGAACCTGCGTTTTGACCTTTTGCGGCCGGGGTGGGAGACCACTCAAACACTTCACACTGCGCTAACTCTGCTCGACCACAAACAACCCCGGCAGTACATCCCCCGCATTGCCCTCCACGACGTGGGTAAAGGCCGAGGCGTTCAACGGCGGCTCCGGCCCCACATAAACGGTGCGCGCGCCACGCTGCCGCGCCCAATGAACAAAGCTGGCTGCTGGATAGACCGAGCCCGATGTGCCAACGACCACCATCAGCGTTGCTTTTTCGATCTCCTGCTGTATGCGCTCCATCTCCAGCGGAATCTCGCCAAAGAAGACAATATGCGGGCGCAGCCTTCCGCCGCATGCGCAGCGGCCCACCTCATCCAGGCTGCGATAAATCGCATGATCCTCGACCGGCGGCCGTCCGCAATTATTCTCGCAATGCGCCTTGCTCAATTCGCCATGCATGTGCAGCAGCCGCCGGGACCCGGCGCGTTCGTGCAGGTCATCCACATTTTGCGTACAGAGAAAGAAGCGGTCGCCGAGCTGCTGCTCCAACTCCGCCAACGCAACGTGCGCCGGGTTCGGTTTAGCCGCAGCGCCCGCCTCGCGCCGCCCGGCATAGAACTCCCACACCTTCCATGGATTGCGTTCCCAGGCCTCCGGCGTGCACACATCCTCAATCCGATTCCCCGCCCACAACCCGTCCGCGGCGCGAAAGGTGGGCAACCCGCTCTCCGCGCTGATGCCTGCTCCGGTTAAAACAAAGACTCGGTCTTGGGGCGCTATAGAAATTCTGGTCATAGATTCATTCCCGATTGATTTGCGGTTCAAGGGTTGATTTATTCAGCTCCAAGAATCTAGATCTGGGACATACAACTTCATTCATCCATCATAATCGGTTGAGCAATCCGGTACATCATGCGGAAACCAGGGGGAGTAGAAGTAGTGCGGGTGCGGTTTGCAATGGACCGCAACTATTTTCGCCGATCACCGTTGAAATCATCAACAATCCGGAACGCACACGAACTCTCAGGAAGCCCCGAAAACTCAAACCCAGGAGGATGTGATTCATGATGAAGAAGATTGCGTTGGCATTACTACTCGCTTTCACACTGCTGCCTGCGGCCTCATTTGCGCAGGTTGCGATCCGCATTGGCCCCCCGCACCCAGTCTACGAAGAGCGCGGCCGGCCTCCGGAACGTGGTTACGTATGGATCAACGGCTATCACCGCTATGAAGGTGACCACTACGTCTGGACCCCCGGCCGCTGGGAGCGTCCACCCCATGAACACCAGCGTTGGGTTGCGCACAGGTGGGTTCACCGGGGCGATCATTATGAGTTGCAGGAAGGACACTGGCGGTAGACTGCACTTTCAATCAAAAGAAAAGCGGGGTTCGCGCCCCGCTTTTCTTTTGCTCCGGAGTTGCCCCGCCGCGATTGAAATTTACAATCCGGTAACACTCCGGACATAAAGTTATAAACATGAAAATTCCCAATCTGTTCTTTGGCGCTATCTTATTTACGCTGCCATTGTCGAATACGGCGGCGTTTGCCCAGGACATTTGCAACCGGCTCACCGAAGCCGAGGCTTCGGCTGCCGTCGGCGTGCAACTCCAACGCAGCCCCACCGATCCCTGCCGTTTCGGTCACGCATTCAAGTCGTTCAGCATCATCATTCACTCCGGCGACGGCCCTCGCTTCGGCGATTATGCCGCCAACGCCCGCAAGGAGTTCAAGGATGCGCAAGACGTTCCCGGCATCGGCTCCGGCGCCATCTTCTTTGGGACCGCCCTGGCCGTGAAGGTCAAGGGAGACGTGATCGTCATCTCCATGTTTCTCGGAAAATCAGCTCCCGAGAAGATTGCTCTCGCCAAAGCAGTGGCGCAGAAGCTGATCGCCCATTATTGATGGAGGGTGAACGGAAGCCTCTGAGGCCATGCCGTTTTCCGGCGCTGCTGGCCGAAGGCAATTGGCCCCACCGCAGGCGCTAGCTGATTTCGATCACATCCGTGGCTACGGCTGCGGCGTCCTCTGCCTGCACCATCAGTTTTTCCGCTATGGCATAGAACTCGGCAGCCTGCGGGCTCTTGGGTCCAGCCAGCGCAACAGGCAGCCCATGATCGCCGCCCTCGCGAATGGCTGGGACCAGTTCAATCGACCCCAGGAACGGAACATTGAACTGCTGCGCGGTGCGCTCGGCGCCGCCTCTGGAGAAAATGTCAATCTCCTGGTGGCAATGCGGGCAGGTGAAGTGGCTCATGTTTTCTACGATGCCCAGCACTTCGACATTGACCTGGGCGAACATCTCCAGAGCCTTGCGCGCATCCTGCAGGGCCACGTCGCTGGGCGTGGAGACCACCACGGCGCCGGTCAGCGGCACGGTCTGGACTAATGAAATGACCACATCGCCGGTGCCCGGAGGCAGATNNTGTCGCCGGGAGAGATGTAGCCAATGGAAATGGTCTTGATGCCGTGAGTCAAGTTGGGAAGAATGCGATTGTCCTCGCCCATGCCGGGCTGCTGGCTGGAGCCCATCATCAGCGGCACATTAGGCCCGTAGACGTCGGCGTCGATCAGGCCCACGCGTGCTCCGAGCTTGTTGAGTGCGATGGCCAGGTTGACGGCGACGGTGGTTTTTCCCACGCCGCCTTTCCCGGAACCAATAGCGATGATCTTCGAGATGCCCGGCAGTGCGACGGGCGAAGGCATAACAGGCGAATGCGCCATAGTATCTGTTTGCTCCTTGTATGAAAAACCCTATTGTTCATCTGATGCGGTTCACATCGATTGCGGTTCTCATGCTTTCGCGATATTCGGGACAGAGTGCGCCTGCCGCTCCTGTTTGCGGCGCGCGCCCTCGGCCTCGCGATGTTCGCGGCGAAGAAGCGCATCGGCATAGCGGCGATGCTCGTTGGGCGTCTCCGGCAGCAGTTCAGGAACTTTCAGTCTGCGGCCCTCCTTGTCGATGGCCACGAAAACCAGGTAGGCGCTGGCCACATGCACCTGCACACCCGTCAGGGGGTTTTCCGCCCATACCTTGACACCCACCTCCATGGAGGAGGTGAAGGCGCGGTTGACGCTGGACTTGAGCGTAAGCAGGCTGCCGACATGCACCGGCCGAATGAAATCGATGTGGTCCATGGCCGCGGTGACAACGTAGGTACGCGAGTGACGGTAAGCAGCCATGCCGGCGGTCAGGTCGATGAAGTGCATCAGCCGCCCGCCCAGAAGGTTGCCCAAAACGTTGGCGTCGTTGGGCAAAATAATCTCAGTCATCTCCGACTGTGTGCTGGCTACAGTGCGGGCTGCGGGGTTGGTTTCGACGGAACTCATAGTGGATCTGCTCCATTCCCTGGTGTGCCATTCAGTTCCAGTGTCGCCGGATAGAATGAAGCTGGCGGCAGCTTGCCTGAAAGAGCGCTTGGTTCCAGTTTCTGCAATCGCCGCCAATTAAGCAAATCTTCCCTGGGCGCTGGGGCGCCCGATTCGAGCAAAATGGACAAGATCGCAGGGCTGAAAGAGATTCTGGAACTGGACCCAAAGAATAGTTTTGCCCGTTATGGGCTGGCAATGGAATTAGCCAGCCAGGGCGAAACGGTCGCTGCGCTTGCCGAGTTCGATACGCTGCTAGCCAACGATTCGGGCTACACGGCAGGCTACTTCATGGCCGCCCAAACCCTCTCCGCAGCGGGTCACACTCAAGATGCTATCACCCGGCTGAAAGCTGGTATCAGTTGTGCGACGCGCAGCGGCAACCACCACGCGGTTAGCGAGATGCAGGCCATGCTCGAGGAGCTGGAACGGTAGTTTTTCACTTTCCAGCACGTCTCCGTATACTGTTGATGTACGGAAGGTCGCTATTCATTAAAGAGATATAATCCTCTCTTCACGCAGCGGAGTCTACACTAACGATATGCCCAAATACTCGATTGTCGTACCTTTTCACAACGAAGAGGAGAACGTGACCGTCTTATACGCGCGCCTGAAGCAGGTGATGGAGCAGGTGGGCGAAAGTTTTGAGCTGGTGCTGGTGGATGACGGCTCAGACGACCGCACCTGCAAGCTGCTGGGCGAGATTGCCGCGGTCGATAGCCGTGTGCTGGTCATCAAGCTGCGCCGCAACTTCGGTCAGACTTCGGCGCTGGCCGCGGGCTTCGACCACGCCACGGGCGAGTTCATCCTGGCCATGGACGGCGACTTGCAGCACGATCCCGCCGAGATTCCCAACTTTCTGGAAAAACTCGAAGAGGGTTACGACGTGGTCTCCGGTTGGCGCAAGGATCGCGTTGATAGTTTTATCATGCGCCGCTTTCCCTCGCGCTGCGCCAACTGGATGATGGCCAAACTTTCCGGCGTGGACATCCACGATTTTGGCACCACCTTCAAGGCGTATCGCCGCGAGGTCATCCAAAGCATTCCGCTCTACGGCGAGATGCACCGTTTCATTCCCGCGCTGGCCAGTTGGTATGGCGCGTCAATCTGCGAAATCCCCATCAAGAATGTGCCCCGCGAGCGCGGCAAGAGTCACTACGGCATCGGGCGCACCTTCGGCGTTTTCTTCGACCTTCTGACCATCCGCTTCCTGCTCAAATACATGAACCGGCCGCTGCACTTTTTTGGCGGCTTCGGCATGTTGGGCATCCTGGCAGGCAGTTGCATGGCGGCCATTCTGCTGGGCATGAAGATTGTCGATCCACAGATGGACGTGATGCGCCGCCATGGCCCGATGTTTGTGATTGGTTCGGTGCTGATAGTCTCCGGCATCCAGATGCTGGCTATTGGCCTTCTCGGCGAGTTGGGGGTGCGGCACTTCTACACTGGCCGGCAACGCACGCCGTATTCCATCGAGAGCATGGTGCGCCTGCGTGCATTGCAGGAGTCGCATGTGCTGTCGAAGCAGACAGGCATCCGGGAATAGGGTGGTCCCATGCAATTCAAGGCACGCAAAGTTTTCAAATGGGTTGGTTTGACCTTCGGCGGGATACTGCTGGCGGCGCTGTTATTATTTTCTCTTGCCTTTGCGGATGCACTTGGCTTCTTCAGGCGACCGCCTCTCAGGCTGGAACAAAGCGGAAGCTTCATAATAGTTCACGTGGAGACTCTTGGAGAGTATCCGACGACAGTCGGTCATGTGCAGATCACAGAAGCCGCTTTAGGGAATGTGGTATTTGAAGTAGTGGCGAGGAAGGAATTCGCCGGGAAGATGGAGACGCAAATTCATAATTTTCGTCTGACTGCCGGAGAGAATTCCACACGGGCCGTCGAGCCGGAAATCAACCCCTATACTGTCGTCGTGCCAAGCGGGAAGAATACATTCACGCTCCAACCGGGAGTGAAATACCGGCTTACACTCTGGGGCGATTCGTGGACTTTCAGCGAAGCCAGTTTCAAGTTTTGATTGTGTAAAATGACGCGGAGAAGCCGCAATGAGCCGAAAGAGCCTTGACCACTACACTTATCGCGTCACCTGGTCGCCGGAGGATGGTAAATATCTCGCCCTCTGCGCGGAGTTTCCTTCGTTGAGCTGGCTGGCCACAGCTCCGGAGATGGCGCTGGCCGGGATTCGCAAGGTAGTTGCCGCGACTGTGGCCGATATGATCGCCAACGACGAAGCGCCGCCCACGCCGCTGGCGGAAAAACGCTACAGCGGCGAGTTTCGCGTTCGCATTCCTCCGCAGGTGCATAAGGCGCTGGCGATGGAGGCGGCTGAGCAGGGCATCAGTTTGAACCGCCTGGCCTCTGCCAAGCTGACGGGGTAGCCCACCCCTTGCCGCGACACGCCCCAAAGGTTCATGCTGAAGCTGTGATGAAAGCCATCCAGATTCACGAGACAGGCGGGCCGGAGGTACTGAAGCTGGCCGAATTGCCCATTCCCCAGCCGGGGCCGGGGCAGGTGTTGATCCGCGTGGAAGCAGTGGGGNNTGACGCCGGGCAGCGAGGCGGCGGGCACGGTGGAAGAGCTGGGTCCGGGCGTGACTGGTTTTGCCGCCGGGGACGCGGTGGCCTCGGTGGGCGTGCTGGGCAGCTATGCCGAGTACGCGCTGGTTTCGGCGGTGTCGCTGGTTAAGGTTCCGGCGGGGCTGAGCATGCAGCAGTCCGCGGCGGCGCTGTTGCAAGGCATGACGGCACACTACCTTTCCCACTCGACGTATCCGCTCAAGGCCGGCGACACGGCGCTGGTACACGCCGGGGCTGGCGGCGTGGGGCTGCTGCTGACGCAGATGGCCTCGCGGCTGGCCGCAAAGGTGATTACCACGGTTTCTACCGCAGACAAGGCGAAACTGTCGCGCGAGGCGGGCGCCTCGGATGTGATTCTGTACATGGAGAAGGACTTCGTGGAGGAGGTCAAGCGGCTCACGAACGGCAAAGGCGTCGATGTGGTCTACGACTCGGTGGGCAAAACCTCATTTGAAGGAAGCCTGAACTGCCTGCGTCCGCGCGGACTGCTCGCGCTTTTTGGCGCATCCAGCGGGCCGGTGCCACCATTTGACTTGATTCAGCTCAGCGGCAAGGGATCGCTCTTCATCACCCGCCCCACGCTGTGGCACTACGTGGCCACGAGGACGGAACTGGAATGGAGAGCTGGCGATGTGCTGAGCTGGGCCGCGAAGGGCGAACTCAAGCTGCGAACTGAGTTTGTCTATCCGCTCTCCGAGGCCGCGCAGGCCCAGATCGACCTGGAAGCGCGCAAAACGACCGGGAAGATTCTGCTGGAGCCGTGAAAAAGCAGGGAACAGGGATTAGGGAACAGGGAACAGGGAACAGGGCCGGTTCTCAACGTCTGCCCTCGACTGTTGAGAATCCACGCCATTACTCAAAGGCCGCGCTCACACCGCCTTGGCTGCCGCGTTAATCTCCTCGGCCAACGCCTTGGCCGCGGTTGTGCAGGCTGCGTAATCCACGTCGAGGTGCGTGACCAGCCGAATCGCAGACGGACCGAAGGCACTGGCCAGAATATTGCGCGCCTTCAACCGCGCCGCCACATCGGCTGCGCTCACTCCCTTCAGCTGGAAGACGACGATATTGGTCTCCACTAAATCCAGATCAATCTCCACGCGCTCCATCTTCGCCAGCGCCTCGGCCAGCAACCGCGCGTTGGCGTGGTCCTCGTGCAGACGCGCCGGACCCTGCTCCAGCGCAATCAGACCAGCAGCAGCCAGAACGCCCGCCTGCCTCATTCCGCCGCCTAATGCTTTTCTGAATAATCGCGCCCGCGCCATCAACTCCGCCGTGCCCACCAGCATGGAACCCACCGGCGCGCCCAGCCCCTTCGATAAACAGAACATCACCGTGTCGAAGCCGCTGGTCAGCGCCCGCACATCGACGCCCAGCGCCGTGGCCGCGTTGAAAATGCGCGCTCCGTCCAGATGCACCGGAAGCTTGCGCTCCTTCGCCCCAGCCCAAATCTCCTGCAAAACGCCAAGCGGCGTTACAGTTCCACCAGCAAGGTTAGCGGTGTTTTCAATCTCGATCAACCCTGTCGAGGCTCGGAAGGCTCCGCGCGCATAGATGGCCGGCTCAATGTGCTTCCAGGTCAGGATGCCTCGCTCGGCGGCGACTGCGCGCACCANNGGCTGTGTATGCAGACGAATGGCGATCTGGTTGCCCATGGTGCCTGAGGGCACAAACAAGGCCGCCTCGCGTCCGAATTTCTCCGCCGCGCGCTGCTCCAGCAAGTTGACCGTGGGGTCCTCGCCGTACACATCATCGCCCACCTCGGCAGCGGCCATCGCCGCGCGCATCTGGGCAGTGGGCCGAGTAACCGTATCCGAGCGCAGATCGATCATGGATGGCATTGCTATCTATTCTCCGTTTTCAAATTTTACACCGTGCTCCACTATATTCTCAGGCCTCTCCAGCATAGCTTTACTGCGGTTGGGGTAAGACATGGGAGGAACAGCGCCGCACATAAACCCACAGATAAAAAATGCTCATGACCAACAGAATGAGCGGGGCTGGAAAGACCAGCACTGCCGCCTGAATCTGCCCGGACAGAACCGTAGCAGGCAGGTGGCTAGTGAGAATGCGGATGACAATCGCGAAGAAAATATCTCCGTTGAATACGAACCCTGCTGTCGTCACTAGCAGAGCCAACCGCCCGATTAAGCCACCCTCGGCCCAAAGCATGGCACAAGCTGGAACCGCGAGCAGTAAGAGCTTGGCGTCATATTGCCGATGATAAAACGGCAGCATGGTAAGGGGTGCGATTGCCGCCAGCCCGAGCAAAATCCGCGCCGCTGTTGGGCGTGATCGCAGCGTGGCGAAGATCCACACCAGCAGAAGTGGCGCGCATATAAGATAGCTGGCCGGATTGTAGATGCGCGGGTCGTCCCGGAAGACGCTGATGACTTCTTGCAGACTGATGATCATTGCAAGGCCATGGGCCCCCGAGGAAGCAGGACCAGGATCATTGATACCGCCATGTGCGGTAAACGCCAGAATGTTGGAGTGCAGTTCCTGTATCCAGTGCGGAGCGATGTGCCATACCCACAGAACGGACGGCAGACAAAAAGCAACTGCCGCGGCAAGGGTTTGCAGTGCTCGTTTGCGGTAAACTCCGCCCGCCAATAAAAAATAGAGCCAGACCAGGCCGGCATCCTGCGGCTTGAGTGCGAGGCTGATGGCCAAACAGAGAATGCCGGCCGGAACAAAGCGCTCCTGAAGAAAGCACCAAACGGCCACCACGCATAGGCTGATGGCAATTCCTGCGCTCATACCTTGCATCACGAGTAGCTCACTGTTGGCGAGCAGGAAGCCTATCAGGAAGCCAGAGATGATTGGCGCATAATTCGCCCCAAGATGCCACATTAGATACGAGGCAAAAATGAGGCTGCCAACAGTCAGCGCCATCCAAAGAAAGTGCGCAGGCATCCACGGCAGCAGTGCGAATGGAACCGTAAAAGAGAATGTGACGGGCGAGTATACATACAGCGCCACCATATGGCGCTCCCGAGCTGTATCTAATGCGCCATAAACTCCCTCTGCCTGATATACGCGCAACACCTCACTTGCGTTATACGGGTCACAATGTTGCAACAGGCATCTTGCGGGATAGTAGAGGGCTCT
>PMGP01000352.1:0-11898 GCA_003156235.1 Acidobacteriaceae bacterium
TGGACGAGGTTGACAAGCTGGGCCGCGACTTCCGCGGCGATCCGGCCTCCGCATTGCTGGAAACGCTGGACCCGGAGCAAAACAATACCTTCCGCGACAATTACCTCGACGTGCCCTTCGACCTGTCGAAGACCTTGTTCATCTGCACGGCCAACCAACTGGACACAGTTCCGTCGCCGCTGCTGGACCGCATGGAGCTGATCTTTTTGCAGGGCTACAGCGAGGACGAGAAGATGCACATCGCCTTCCGCTACCTGATTCCCCGCCAGATCAAGGAGAACGGCATTTCGGCGGAGCAGATCGAGTTTCCCGAGGATGCGGTGCTCCACATCGTGCGCCACTACACGCGCGAGGCAGGTGTGCGCAAGCTGGAGCAGACGCTGGGGACTGTGTGCAGAAAACAGGCGCGGCGCGTGGTCGAAGGCAAAACGGAAAAGCTGATCGTGACACGCGAGGTGGTCAAGGAGTTCCTGGGCGGCATTCAGGTGCGCGTGGACACCGAGGTTGCCGAGCGCGTCAAGCGCCCCGGCGTGGCTGTAGGCCTCGCCTGGACGACGGCCGGCGGAGACATCCTCTTCATCGAGGCCAACAAGANNCCATGACCGGGCAGATCGGCGAGGTGATGCAGGAGTCGATGCAGGCCGCGCTGACCTGGGTGCGCTCGAACGCCGCCTCGCTGGGCCTGGATGAGGATTTTACCAAGGAGCTCGACCTGCACATTCACGTGCCCGCCGGAGCGATTCCCAAGGACGGCCCCTCAGCCGGCGTGACCATGGCCGTGGTGCTGGTCTCGCTGCTGACCGACACGCCGGTGCGTCCACTGACCGCCATGACCGGCGAGATTACCCTGAGCGGCAACGTGCTGCCGGTGGGCGGCATCAAGGAGAAGTTCCTGGCCGCGCGCCGTGCCGGAATCCAAACCATCATCCTGCCCGCCGAAAACCGCCAGGACGTGGATGAAGACCTGACCCCGGAATTCACTGAAGGCGTCACGATTCACTATGCCAGCCGCATTGAAGACGTGTTGGCGGTGGCCCTGCCGCTGCTGAAGGCCAGGCCGGATACAAAGCCCGACTTGCTTCCGGTGGTAGTCGAACAAGGGGTTGGCGCCACTGCTTAAATCGGGCTGCTAGCCTCGGCTCATGCCGCCGCGGACTGGAGCGGCTCAACTTTCCTGCGGCCAACCCGTGCATGGGACGCCTGCCAGAAGTCGTGATCGTTCTGCAGATTGAACCATATATCCGGGGAATTCTGCCCAAGCGCTTCGCTAATCTTGATGGACATATCCGGCGTAACGCCGGCCCTTTCGTTCAGGACGCGGGAAAGCGCCACTCTCGACACTCCGATATGCGCCGCAAAACCGGTGACGCTCATGGGGATGGCTTCAATGGCATCCTTGATAATCCTTCCGGGATGGGGTGGATTGTGCATTCGTACGCTTACCTGCCGATTTCCGGAACCGACAATCCTCTGCAAATCTTGCGCGCCAGCAAATCCGCGATCTCTGTATGGCGAGGAATTGCTTCGGTCTGCCCGGTTTCCGGATTGCACCATAAGGAATGCGAGCCGCCCTCGCGCTTCAAATAACACCCGCGCAGGCGCAGGTGTCGCAGCAAAGATTCGCGCTTCACCGGATCGTTACCGTCTCGCGCAGAGCGTCTGCCGGAGCGCCGCGCAATCCGTCCTCGCGGCGGTCTTCCAAAATCAGTTGAATCGCAGCGCCCAGGCTTTCACGGCACTCTTCCACGCTCCGCCCCTGTCCGTTGGCGCCGGGAATCTCCGGAGACCATGCAACAAACCATTCATCATCCCGCTCAATGACAGCTGTGAACTCATTCTGCATGGAAAGAGTATAGAACGGAAACACACATTTCAGATGTTTTTCCCTGAAAAGCGTAAGGGACCAGATGGCGGCCAACCGTAAAGTTGCTCTGTTCCAGCCGGACGCGAGCAGGGTGCGCGCCGATCCCGCCAAACCCCGGACCCCTGTTCCAATAAAGAGCAACTTAAGTGCTTTCGCCCTGCTGAAAACAGCAAATGTGCCGATAAGAGTCACAGAATCAAGTGCGCGAAAGTGCACTTAAAAGGGTGATTATGGCGACAGCATCTCTCATTACTCCGTTGCATCTCTCTGGAAACACAACGGATAGCCAGAATACACAGCTCCAGGAGTTTCTCGGGGAAGCCGTCCAAACTGCCTACCTTACGGCTATCGAGCAAATAGACCGGCAAAGTGCGCAGACCGTGCTGGATATGGGCAAGAAGCTCAAGGCAGAGGTCGCCGCTTCGGTGGTGGAGATCATCCACAGGAATACAGCCAGCGACAAGTTCAAGGACGAACAAGCAGGCTCGGACCGGACCTATCCGCCCGCTTATCGAGTGCGGCCGGTCGAGGCTCAGGTCACGGAGTTGAAGAAGCTTTTTCCATCGCTGGGCAGTTGCCATGAAAAGCTGGCGCGCAAGCCGCTGCTGGAGGGCGCGGAGGCCTGGTTCGCGATTCCCCGCTGGCAGGCGCTGGCGCCTACCTACAACGAAGCCGTGGAGTTGGTCCTGAGGGTTTTGGCCACCAAGCGCAAGTTCCAAAACCGCATCAAAGGCCGCATGGGTCCGACCTACCTGCGCCAGAGCGAGCGCTCCAAACTGGCGGATCAGATTCTGGCCGACCAGCAGCAGGGCCATGACTTTCTGGTGATGGCCACTCAGTTTGGCATGTTGCATCGCGGCTGCTCGGCCCGCCGCGCCCGCATAGTCATGGCCGGCAATGAGTTCGGCCTGGGCGCCTTTGCCGTCGCCTGCATGCTGCTGACCCATCCCGAAAGGCTTTCAGCCGAAGACACGCTGATGATCGACTGCGGCGGCGACGAGTACTCCGTGCGCGGCGACTACACCTTCGACCGGGTGCCCCTGTTCGACTTCGACATCGCCGGCATCGAGTTCAGCATCTTCTACGAGGACCGGTCGCGGAACCTGTGGGGCACACCCTCGGGATTCCTGTACAAGTTTGATTGATTTGCCCGGACTCCTGGACTGATTGCCGCCTGCCGCGTCTAACCGGCAGGCGGTATTCTTTGGAAATGCAGGCTCGTATTCACTCCTTTGGCGGGATGAAAAAATGCTGGCGGGCCAGTTTCCGGGCGCTGCTAGCTCTGGCGCCCCTGACGCTGGCGGCACAGGAGCTCACGCTGCACGTGGATGTGAAGCTGGTCAACGTCTTTGTGAACGTGATCGACCAGAAAGGGGCTCTCGCGGCCGGCTTGACGCGCGAGGACTTTGCGCTCCTCGAGGACGGCCGGCCGCAGCAGATCTCGGTCTTCGAGCGCCAGTCGGAGCTGCCGTTGAATCTGACGCTGGCCATCGACACCAGCGGCAGCGTGCGCAAGGACATGGCCGAGGAAGCGGATGCGGCACGGCGGTTTGCCCACGCCCTGCTGCGCCCTCAAGACCAGATGAGCCTCTTGCAGTTTGCCACCGAAGTGCGCGAGCTGACGCCCTTCACCAACAAAGTGGGCGAGATCGATCACGGGCTGGGCCAGTTGCGCGGCGATTGGGCTACGGCGCTCTACGACGCCATCTGCCAGGGTTCGGCGCGGTTAGGCGGCAATCCAGGGCGAAGGGTGCTGGTGCTCATCTCCGACGGCGACGATACCGCCAGCAACGCCACTTACGCCCAGGCTCTGGAGCAGGCGCTGCGCAATGAAGTCATGATCTATAGCCTCATCGACGTGCCCATCGAGGCCAGCGCCGGCCGCGACCTGGGCGGAGAACACGCGCTGATCACCCTGGCGGAGCAGACCGGCGGCAAGAGCTTCTATGTGAGCGACGGCGGGCTGGACAAGGCCTTCGCGCGTGTGAGCGACGACCTGCGCACGCAATACTTGCTGAGCTACTATCCAAAAAATCAGGAGCCGGGAAGGGCCTTCCACCACATTCAGGTTACCATTCCCAGAGCCGCGCCCCAGTCCTTCAATATTCGCCATCGCACCGGCTACTACGCGGACTTACCAGCCAAGGTGAGGTAATTCACGGATTATCCGCGCTGGTCCGGCACATTCTTCAAGGCATCCTGTGAACCGAGCGGGTGAAAAGGCTACAATTTACTTATGCTGCTGGCTCAAGTTGCAATGTGTGTGTTGGAAGTCATGTTTTTCGTCGGCCTGGTGGGCTCCGCCGTGGTTGTGCTCATCAGTTTTGTCGAGGACGGAATAGAACTTTTCGGCAAGGATGAGCCGCCTGAGTCACGCGCCTGAGGGCGCAATCCGCCATGGCATATTCTCTACCATTGACTCCGTCTTGATTTGGAAATAAACTCATCGCAGTGCGGGCGATGATTACCGTTCCCGCAACCCAGAATAGCCCGCTCTGGAGCCGGCACAATCGCAATGGCATCCACCCGAACGACCTTTGCCCCGCCTTCCGACCGCGTCAAACTCATCGTGGCATCCTCGGTGATGCTGACGTTTATCTCCTTTTGGCGCGCGGCTGCCATTGTTCTGAATGATTTAGGCTCCTCGGCCTTCTATGCCGGAGGCATCGCCGAGCAGATGGTGGGCGAGGCGGCGCCGTGGTTCATCCTGGGCATCATGCTGTTCAGCTTTGCGGTGCGCTCGGTCTACGTTGAAAGCTGTTCGATGTACACCCGCGCCGGCGTCTACCGAGTGGTGAAAGAAGCTCTGGGCGGCGGCTTTGCCAAACTCAGCGTCTCCGCCCTGATGTTCGATTACATTCTTACCGGGCCAATCTCCGGCGTCTCCGCCGGACAATACATTACAGGATTGATGAACGAACTGCTGATCGTGGCCCACACCAGCCACTGGCTTCCTCCGGCTCTGTTGGACGCGCATCATCATCCCTTCCAGTTCAACATGAATCACACCGCGGCATTGTTCGCGGCCGCAGTGACCATCTATTTCTGGTGGCAGAACGTCAAGGGCATTGAAGAATCCAGCGGCAAGGCCCTGCGCGTCATGCAGATCACCACGGTGATGGTGGTGATACTACTGCTATGGGGAAGTTACTCGGTGTTCATGACACCCGGCGCTCACCTGCCGCCATCGCCTATTCCTTCCAATCTTCATTTCAGCAACGACGCCCTGGGATTCCTGCGTGGAATGCCGCAACTGCTTCCGCTGATGGGATTGTTCGGCATACTCATGGCCTTTGGCCATTCGATTCTGGCCATGAGCGGCGAGGAGACGCTGGCGCAGGTTAACCGCGAGATCGAGCACCCCAAGCTGAAGAATCTGAAGCGGGCGGCGATTGTCATCGCCATCTACAGCCTCATCTTCACCGGCGGCGCCACGCTGCTGGCTTCCATGCTGATTCCATCCTGGCAAATCACCCACATTTATCAGGACAACCTGATCGCCGGCGTGGCCATGTTCATGGTCGGCCCCTTGTTCTGGCGCATCGCCTTCCGCATCTTCGTGGTGCTGGTCGGATTCATGATTCTCTCCGGCGCCATCAACACCTCGATGATCGGCTCGACCGGCGTGCTGATGCGCGTGGCCGAGGACGGCGTGCTGACCGACTGGTTCCGCAAGCCGCACAAAAAGTTTGGCACCAGCTATCGCATCATCAACATGATCTTCATCCTGCAGATGATCACCATCATCGCCAGCCGGGGCAACGTCATCCTCCTGGGCGAGGCCTACGCCTTTGGCGTGATCTGGTCGTTCACCTTCAACAGCCTGGCCATGCTGGTGCTGCGCTGGAAGTATCATGGCGAGCGCGGCTGGAAGGTTCCTCCCAACATCCGCATCGGAAACTTCGAGATTCCCATCGGGCTGCTCTCGGTCTTCCTGGTGCTGAGTTCCGTCGCTATCGTCAACCTGTTCACCAAGTCAGTGGCCACGGTCAGCGGAGTCATATTTGCAGCGGCCTTCTTCATTATCTTTACCGTCTCCGAGCGCGCCAACCTCCGCAAACATGCCCTGACCGCACACCAGATGAAGGATATCTTCCAACTGGAGCACCAGGACACGGTAAGCCGGGAGTCCGCGGCCATCCGCTCCGGAGGCGTGATGGTGACCATGCACGATGCCGCCAACCCCTTCGCGCTCAAATGGACGCTCTCTCACACCAGCACCGAGGATCAGGACGTGGTGGTCATCAGCGTGCGCATGATGGGCGTGGGCGGCCCGGAGTACCTGAGCGCCGCTGACCAGAGCTTCAGCGAGCACGAGCAGATGATCTTCACCAAGGCCATCTCCGTTGCGGAGAGCTTTGGCAAAAAGGTATCGTTGCTTATGATCCCCGCCGGGGACGTCTTCACCGCGCTGGCGCAGAGCGCCAACTCGCTGGAGGTGGATTCGGTGGTCGCCGGAGCCTCCAACTCCATCACCGCCGGAGAGCAGGCTTTTCATTTGGGACAGGCCTGGGAGGCGCTGCCGGAGCCCAAGCGACAGTTCAACTTCTATGTCGTCGAGCCCAGCGGCGAAGCCAAGGTGTACTATATCGGGCCGCACGCGCCCAAGCTAAGCCCCGACGATGTGCAGCTGGTGCATCGTTTATGGGTGAACATGCGCCGCGATCCCTCCATGCAGGATCTGCACCATAGCGACATCATTACCTATGCCTTGACAAATCTGGCCGGCCAGTATGCCCGCGAAAAGCAGGACATCCTGCGCGACCTGCGCAACTATCGCGCCGCTGATGCTCCGACGTACGCGCAACCTGGCAGCCAGGAGATTTCCGGTCTTCCCACGGCATCCGGCCAGTTGCCTCCGCCGAGACCTTCGCGCTATCTCTAGAGCGTATTTCATCAATAGCCGCATGTCTCATTTACAATCCCTCAAGGGTTAAAACCCTTTGTATTTAGGGCCCTTTTCGGCACGACTGAAGTCGTGCCCTGACACACAGCTGGTTTATGAAACACGCTCCAGTAATCGCCAGTCAGATAACTCAAGCACCAGCTATCCGCCGATTCCTATCGTTACATTTGTGGTGCTAATTATTTTTTTAATTTGTAAAAGTGCCTTAAGTTGCGTATTGTGTTTGTCAGGATGGTGATTTGCTCGCGCGCATGATTTTTTACGCATGGCAAAGGGAATCACTTACCAGCATCCAACAGGAGGAACCGTGGGAGTATCGGAAATTCTGATTCAGATCGATCACGAAATTGCACAGTTGCAACGGGCGCGCACTCTGCTGGCCAGCGGCTTCGGAGCCGCGCACAAAAAGGTTGCGGCCGCCCCAGCCGTCAAGAGAGCCTACAAGAAGAGGAAGAAAAGGCATATTTCCCCCGAAGGACGGAAGCGCATTGCCGATGCCGTCAAGCTCCGCTGGGCAGAGAAGAAGAAAGCAGCGCCCAGCAAGTAACTGAAATCGCGGGCGGATTTGGGGCTGGCTTGCCGGCCCCACCCTCCTGGCAGTAACGCATTCATCTATGAACTTGTTGAAATAGTAATTTGGAACAGCAATTGTCGCCCTCAGGGGCTAAAGCCCGCATCGTTTATGTGGCATTTTCGCCAGTCAGGGCTAAAACCCTGACCTACCAGTCGGCCCTGACACAATACTGAGTTTTTCAACAAGTTCCTAGATAGATTCTCCTGGCGCCAGCCGCACCACCTGAACACCGGCATCGACAAGTGCGGCCAGTTGATCCGGCGTTCCGGTCAGCGGCGGGAAGGTTCCAAAGTGCAGCGGAAGAACGATTTTCGGCTCCAGAAAGCGCACCGCCATCGCTGCCTCCACTGGACCCATGGTGAAGTGTCCTCCGATGGGAAGCATGGCAACTTCGGGCCGGTATAGCTCGCGAATCAGCTTCATGTCCGAGAAGACCGCGGTATCGCCGGCATGGTAAAGGACCGGACCATCTGTAATGGTCAATACAAACCCTGCCGCGATCCCAACATAGTGGGTTCCCTGTTCATCCTGCACGCTGGAGGAGTGTATGGCCTCCACCATGGTTGCCGCCACATCGTCCAGTTGCATGGTGCCACCCACAGCCATTCCGATGGTATGGGCCACGCCCTTTTCCGCCATATAAGCCGCCAGCTCATAGATGGCCACCACGGTGGAATTGTGTTTGGCGGCCACCGGCAAGGCATCGGAGATATGGTCCGAGTGGCCGTGGGTCAGCAGGATGTAATGGATCTTCGCTGGCAGAACGAAATCCTTGGGGTATTTCGGATTCCCCGCGATGAATGGGTCGATCAGGATGTTGGTGCCCTTGGCCGTTTGGACCAGCACGGTGGCGTGTCCGAGCCAGGTAATGCGCGCGCCCTGCAAGTTCATCATGGGTCTCCTTGTATCGGGACTAAGGGACTAAGGGACTAGGGACTAAGGGACTAGGGACTGCTTCGAGCGAATTGACTTCATGAGCGCGCCCAGAAGCCGGCCTACATCATTGCATAGTGATTCAGTTGTCTGAAGACTAGCAGGCGCGCCGAATCCGAGCTTTTTTGCGATAACAATTTGAGTTTCAAGCTCCGAGCACGACCCGCGAGCATGTCCCAGAAACTGAACATATTCTCCCTTTGTTGCGCGACCATATCCTTCTGCGATATTGCTGGCGATGGAAACCGAAGCTCTACGCATCTGGTTGGTGAGGCCGAAGCGTTCGGAATCTGGAAATGTAGAGGTTAACTGATAAACGCTGACCGTCAATTCGATTGACCGCTGCCAAACTATGAGATCTTTGAACGATTGTCCCATCAGCCTTCACCTCCAGTCTCTTAGTCCCTCAGTCTCTTAGTCCCTAGTCTCTTAGTCCCTAGTCCCTTAGTCCCTAGTCCCTAGTCCCTAGTCCCTTAGTCCCTGTTTTCCAATGCCGTCAGCGCGTAATGATGACTTCCGAGACGCCGTCCTTGGCCAGAAACTGGCGGTAACCGGACCAGGCGGAGAAGAGCCGCTCGATGCCGCGGTTGCTAAAGGCGCGCTGGATGGGAAACTTCTGCGCTATCTGTAGCTCGACATCGTCGCCGGGGGTAACGTGGTAGCGGCAATGATCCGTCTCTATGTCCTTGGTTAGAATGTGGAAGAAAGCCAGCACCATCCCATCCGGGTTCATGGCCTCAAACAGGCGCGCCACCACCGGCGCCACGAAAGCTTCGGGCAGATAGTCGAGAGCGGTCCACAACAGCACCACGTCAAACTTGCGTCCCGCAAAATTCAGCGCCTGCTCCAGAAAGCCCTCGACATTCAAGATCGGCTTGCCGTCCTCGTCAACGCCGGTCTGCCAGTTCCCTGAGCAGGCGTCGCGGACCAAGTCGGTCACGTAGACGTTGTGGCCCAGGCCGGTCAGGTAGTGGACGTTGCTCGGAGACGTATAGCCTATGTCAATGGTCTGAAGAGTGGACTCCGTATTCAGCCGCTTGCGCACAGCTGCCCATCCGCCCGAATGGCGCGGCACCTTGGGCCCGGAAAAACCTGGGAGGGAAGCGGGATCTACGCTCTCCTCTTTCTTGTCAAACCAGTGGCTGAACACCTTCAAATCCTCTTGCACTCCGGCAGCCGGCACACGGCGGAACCGGCGCGCAGCTTCCTGTTAAGCGATGCCACCGGCCCGCGGCGCGATTGCGGCCTCAGAGCCCTTGGAAACAGCCTGCGTCAGGTCCACCTTGCCGCGAAAGACCGCATTGTCCTCCACCGCCAGGCGGAGGGCGCGAATATCGCCTTCCACCTGGCTGCCTGCGCGCAATTCGACGCGGCCGCTGGCCACCAGGTTGCCATGAACCCGGCCCATGATCAGAATGTCTTTGGCGGAGAGATCGGCGGCAACGTTGGCATTGGGGCCGATGGTCAACCGGCTCTCCAAGAGGCTCACGGTACCCTCCACGCGCCCATCCACAATCAAATCTTCACTGCCCTTCACTTCGCCGCAAATCACAATGGTCTTGCCGATGTGTGCGGGAACGTTTTCAACTGACATGATGTAATTCCTTCCCCGGACCTTGCTTCAAGAATACTCAGAGAATGCGCAATCCGGAGCTCGTCAGGACCAGCCGCTGCTCCCCCGGGAGGTGGGGGTGCATTGGCCGAAAGCCGTCTGCTACAGCCTCTAAGAAAGTTCTAGCCTTGTAATGGGCCCTGAACGCACTATACGCAACCGAGCCCCATGGCTTCAATGAAAGTATCGTAAAGGGCATATCTTCGTCTAACAGAAAAGGGATTCAATCCACATTCACGGACGGCCCATGCCCGTTAAACTAAAGATCGTGCGCAATATTTTACCGTTTTTCCTGCTGTTTTCCTTCGCCGGAGCTACCCTGGGGCAGCCTGTTGCCCTTACGCCCACTGAGGCCCAGGTGCTGGTGGCGCGGGCGCTGGCCACCGAGGCGCGCACTGCCCAGGACTTGAACCACCCCATGCGTTACCGGCNNCTGCGCAAATCCAGCCCGCGGTTCACCTCGACCAAGGAGATTGCCGAGACCCGCGACGGCGATGTGGCCCGCCTGGTGGCCATCAACAACCAGCCGCTGAGCCAGCTAGACGAGCAGCTGGAAGAGGCCAGACTGGACGCGCTGCTCAGCGACCCTGCCCGGCAGCGCCATCGCAAGCAGAGCGAGGACAATGATACGGCGCGTGCTATGAAGGTGTTGCGCGTGCTGCCCAACGCTTTCCTCTACCAATTCGCTGGAATGGGCACGGTCGCCACAGGAACCGTGGCCAAGTTTACCTTCAAACCCAACCCGCAATTCGCNNCAGGACAAGGAGATTGCCCTGGGCATTGTCCAGATGGACAAGGGCGGATGGGTCGAGATCGATCAGGCGGATGTGGGCGGGCATCAGTGGCGGATCGTACGACTCAGGCTGAAGATGGATATGCGCATTCTCATCAAGGACAAAAGCTCCGACTCCGTGCAGGAATTCACCCAGTTTCAGCCACTTCCCGCGGATCTGAGCTACCGGCAGGCCATTCAGATGCTACGGGGCGGGCCCTCTACCGGCCGATAGCGCACCATTTCCTGCTTTGTCCTGGAGCTAAAATGCGGCTATGATATGAAGCAGGAGACGAACTGTGGCTGCCATTTCCTATGAAAGCGCGCTTGCAATGGCTGAATCGCTCAGCCATGAGGAGCAATTGCGCCTGATTGAAGAACTGAGGACTCGCGCCAGCGAGGGCGCTGCTCCCGTACCGCAGCACAGCATCATGGAGTTGCGCGGTCTTGGCAAGGAAATCTGGCAAGGGATCGACGCACAGGAATACGTCAATCAAGAACGCGCCTCATGGAATGGCTAAGGAAGCTGCACGGGACGATTGTCGGCCTGGACACAGCGCCGCTGATCTATTACGTTGAAGAGCGCGCGATCTACCTTCCCCTCGTTGATCCATTCTTTGAAGCCATGGAGTATGGCGATTTTCAGGTCGTCACTTCGACGCTCACGCTCACCGAAGTTCTTGTTCATCCTTACAAGTATGGCAATCAAAGTCTGGCCAAGCAGTATTCCAGCATTCTGCTGGATTCCCGCAATCTGAAGACGCTTCCCGTTTCCGCGGAGATCGCCGCCGAAGCCGCTCAAATGCGCGTATCGTATGGCTTGAAGACCCCGGATTCGATTCAACTTGCCACGGCACGGGTATGCGGAGCAACCGCCTTCATGACAAATGACGATCGATTCGCCTCGATTCCCGGAATCGAACTCATTCATCTGGATGGACTGCTGAAAGTTCTATAGCCTTCNNGGCCGTTTTGCTGGGTGGAAACGAGCCTGACTACACCTTCATTAGGATGATGACGAAGGTCATCATGCTGAGAAATTCGATGAAAACCAGACCGATAATCATAAAGGTCTGGATCGAGGCGCGGGCACCGGGATTGCGTGCCAACGCTTCACAAGCCGAGCCGACGGCCCTGCCCTCGCCGAGGCCGCAGAGACCCGCAGCCAGCGCCATGCCGAGGCCGGCGCCGATGGGTGCAAGGTTGGCAGCTGTAGAGCCGCCATCCGCGAAGGCCG
>PMGP01000352.1:11904-14351 GCA_003156235.1 Acidobacteriaceae bacterium
GAAGCGCTCTCCGGCGAATTCTTGAAAAACAGCTTTCAGCTATCAGCCGTCAGCTTACAGCTAGTACGTTCACAGACAGACGCCAATACTGAAAGCTGACGGCTGACCACTGACCGCTGTTTAGTGCTCATGCGATACCGCTAAGGAAAGATAAATCATAGCCAGGAGCATGAAGATGTAAGCCTGAATAAAGGAAACAAAAACATGAAATCCCATAAAGACCGAGGGAATGACCACCGGCGCCAGCGAGAAGATGCCCAGCGTCACCATGTCGCCGGCGAACATATTGGCGTAAAGACGAATGGTGAGCGACATCATACGGGCTAGATTGGAGATAATCTCAATGGGAAACATCAGCCACGCAAGCCACCAGACGGGTCCGGCAAATTGCTTCAGATAGCCGACTAAGCCATTTGCGCGGAGTCCCTGATAGTTGTAATAGAAGAAGGTGAGCACCGCAAGGCCCAACGGCACCCACGGCGACATTGTGGGAGCAGCTAGACCGGGGATCAGCCCCAGCAGATTATTGAATAGAACAAAGAGGAAGATGCAGGTAACAAAAGCCTGGAAGCGCTGGTAGCCGTGGCCGATGGTCTGGTCAGCCTGGCTGCCGGTGAACTCGTGAACCATCTCGGCGATCTGCTGCGCCGGGTTGGGCTTCTCCACCGCCAGGGTCATCCGCACGACGACAAAGAAAGCGATCAGCCCGGCGGCGACCAGCAGTTCCAGCCCGAAAGCCTGATTGACCTTTACGGCCTGTTGAGCGGCCTCGGTCGGCTGAATCCCGATCGATTGAAAAGCCTTGGCCTCGATCCCCATGAAGAGGGCGTTCAACCAACGAACTAGCGCAAAAGATTCCGGCATAATGATTTGAGTCTTTCCGTTTCCAGCCGTGAGCTCTTGTTGAGGGAACCACTCAGTCCCTGAGCATCCGGATACCTTCCCAGCCAATGGTCAATACCGCGAGACCCAGGCCGTAGAGAAGCGCCCATACAGAGCCTTGGATATATTTCAGGCTAACATAAATCACCCCCGCAAAGAGGATGAGCTTGAGTACGAAGAAGAGTGCCACTGCGTAGGCATTCGTGGCGGTCTTCTGCATATCGAGTCTGGCGTTAATGACGCGGACCATCCGCCGCCACTCCAGGATGCTTGCGGCCGAGATTGCGGCTCCCACGGCCAGCATCGCGGCATTGTGCCAGCCGGATCCAATCAGTACCGCCAGAGCGGATAACAAACCAAGAATCAGTATGTTACGCAGTACCCGCTTGAACAGCGATTCCAGATCATCATGGGTAAAATCAACGATTGGGTGGGTTTCCTGGGTCATAACGTATTGTCAGGACTATCCTCTCCGGTTCCATTCTGGGGCACATCTTCTATACGGGAATTTTTCTCGGTCGTGATCATCAGCCGAACCACATAAACCAGCCCGGAAACGCCGCCAAAAACGCACCCGGCGATGCCGATCCACGATTGGTGGAAGTGGCTATCGGCCCAGGCTCCGGCCAGCCAGCCTATAAATGCCGAGGAGGGCAGCAAAAGCGCAATCTGCATCAGCTTTTCCGCCTGCACCAGCCCCTGAATTGCAGTAGAAGGCTTGCTGCGCGGTTGGTCGTCCGGAATGGGGCGGTTGAAGGGCATCTAAAGTGATTATGCACGATGGACGCCCTGCAATGCGAAAAACGGGGTAAAGCTAATTGGATTTCCAGGTAGCGAGTTTCCAGGCCTTGACCCGGTACTTGCCCTTATCCTCGTCTAACTGCGAAAGCCCGAAGGTGATGTTGGCGTGGTTGTCGCCGGTGGGAATCACCGTGACATCGGCCGCGAAGTAGTAGACCTTACCCGGCTCGGCGGTGAAGGATGCCGCATCGACATTCTTCTCTATTTTGCCCAAGGCTGATTGCCAACTCGCGCAGAGGTGATGTACTCCTGGCGCCACATCAAGTGTGAAGTACGAGTTGTTGTTGTTGGCGCCCACCCAGGCTCCGTCCAGTCCGAAACGAACCGTAGCATACATGAAAGGGCCGATCATGTGATTCTCGTTTTCTATAAAGACAATCTGCGCTTTGCCTGCTTCGGGAGTGGCAGGCGCGGACTGACCCTTTTCTGTTTTGACGTCAAATTTGACCTTGTCGTCGCCGCAGGCGTCCGGCAGGACCGTTGCCCGTGCCTGCGCGGCAAAGGCGAGAGATGCGGTAAGGAACAAAATACCAAGACTTGATTTCATGGGATTCTCCTGGGGGTTAAGACACGGTCACGGCGAATTAGTTGCACGCAACCCAGCAACAAGTCTATTCCGCGGGGGCAACCTTCAGCACCCGCCTCGCAATGGGCGATATACTGGCAGTTGTACCTAACAGCCCGTGGTAGAAATCAGGATTTGAAAGGGCACGACTTTAGTCGTGCCGCAGATGCTTGATAAAAAACGACGGGCTTTAGCCCCT
>PMGP01000141.1 GCA_003156235.1 Acidobacteriaceae bacterium
GTCGGCATCGGCGGCTGCGACAAAAATATGCCGGGCATCATCATGGCGCTGTGCCGGCTGGACATTCCGGGGATGATGCTTTACGGCGGATCGATTGCGCCGGGCAAGCTGAACGGCAAGGACATTACCATTCAGGATGTTTTTGAGGGCATTGGCTCGCATGCCGCCGGGCGCATCGACGATGCGGGTCTGGAGGCACTGGAGGCTCACGCCTGTCCCGGCGCGGGCGCATGCGGCGGGCAGTTCACTGCCAACACCATGGCGATGAGCGGAGAGATTCTGGGCATCTCGCCAATTCAACTTTCCGGCGTTCCGGCCACCAGTCCGGATAAGCTCGAAGCCACGCGCGAAGCTGGACGCATGTTGATGGACGCGGTGCGCGCCAATCGCCGGCCTTCGCAGATCATTACTCGCAAATCGTTGGAGAATGCAATCGCCAGCGTGGCAGCGAGCGGCGGCTCGACGAATGCCGTGCTGCATCTGCTGGCCATTGCGCGGGAGATGAACATTCCTCTCACCATTGACGATTTCGACATTATCAGCAAGCGCACACCGTACATCTGTAGCTTGACTCCAGCGGGTAAATTTGTCGCTTCGGATTATCAGGCGGCTGGCGGGTCGCGGTTACTGGCCAAGCGGTTGATTGACGCGAAGTACGCTGACGGCTCGGCGCTGACCATCAGCGGCAAGACGCTGGCCGAAGAAGCTGCACTGGCCAAGGAAACTGCGGGCCAGCAAGTGATCGGCACATTCGAGAAGCCCATCAAGCCCAATGGCGGCCTGGTGATTCTCAAGGGCAATCTTGCTCCAGAAGGTTGCGTGATGAAGATTGCCGCTGCCGACCGCGTGGAGCATCGCGGACCGGCGCGCGTCTTTGACCGCGAGGATGACGCGTTTGCCGCAGTGCAAGCCGGACAGATCAAGCCGGGCGATGTGCTGGTGATTCGCTATGAGGGACCGAAGGGCGGGCCGGGCATGAGAGAGATGCTGCAAGTGACCGCAGCCATCAGCTCGAATGCTGAGCTGAGCGCGACGGTGGCTTTGTTGACCGATGGACGCTTCAGCGGCGCGACACGGGGCTTCACCGCAGGACACGTGGCGCCGGAAGCGTTCGTTGGCGGACCCATCGCCGCGGTGCACGAGGGCGACATGATTCANNGGCTTCAAGCCGCCTGCATTGCGTTGGCCGCGCGGCGTCTTCCGCAAATATGTGGATCGGGTGACGAGCGCATCCGAGGGAGCAACGACGTAAATGCAGAGATCAGAGAACAGAGATCAGAGATCAGTTACCGCTGAGAATGAAGTGAGCCTAGCAGAAAACAGGCTGGAAGCTAGTAACTAGCAACTGAGAAGGAGTTTCACATGGGAACCAAAGCCAAGACGCATGCACCGAATAATCCGCCCACACGCCTGACCGGCGCGGAGATTGTCTGGGCCACGCTGGAGGGCGAGGGCGTGACGCAGGTCTTCGGCTATCCGGGTGGCGCGATTCTTCCGGTCTACGACGCGCTGCGCAAGTTTCCNNTTCATCACACTTTGGTGCGGCACGAACAGGGCGCGGCGCACATGGCTGACGGCTACGCGCGCGCTTCGGGCAAGGTGGGCGTGGCAATTGCGACCAGCGGACCCGGCGCGACGAATTTAGTGACCGGCATCGCCACCGCCATGCTGGACTCGATTCCCATTGTCTGCATCACCGGCAATGTGTCGAGCAAGGTGCTGGGCAGCGATGCGTTCCAGGAAGTGGACATTACCGGCATCACGCTGCCGGTGACCAAGCACAACTTTCTTATCAATCGCGCCGAAGATATTGCACCGGCGATTCGCTACGCATTTCAGATTGCGAAGACCGGACGCCCTGGGCCGGTGCTGGTGGACATTACCAAGGATGCGCAGCAGGCCACGGCCGATTTTGACTTTGCCGCAGCTGAGCCGCGTCCGCATCGGCCTCACCCCATGCTGAATGTGGAGGAGCACGATCTGGCGCAGGCCTCCGAACTGATTCGCAACGCCAAGCGGCCGGTGATTCTGGCCGGCCACGGGGTCATTGAATCCGGCGCGGAGGAGCAGCTGTATGCGCTGGCCGAGCGCGCGCAGATTCCCGTGGCGCTAACGCTGCTTGGGCTGGGCGGCTTCCCTGCCTCGCACTCGCTCAACCTGGGCATGATGGGCATGCACGGCGAGTCGTGGGTGAATCACGCCATTCAGGAGGCCGATCTGCTGATCGCTTGCGGCATGAGGTTCGATGATCGCGTCACCGGAACCCTCTCGACATACGCCACCAAGGCGAAAAAGATTCACATCGAGGTTGATCCGGCCGAGGTGAACAAGAATGTGAAAATCGATGTGGCGCTGATGGGCGATCTGCGCGAGGTGCTGGAGCAGTTGCTTCCGCGCATTAGCGTACGCGACGGTGCGGCATGGCTCAAGACCATCGAAGCCAGCAAGGGCGAAGTGGCGGTGCGCGACATCAAGAACCTGCCCGACTCCGGTCACCTTTACGCGGCGCACGTCATCAACGACATCTGGCGCATCACGGGCGGCAACGCCATCGTGGTGACCGATGTGGGGCAGCACCAGATGTGGGAGGCGCAGTACTATCACCACGAACGGCCGCGCACGCTGATCACCTCCGGCGGGCTGGGGACGATGGGGTTCGCGCTTCCGGCGGCCATCGGCGCAAAGTTTGCCTGCCCGGATAAGGAGGTCTGGGTGATCGCCGGCGACGGCGGCTTCCAGATGACTGCGGCGGAACTGGCCACCATCGCGCAGGAGAAGATCAAGATCAACATCGCCATCA
>PMGP01000439.1 GCA_003156235.1 Acidobacteriaceae bacterium
TGCAAAGTCGTCCAGGATAAGGAGTTAGCGGCACATTTGGAGGACGATTGAAGGAAAAGCACCTGAGAATTATTGTGCTGCAAGATGCCGAAATTATCTGCAAAGATCTGTGTCTCTTGCAAACCCTGCCACTGCTTGCTCTCCTCTTTGAGTTTTGCAAGTGTCTCAGGGGTTATTGATACTGCCCTCAAATAGTGTTATTGCCCTCCCACCCATTTCGCGATAAAGCCTGCGAAATGAATGGGGCACGGTGCTTGAATTTATGGACCGGATCAATCTTTCCTGGGTCTGATTCCCCGCCGCTTGCGGCGAGGTTCTTCAACCGGATAAGAATATTCATGGTGCCGAAGAAGGGACTCGAACCCCCACACCCTTGCGAGTACGTGGACCTGAACCACGCGCGTCTGCCAATTCCGCCACTTCGGCACGAGACACAAGTTCAGCATATTGCTGAACAGGCAGCATCTCTGAGTCTCGCAAATGCGGAACCCTGTGTCAAATTTTGGTGCGTGAGAATGGGCCGAAAAAGCCGGAGCAATTGCCCCGGCCCCGGCCTTCGAGAGCGGCTTACACCAGCTTGGCGTCAAGCAGGATTTCGGTGTTGTTGGCGAAAAGTTTGGAAATCGGGCAGCCCGCCTTGGCTTCGGCCGCGGCCTTGGCAAAGACCTCCGGAAGCGCGCCGGGAACGCTGGCCGTGGTGGTCAGCGCGATGCGGGTGATGGCGAATCCGCCTTCGACCTTGCCCAGCGAAACAGCCGCGTGGGTTTCGATCTTTGTGGGCTTCAGTCCCGCCTCGCCCAACTGCGCGCCCAAGGCCATCGAAAAGCAGCCGGCGTGGGCCGCGGCAATCAGCTCCTCGGGCGTGGTGCCTGTGGCGTCGCCTTCAAAGCGCGTGGCGAATGAGTAGTTTGCGTCCTTCAGCACACCCGTCGCCGTGGAGATCGTGCCCTTGCCTTCCTTCAGTGAACCTGTCCAAACCGCGCTTGCCTTGCTTGCCATTGTCCCTCCTTGGGGGATGTTGCTGAGTTCAGTTTCCGTTAACCGCCCTGCGCCACGAGGGGAAAACCCGGCAGCGCGGCAATAATTCCTGTCTTGTAGTTGATGCGGCAGATGCCCGCCAGGATGCGCCGATCCGGCAAAGACCGGTTCGCGCGCTGGCCACCATCTGCACGATTATTGATCCGGCCCTCAAATAGTGTTATTGCCCTCCCACCCATTTCGCGATAAAGCCTGCGAAATGGATGGGGCACGGTGCTTTTATTTATGAGCCGGATCCATAGTGGTCAGCGCACGGATTCGCAATCGCCCAGTTGACGTAGATGGGATTGCTCAGCAGCCACATCTTGCCGCCGGCGCCTGCTACCTCTGCGCGGAACCAGTGGCGCCGGCCATCGCTCACCCAGGCCAAAGAAAAACTCTGATCCGCCGAAGAAACAGCCGCGCCGGTTTTGAGCGCGACTTCCTGGCCATCCTTTAGCCAACGAACCGTTCCGCCTGCGGCGACGGTTACGCGCAAATCGAAGTTCACAGCTTCGCCCGCGGGCGCGGTGAGAAGATCTCCCGCGTGGACAACCTGATTCCCGGCTCGCGCTGTCACTTCGAGAAGGCGGTCGCGGGTTCCCGCCAGATCGATGAACGCGTGTCCGGCGCGGATGCCGGCAAGAATCGCGGGAGTCGATAGCTCGGTTGCGTAGACCACCGTCGTCGGGCTTCCGATGGAGCCAATTCCGTCGAGCGGCTGCATGGGCAGGTGATTGTCGCTCCCGCCAATCCCCGTCAGCCGGCAGCCATTGTTCAGTTGCTGATCCCAAAAAGGAATGTTGGGAATTCCGTACTGTTCGCTGCCTCCGTTGACCGCCTCGACCGCGGTCAGCAGATGCATATCGACCTTGGTCGCCGGAGTCCATCCGCAACCCATGCAGATTTCTCCGCTGGGATCGCCGGGATGATTGATCGAGGTCAGCGCGCCCAGGCTTGCGGCGCTGCGCAGCAGAGTATTCATGTCGGGAACATCTTTGCTGCCCAGGCGGAAATCGACAAAATCAATGGTGCCGAGAAAGTTGATGTGACCCTGAAAGGTGGTGATTTCGCGGCCGGGAATCAGCAGCAGCTTGTCAAAGTAAGGTTGCAACTCGCGCATGGGATTGTATTGCGAGCTGGCGTTGTGGTCGGTGATGGCGATAAAGTCCAACCCGCGGCGGGCTGCGGCCTCCGCAGTGAAATAAACGGGACAAGGGACCATCTTGCCCGACTGGCTGGGGCATTGGCCATCGCTCTGCGCGGTGTGCAGATGCAGATCGCCGCGATACCAGGCCGGCCCAGCGCGGAGCGGCGCGTTCAACACCGCGGGCTCGCTCGCAACCGCGCCCGTGGAGGAGAAGTACACCTTCACTGTGTAGTGCGCTTGCACGTTGGGGCGAATGTTGGGCATGCCGATCAGAACATTCCACTTGCCCGGAGGAATAATCCCCGGAAGGCAGGACGGTGTCGCATCGGCAATTCCCACGGTGAGGAGGGATTTGTTGCCGCCGCACCAGCAGCGAAGCTCTACGGGATCAAGCAAGCCCAGGTCGAGCGCCGTATGCTGCTCCTTGCCGGTGTAGTCAAAGGTCAGCGTAACCCGCTCTGTTCCGGCAGGCACGACGAACGGCACTTGGATGTAGCTTTCATTTTGCGAGCCGGTGACCACGCCCTCCAGAACCACATCCGGAGCCGGAGCGGGAGTCTGCTGGGCGCTCATAACAGCGATCACAAGCGAATAGAACGAGAGCAGAAGCGTGGCGCAGACAATGGTTGTAACGGGCCGGAAGAGTCGTTTAGTCATGGTTGGCGCTCCGTATGCATACTGCGATGTTCTCACGTCTTGACACGCACGATCCAAGGCATGGATCATTGCGCCTGATAAGAAACAAGCGTGGACCGGGAGGTCCATGCTACAGCCGGCCGGGAGGCCGGCGCTACAGCTTCATGCCACGTGGGTCGGCAAAGCCGGTAGGGGACTAACAAGAAACAGGAGATTGTCTGTACGCAAGTGTAACGATCTAAACCACAAGGCAAAGTAGCGATTTTAGTAAAAGTGCAGCAAGTTAGCCTCCGCTACGCGGAGTTAGCAAGTTGGCAGATTGCGGCTACCCATTTCATTCTCCAGCGGGTTAGCGAAGCCGGTGGACGACTAAAAGAACGCGCGGAGGATTCTTCTTCAAGAAGAATCCTCCGCGCATCATTAGCGAAAAATTTCCAAGCCAAAAATCGCCTAGAAGACGATCTTTGCGGCTAGCTGCAACTCGCGAGCCGGCAGGGTTGAGGTGATCACGCCGAAGGTGGTGCTGGAGGCGCCGTTGTACATGGTGTTCGGCTCGCCGTAGTTGGTCTTGTTGGTAAGGTTGAAGGCCTCGGCACGGAACTGGAAGTGAGCCCCCCGGGCGAGTGCGAAGTCCTTGGTCAGGCCCGTGTCGAGCTGCCAGAAGGCGTAGCCGCGAACGGCGTTGCGGGGCGAAGTGCCGAAGGGAGCATAGGGCTCCGGGGTGGAGAAATTGGCGGTGTTGAAGTACCCGGCAGGGGACTTGTTTGCCGCCACAGCCGGGCCTGTCTGGTTGGGCCGGTAGGCATTGCGGCCGCTGATGGTGATCAAGGGCGATACTTGTGTGGCGGTGTCTGGGCTATAGGCCATGGTGAGCGGGTCGCCGCTGCGGGCCTGGAAGATGTCGGTCATCTGCCAGCCGCCCAGCACTGTGTCCAAAGCGCGGTTGAAGTTTTCTCCCAGCCGGTGGCCCTTGCCGACGGGCAGCGTCCAAACCACGGAGGCCACGTTCATCAGCGGACGGTTGTCCGCGGAGATGCCGCGATCGCCCTGCACGTTGTAGATGTTCTGTACCGAGGGGATGTAATTGCCGCAGTTATCGCATCCGCCGCTGCCGTCCTGGGCCTGGGCGGCGGTATCGATGGATTTGGACCAGGTGAAGGAGTCCAGCAGGTAGATTCCGGAGGTGAAGCGCTTCTCCACCTTGGCTTGCAGGCCTTGGTAATTCGACGTTCCCCAGGGCAGCGTTCCCAGGATCGAGGTGAAGTTGGGATAGGGAACGCGGGTCTGGAAGGAGTAGCAAGTGCTTTCGTTTAAGCTCGTGCACGTAGCCGGCTGCGAGGAACCGGAGAGTGAAGGGTCGTTCGCTTGGTTAACGTCGTTAATGATGACCTCATTCATGCCTCGGTTACCCACATAGGCCAGGTCAACCAGCAAGCTGTGGCCCAGATCGCGCTGCACGGAGAAGAACCAGCTCTGAACCTGCGTGTCGGGAGAGTTGCGCGGCATGTACTGGATGGCCACATTCTTCGGGTTGTAGTTTGTGGGGCTGAGGAGGGAGCTAACAAAAGCGGTCGTGAATCCGCTCTGCGAATTTGAGTAAGTGGAGAGGCCAGGGTAGACATTCTGCATTGCACTCATGCCGAAGGGCGCGTTCTGGGTCAGGTAGCTGGAGCCGGTGCGGTTCCAGTGCGAATAGCTGATGCCGAATCCGCCGCGCAGCACCGTTTTGTTGTCCAGGCTAAAGGCCGCGCCGAGGCGGGGTCCTAAGTCCTTCTTATTCGGATCGATCGTATAGCGGTCGCTGGAACTGGCCAGCACCATGGCCTGGGTGGTGAGATTGAAGTTGGAAAGCTGGTTGTTGGCCTCGTAGATGGGGGTGGCGTACTCGTAGCGCAGACCCAGGTTCACCGTCAGCCGCTTGTTCACCTTCCAGTCGTCCTGCAGGTAGCCGCTGAAGCCCCAGTCGCGGATTTGGGCAATGGGGGAGTTGGAGAGTCCGACCTCGGCGCGATAGCCCAGCAGGAAGTCGGCATAGTCGTACATCTTTCTCGTTTCGGCGGTCGCAACACCGTCGTAGGGGTAGTTCGATTGAAATACATAAGGGTTAGATGCATAGCAGTATGCTGATATGCCGGGGGCAACAGGAACGCCGGTATAGCATATGCCGCTCATCTGCGCACCATAGACATCGCCTCCCATCACCGGATGCAGATCCTGCTGCGCGACGTGCAGCATGGTGTACTCCAGACCGAGCTTGAGGGTGTGGCGCGGCAGCAGCCGGGTGTAGTTGACCTTGGGATTCCAGAGCGTGGGGTTCTGATACTGGGGGCTGGTCCACAGACGGCCCAGGCTGGTGAAGCCGCCGTCGGAGAAGTACTCGTAGGTGATGCCGCCGGTGTACTGCGGATCGGTAGGCAGACCGGACCAGTTGGCGCCGAACTGCGCCGCCATGCTGGGTCCGCCTGCCAGCGGCGGAGTCTTGCCCGCTTTCATGCGCGAGAAGCCAAAGCGGGCCTCGAACAAGGATTTCGGACTGATGGTCCATGTGGCGCCGCCCACAAGCTGAATCACCGGGGCATAGACATGGCCGTCACCACCCATGCCCGCCGCGCCAATAATGGTTCCAGGATCATAGGCATTGAACCTGCTCTGCGAGTAACGGGTAAAGAGGCGCAGGTTTTTCTTGATGTCATAGTCCACCTTCAGGTCGCCCTTGTCGCGGTCAAAGGTATTGGGGTGCAGGACGATGTAGTTGTTGGAGGGATTGTTGTTGGTGGTGGCCGGCAGCATCGTCTGTACGATCTGCGCGGCATAGGGTATGACGTCCTTCGAGGTAATATGGCCGTTCAAGTACTGCGTACCGCCCAGGAAAGCCTGCGTGGGACCGCCTGCCAGGCCCAGACCGCCGCCAAGATAGTTGCTGCTGTTGCATGGGTTATGGCCGACGTTGTAGTTGCAAGGGTTGTCAACCGGCAAAGTGCCGGTCGCTTGCGTGTTGGAATCGATGGGGTCGTCAATCAAATAATAGCCAAGCTGCGCGCCGGTACTGGTGAGGCCGCGCTCCGCGGCGGTGGGCAGGGTAGCCGTGTCGGTAAGGGAGCTGGTCTGACGGAATCCCTCGAAGTCGAGAAAGAAAAAGAGCTTGTCTTTCTTCAGCGGACCGCCCAGAGTACCGCCGAACTGGTTCTGATGCAGCGCCGGCTTGCCGCCGTAATCCGGTTTGAAGTAGCCGGTGGCATCCAGATCCGTGTTGCGCAGAAACTCCCATGCACGGCCGTGGAACTGGTTGGTGCCGTAGCGGGTGACCACGTTGATGGTGGCGCCTGCGGAGCGGCCAAACTCCGCGCTCATGTTGTTGGTCACCACCTGAAATTCAGCCACGGCGTCCGGCGACAACTGCACCACCTGATTCGAGAATCCCTGGTTGGAGGTGCCATACATGTTGTTGTCCAACCCGTCCAGCATGTAGTTATTGAAGACGCTGCGCAGGCCGTTGATATTGAACGATCCCTCGCGCTGACCGTAGCCCTCGGACAACTGGTTTTGGTTGGGAACGACGCCCGCGGTTAATTCCAATAGCTTCGAATATTCGCGCCCATTCAAGGGGAGTTCGGCGATTTCGCGTTCATTGACCACCTGCCCGCGTTCGCTCGATTCGGTCTCCAACTGGGTCACGTTGGCCATGGTGGTTACCGAGGTCTCCGCCTTACCCAATTTCAGAGGCACGTCCACGCGCTGGTGCGCGCCAACCGTCAACTCGAATTTGGCCACAGCCGGCTGGAAACCCTGCGCCGTCACCTTCAACTCATAGGCGCCGATGGAGATGTCCACAAATCGGAACTCTCCCCGGTCATCGGTGGATACTGTGGCTTGCGCACCGGTGGCTGTATTGTGCAACGCTACCTGAGAGTGAGGAACGACCGCTCCACTCGGATCGGTCACTGTTCCGAGCACTGTTGCTGTGTCAAATTGCGCCTTGGCGAAGGCTGCAAACACAACAAAAAACACGAACATGGCTAAACGACGCATCGCTTTCCTCCTGAAATTGGTCCTACACTTCTTCACTGGGGTTCCAATCGAGCCGGCGATACTCTGCCGCCCGGCTGCCGGCCAGGGAAGCCGACAGTCGTTTAATACGGAACCTGATGTAATAAAAGCCTATCTTGGGATGAATCTACCTTATGATGAACACCTGTCAACCCTTTTCAAGTGAATATCTTGTCAAAAATCAAACAATCGTGAAATAAATCGCATGAAATGAGCATTTTGAGCTAGATTATTTTGCCATGCAAACGGGTTTCCCCTCCCCGCGAAAACACAGGAAAGAGGAAATCCGCATAAGTTGGTCATGGCCATTCGAGAGCGTTTTCACAGATTTCGTGCTGTGAAATTGCTTTACTGCGCAGGTCTGGACTTGCGGGCGGCCTCAAACTCGTCTCCGGGCAGCCATTCGATGCTCTTCGGCTGCTCGCTGGCCAGCCAGCCCAGCACGAAGCCGAACTGCGCCATCTTGGCGTTGCCGCGGAAATCCCAGTCGGCGCGGTACTCGTCAGAGGGCTGGTGGTAATGGTGCTTCACGTAGTCCTCGGACTGCTGTTTTCCCCAGGCTTCATCGTGCCCTTCAAAGAGATTACCCTGACCGATGGAGAGGGCGGGAATGCCTGTCCGGGCCAGCGAAAAATGGTCTGAGCGGTAAGCGTGGCCTGCGCGAGGGTTGGGATCGGGCAGCAAGGCCAGGTCGAAGGCTTTGGCCACCCTCTGGATTGTGGGCCAGAAGTCGATGCGGTCGGCGTTGCCCAGGCTCGCTGAGCGGGGAATCCCGATGGGCAGCAGCATATCGTAATTCAGGTCGAGCGCCATCTGCGCGGTGGGAACCGGCGGATGCAGCCCCAGGTATTCCGAGCCCAGCAGCCCCTGCTCCTCGGCAGTGACGGAGGCAAAGTAGACCGCATGGGGCGGGCGCACGGTGGATTGGGCATAGGCGCGGGCAATTTCCAGCAGGATGCCGCAGCCGGTGCCGTTGTCGGCCGCGCCGTTGTAAATGTTGTCGCCCTTCATGCCGGGGTCGATGCCCAGATGGTCGTAATGCGCCGTGTAGAGCACAGCCTGATTTTCCGCGCTCGCCCCCGGCACGCGGCCCACCACGTTGTCCGAGACATAGCGGCGGACGCGGCTCTCGACGTGCGCGCGNNAGTTTGGCGCTGGGATCGTTCTGCAGGTAGCTCTTCTCAACAGACTGCGAGTTGCGCACCACCTCCCAGCCGTAGGCGGCAAGGTCTGTCCGGTGAATCAGCAGCACGCCCACGGCTCCTCTGCGCGCGGCCTCTTCGTACTTGTAGGTCCAGCGCCCGTAGTAGGTAAGCGCATTGCCCTTGAAAAACTTTACGTCCTCCGAAGGCGGTTGATTGACGATCATCAGGGCAATCTTGCCCTTCAGGTCCACTCCGGCGTAGTCGTTCCATTTGTATTCCGGCGCATCGATGCCGTAACCCACAAAGACAATGGGCGCGTCAAAGTCAGCTGTCTCCTGCCCGGTCTGGTCCTTCGACACAATTTCAGCCCCGTAGGCGAGGTCGATTGCCTGGCCGGAGGCGGGCGCCAGTGAAAACTTCGTCTTCTCCTCGATGGTATGCACCGCGTAGAGCGGAACGTGCTGGAAGTAGGTGCCGTTGTCGCCCGCAGGCTCCAGGCCGTCGAGAGCAAACTGCGTGGCAATGTACTCGGCTGCCAGCTCGCCGCCGCGCGCGCCGGGGCCGCGACCCTCCAGCAGGTCGAGCGAAAGAAAACGCACATGGGCGCGAATCTTTTCCGGGTCGATGGAAGCGGCGGCGGCGCGAGCACCCGCAGGCAGCCCGGCAATCTCGGGAACTTGACTGGCTGCGGGTTGCTGGGCGCGAACAAAGGGGACGGCCACAATGCCTGCGGCCACGACAGCGAAAACTAATTTGCGATGCATGGATTCTCCCTATCGACCCTTCAGAGTACGTCGTCGCCCGCTTGCGGAGCAATGGCGTCCAGCAGATGCAGGCGGGTAAGCACCTTGCGGGCGAGGCCGGTCAGCGCCATCCCGCCCGTATCCTTCAGCGGAATCCAGCGCCGCTCGCCGCCAGCAACGGTCAGCGCATCGATGTCGTCTGCAAAGACCGTGCGAATGCGTACGGAATAGTTCACCTGCATGATGGAGTGGCGCACCGTCAGCCGCAGCTCCTCATCGGGAACGTTTGCTTCAATCAGAGTCGGCAGTTCCCACATCCCCGGCATTACGGTCTGCGTAGCCGGCCGCTGCTCCAGCAGCACTTCGCGGTGTGCCTGGCCTGCCTTTCTACCGCTGCGCACCGCGAGCGCGTGAGCCACTTCGCGGCAGATCATCTTCGGCCGAGGCGCAGTCGGATGCTCCCCCTGAGTCTTGCAATCATCGGCCACCGGGCACTCCTCGCACCTTGGATTGCGTGGCGAGCAGAGGGTTGCTCCCAGCTCCATCAGCGCCTGGTTCCAGTCTCCCGGTCGCTCGGGACTAACCAACTCAGCGGCCAAAACCTCGATCTTGCGCCGGACTTGAGCGCCGCCGCCCGCGCGGCTGCCGGCCTTCCATCCTTCCATCCGGCA
>PMGP01000202.1:0-4793 GCA_003156235.1 Acidobacteriaceae bacterium
ATTCGCAACCAGTACACGCTGGGCTACCACTCCACCAAGCCATACACCGAGCCGGGCTTCCGTCGCGTGGAGGTCAAGGCCGAGGGCAAGGGCAAGCTTATCGTGCGCACGCGCACCGGCTACTTCCCGGTGGCGCGGGTGGTCAAGCAACCTGAGGCGGCAGAGAAAAAGTAGGACCCCGCCGCGATAAGCTAGAGGCTAGGAGCTATTCGCTGACCATGTCCAACTACAAATACTCGACCCTTGCCGTTCATGCAGGGCAAAGCAAAGAGTGCGCCGTGGCGGGAGAGTTGAGTCAGGCGGTGCGGGCGAAGACGCGGGCTTCCAGACGCGACAGTCGGCTTTCGTGATCCTTGTGGACCTCGTCCTCGATGCGATCAAAGCGGGTTTCCAGGCGGTCGATGCGCGCGTTCACGGCGGCAAATCCAGCTCTCATCTCCGAACGCAGGTCGTCGATGCGCTGATTCAAGTCGCCGATGCGCTGGCCGAGGTCGTCGATGCGCTGGCCGAGAGCGTTGATGGCGCGATTGTTTGCCACCGTCGATCCAAGCCACACGAGCAGGATGGAGAAGATGGGAAGGCCGATCGCGAGATAGAACTGGGCGCTGGTCATCATGATCGCAACTCAATTGTACCCCTGCTTGAGCCGGAGGTCGAGAGTTTTCCGTTCCCCTGCTCCGCCGCGATAAGCTAGAAGCTAGGAGCTATTCGCTGACCATGTCCAACTACAAATACTCGACCCTTGCCGTTCATGCCGGGCAGTACCCGGACCCGCAGACGGGCGCGGTGAACGTGCCTGTTTANNGGCTGGGACTACTCGCGCGCCGGCAATCCTACGCGCGACCGGCTGGAGGAGGCGCTGGCGGCTCTCGAAGGGGGCATGAGCGGTCATGCCTTCACCACCGGCATGGCGGCCATCTCCGCGCTGGTGGCTATGCTGCACGCGGGCGATCACCTGATCTGCTCCAAGGATGTGTATGCCGGCACGGTGCGGCTCTTCGACCGCATCGTCTCCGGCTACGGCATCGAGATCGAGTATGTGGACACCAGCGATTTGAATGCGGTGGAAGCGGCGATACGGCCCAACACCAAGCTGATGCACATTGAGACGCCCAGCAATCCGCTGATGGTTCTGACGGATATTGCGGCGGTCAGCAAGATTGCCCATGCGCACGGCGTCGAGGTCAGCGTGGACAATACGTTTCTGTCGCCGGCGCTGCAAAGCCCTCTGGCGCTGGGCGCGGACATTGTGATGCACTCGACAACCAAGTACCTCAACGGCCACTCGGACGGGCTGGGCGGCGCGCTGATCGGCTCGACGCCCGAGCACAAGGAGCGGTTTCTGCTGGTGCAGAAGGCGGCCGGCGGAGTGATGTCGCCCTTTGAATGCTTTCTTGTCCTGCGCGGCATCAAAACGCTGCCGTTGCGCATCCAGCAGCACGAGGAGAATGGACGCGCCGTGGCGGAGTATCTTGCGACGCATCCCAAGGTGAGCAAGCTGGCCTATCCCGGATTGAAAAGCCATCCGCAGTACGATCTGGCCGTGAAGCAGCAGAAGGGATTTGGTTCCATGATGAGCTTTGAGGTCGAGTCGCGCGAGGATGCGGAGCGATTCCTCGCGGCGATCAAGATTTTCTTGAGCGCCGAGTCTCTGGGCGGGGTTGAGTCGCTGGCCTCGCACTCGGCCACCACCACGCACGGCTCGGTGAGCGATGAAGTACGCGCCTCGATGGGAATTACGCAAGGCCGCATTCGCCTCTCGGTGGGCATCGAGGACAAGGACGACCTGATCGCCGATCTGGAGCAGGCGCTGAAGGCGGTGTAAGGAGGCGCATGGCGGAATCGATGCTTCTGCTGGCCATTGACACCTGCGGCCCCACCGGCTCGCTGGCGCTGGGGATGGTGGCGAGCGGAGAGGTTCATATCCTGGGCGAAACTTCTCTTGACGGACAGCGCCCCTCGGAGACGCTGGTGGGTTCCGCTGGCGAGATGCTGCGCATGGCCGGGGTGCAACTGCCGCAGCTCGGCGCCATCATCGCCGTCAATGGTCCCGGCGGCTTTACCGGGGTGCGCGTGGGGTTGGCTGCCGTGAAGGGGCTGGCCGAGCCGGCGCAGATTCCGGTGGTCGCGGTTTCGCGGCTTGAGGTGCTCGCCGCAAAGGCCGGGGCCCCCAGCGACAGTTCTTCGTCGCTGGGGTGGAAGGCAGGCGTTGATTCGGCGGCGCTGGATGCGCATCGCGGAGAGGTTTTTTTGCGGGTAGGCGGGCCGGATGGGCAGGCAAGAGAACTGCTGGCAGGAGCCGCGGAGCTGGCGGCGATTGTAACGCCGCTCCAGCGGATTGCCGTTTGCGACGATACCGCCGCTGAACTGCTAAGCGCGGCCTGGCCGGATGCGGAGCTGGTCCGCGTGGCCGCGCCCACCGCGGCCGATGCGCTGCGGCTTTGCGCGCCGCGCGTGGCAGCCGGGGAGTTTGTTGACCTGGCGCTGCTGGACGGCAATTACCTGCGCCGCTCGGATGCGGAGATTTTTGGCGAGGCGGCGGCGGTGGCGAAGGCATGAAGCGCATCGGTACACCGCACGAAGAAGATGCCTCCGGGGCTAAAGCCCGCATCGAATATGTTGGCAAAATGCGGGGGTTGAAACCCCCGCCTCCCTCCGAATCGAGTTATCCCGCAGCATTTCAAGCCGCACGAATTCGCCGCATGAGCCCGGAGGACCTCGACCGGGTGATGGAGATCGCCGCGAGCCTGAAGGATGCGCCCCAATGGCCGCGAGAGGCCTACACGGCGGCGCTGGATATGGATCCGAACCAGGATGCCACACCGCGGCGGATTGCGCTGGTGACGGATGGCGGGCAGGCGGGCAAGGTGATGGGCCTGGCGGTGGCCAGCCTGATTCCGCCGCAGGCCGAGCTGGAGACCATCGCGGTTGATGCTCATTACCAACGAAGCGGCCTGGCGCGGGGGCTCTTTGCCGAGCTGGCCGACAGGCTGCGACTGGCTGGGGTTACGGAGATTATTCTGGAGGTGCGCGCATCCAACGAGCGGGCGCTTGGACTTTACCGGCGGCTGGGCTTTGTGGAAATCGGACGCCGGCCGGGCTATTATCAGGCTCCGGCGGAAGATGCTATTCTGATGCGCCTGGAGCTGGAGGGCTTTGAACCTGAGGCTGCTCACGCCGGGAAGCCTTGACAGTCAAACGAACAGGCGTGATTGCGGTCACGCAAGGGAGTTTTTTGGGGCGAATTCCACAGTCGAGGTTACTTCTGGTCTTTTTTTGACTTGCGGATTGCGCTCTGGGGGCGATATATGTAATTGTTCCTTATAACTCGGAGGTGCTTGATGGATGAAGTACAGGATTCCACGCTGAGCGCAGAAATTGATCGCCTGCATGCCGAACATCGTAATTACGCTCAGCGGTTGGAAGAGTTGCTCCAGAAACCGTATCTCTCCACAGAGGAGCAGATCGAGGAAATCAAGCTCAAGAAGCTGAAACTGCACGCCAAGGACATGATTATCTCCCTGGAACGCAGACTGCCGATCACTGCTTAGGTTTTTGCGGGCATCGTAGATTGCGGGCGATTTGCCTGAGTGCCAGCCATGCGCGGCCTCCGAGCGGGCAGTGTGCCACTCGTGCCGCGCATTGCTGTGTCAGCAATGAGCCGAATAGCCGTATAATCGTTTGGGACAATGGTTCGTGACGGTTACATCTACGGATTGAGCATGCTGGCAGTGGCGGCTGCGCTGGCGTGGGCTACGGGCAACTGGGCGTGGAGCATCGCGCCGGTGCTTCTGGCGGCGTTTTTTCTCTGGTTTTTCCGCGATCCCCAGCGGACGATTCCCACCGGCCCCGGCCTGATCGTCTCTCCCGGAGACGGGCTGGTGACCGAAACNNCAGCATCTTCCTCAGCGTTTTTAATGTGCACGTGAACCGTTCGCCCATCGGCGGCGTACTCGCCTCCGTGCGCTATCAGAAGGGCCAGTACCTGAATGCCATGAACCCCGCGTCGGCGGACCGGAACGAGCAGAACATTGCGACGGTACGCGGCGAGGGGATCGAAGTTACTTTCAAGCAGATTGCCGGCCTGCTGGCCCGGCGCATCGTCTTCAACCTCAAGGAAGGCGACACTCTGGCTCGCGGCCAGCGCGTGGGCCTCATCAAGTTTGGCTCCCGCGTCACCGTGCTGCTGCCGGCCGAGGCGATTTTATGCGTGAAAGTGGGCCAGCGCGTCCAAGGCGGCTCCAGCGTGCTGGCGTCCATGGCGGAGCTTGAGAGGCCGCCGGTTGCTTCCACCGCGAAGAGCGCCAGCGTGTTGCCCAACGAATCAAGCGGAGGCCGCCGATGATGCCCCCCAATGCCACACAGGTCAAGGCCAATGCGCGGGCGCAGTTGCGCCGCGGAATGTTTTTGCTGCCCTCGCTGTTTACGGCGGGCAACATCGCAGCCGGCTTCTTTTCTATTCTCCAGACCATGGCGGCCCTTACCGACTCCGGCAACGCGCACACCCACCTTGACTGGGCAGCCATCGCCATCATTCTAGCCATTCCCTTTGACGGGCTGGACGGACGCATCGCGCGCATGACCAATACATGCAGTGATTTTGGCAGGGAACTGGATTCACTGGCCGACGCCATTGCCTTCGGTGTGGCGCCCAGCCTGCTGGCGCTTATCTGGGGATTCCACTTTCTGCCCGATTCCATCAATCCTCAGTTGCACGAGGACCTGCTCTACGCCGGATCTTTCATCTGTTTCCTCTATCTCATCGGCGGGGTCTCGCGGCTGGCGCGCTTCAA
>PMGP01000202.1:4811-4979 GCA_003156235.1 Acidobacteriaceae bacterium
TGATGGTCAGCACCTGGCGCTTCTGGTCCGGCAAGGAACTCAGCTTCTCCCGCCGCCACTCCTTCCGTACTCTGTTTTTCATTGCCATTGCGCTGTATGTCATCATCAGATTTTCCCAGGCGGTGCTGTTTCTGTGGGCGCTGGTGTATATGTTCAGCGGCATCTGGG
>PMGP01000073.1 GCA_003156235.1 Acidobacteriaceae bacterium
ATGATTGGTTTCCTGGATCGGTCGGCGGAGCCCCCTGGAGGCACTGTGAGTACTGCAAGAGGTTTCTACTCGTTGGTGTCGGCCCTATCTGTCGGATAGGGCGCGTAGGTGGCTGTGCAAAGCGCTTCCAACCCGAAGTCAACTAGATCCTCCCGCAACTCCTCGAGCGAGAAGACAGGCTCCCCAACATCCTGCAGTTTCGGGCTCATCGCGTGCTCGTCTACGACAACCGCCGAGTGAACTTCCCACAGCTTTGTAGGATCGAGCTTCGCCCAAGCGAGCAATGCGTCGAGATTCGCCTTGAGCCAAACCACACGACGCTGATGCTTCTCTATCATCGACCGGTGGTGAAGCGTCGACTCGGTCAGAGCTCGCAGTTCCGCTGCCAGTTCGAACGGGGTCCGGGCGAACGCGAGATTCTTGCATTCGAGAACGTAGATTTTGCCTCTGACCTCGTCGATAACCAGAACGTCGATGTCGCCGGGCGGCTGGATGGAGCTCTTGCCCGTCCCGATCTTCTTGAGCCGGCGATGCACAACGAGCGCCGGCTTTTCCGCGAGTCGATCAGCGACTTGATCGTTGAACGCTTCTCCTTCCCGGTTGGCGTGACGGCTGACCAGCGCCTTCATAGCATCGCTTGTCGCCTGCATTCGCCCGCCGAAACAGGTCTGCAAGAGGTACAGGTGAGCTTCCTTCATGTGGCGATGGCCCCATACAAGCCATGTCCCATCCTGCTCTTCCACAAGGAACGGCCGCCGCAGATAGGACAATCGCCGCCCATACCGCCACGGATACACGTCCTCAGCTCGATAACTATTTCCCGGCTTCAGATAATTGCCCCGCGGACGGTAAAGGAACATCTCCAATGCAGCTTCTACCTGTTGCCGATCCCATCCGTCCTCCGTGGCGAATGCGGCTACGGCGTCCTCATACCTCATCCGTACGATGGGTGGGTTTCGTAAACCCATCTCGATTGCAAACGAAAGAAGTTCGACCAGCTTCGACAGGGGGAAGCCAAACTCGGCTTGCGTCGCGGTTTCAACTTCCTGCCGCCAATCCTCGCTCGCGGGAGCGGGCTGCTGCCAATGCCTGCGGAACCGGTCGGCGGCCTGTGTTGCTTGGGCCGTTGCGAAACGCATCCGGTAATCCTGCATTGCCGCGCGATATTGATCTGGGCGGAATCCCAGGCGCCCTGCACCGAGCATATCGACATCGACGCGAGCGATCTCGAAGTGCACGATGTCGCTGAGCATGCCGTACGTCGTGATGATCGCCGCCCGAGACAGCAGCGCGTCATAGACACCCAGGCTCATTGGGCGGAGACCCGTCGGGGGCCGAGCCGCCACGTACTCGATGAGGAACCGTCCTGCCACGGCTGCTTCAGACTGTTCCGAGAGCCCGTCCGAGACTTCCTTGAGAAACTCCGGCGACTGACCGAAACATGCAACCCGCGTTGCCATCAGCAGCTTGGCTCTGGTTGCGCTGCTCACGTTCGATTCGTGACGCAAGACAATCCACTCCAACAGGCCTTCGGGCGAGAGAGAGGCCACCATCTCCGTGAACTGCTGAAAGCAGAATGAGACGATCTCGTTGATTACAGCCGGAGTTCGTGCCGGATCGATGGGGCCTACGGCGAATTGCTGGTCACGACGAAAGTGGTCTCCGATAGGATCAAGCAGCAAGTTCTTGTCGACCTCCTGCACAGGGCGCGGGTGCGGCAGACCACGACCATCGAGTTGCGGCACATTTCCTGCATTCAAGACGAAGACCTTCTTCTTCAACCCTAACGGAGCAAAGATACCGATGGTGTTCGCGAGAGCATGTTCGCGCAGCGCCCGCGCAACGTCGTGGTCCGTCAACCTCCGTATAGCGAGCAGGATTTCACGCATGAAAAGCCGTTCGCCGGCATTGTCCACGGTCGCGAGGGCGTCTTCTATCGCCTTTTCGAATCGAACGACGATCACGCCGCGCTCTGAGTCGGTTTCGGTGACCACAATCGGATGTTCGGCATCCGTCACGCCGGTGGGTTCGTCCGGGGCATCGCCTGTCCAGTTCAATTCCACAATCACGCGCAGCACCCGGAGCTTCCTGCGGATGTCCTGCAGCACCGGTGAGATTGCCGTTGCAAATTGCCACAGCCAGTAAGCGATGGCATCAACGAACTCCGCATACATACGCCACTGCTCACGGGATACAGGCGTTTCTGGCCCCGTCACCCATACCGGCATGGGCAGTCCTTCCACCAGGAGTGCCAGCTCAGATCCAAGGCGCTCCGATGGCACATAGACAGGAACATCGGGCGACATCAGGCATGTGACCTCCACGAGCCTATTGGCCTCATAGGACTGCACCCCGTGCGGATCTCGCTGCCGAAATACTTCGCGCCGGAGGACCCCTGCACCCCCGGGGACTAACGAGATCCAGTTTGGCCGATAGTCATCGCTCGCGTAGAATGTGTAACGGTTCTTCCGATAGAACTCGTACTCGTCGATCTCGCCGGTCGGTATGATGTACGCCTGTTCGCGCGTCGCGGAGCGAACCAGAGCGAATTTCCAGAACGCGAGGTCTTTGCCGCCTTCCAGCAAACACAGGGTGCATAGGTCCGCTGCGGGCAGCGCCAAGGTCGGCAGGTCTGGACCGCCAACTCCAATCGCAACGAAGCGCCCAACAGACTGTGTGAGAAGAATCAGGAAAATCTCGTTCACCCAAGGCTGTGCCGCATAGACGTGGTTAGCGACAATATCGAGCCGTGCGCTGAGCGCGTCGTTCAAGCCGGGCGTTTCCCAAAGCGCAAAAGGATTCTGTCGGTCGTAGCCCGACAACGAGTCCGTCACTGCAAGACAGTAGACGATCTTGTCCGTGTCGAGCGAAAGGAAACCGTCGTGAACGACTCTTGGGCGATCAAGCCAATCCGGTACGCGCAGGGGAATCGCGTCGCAGTTCACGTAACTCAGGTGTTCCCGTACGGCCTGCCAAGTTGCGCTGCCGAAACGGTCTGCAAGTTCGTCCGCCACGCCTCTATCCTGAGCGAGTGCGATGAGCGCATTGCGGAGCGCCGCCAACAATTCGGTCGGCGAGGCTACGACCACATCGGCCCCCGTTGCGAAGATGGGCTGCCGGGAGAGCAAGCCACTAATTTGGAAGTCTGCATCAAGTTGCAAGTCTTGCGCTGTCGCCGTCAAGGGCCGTAGGCAATCGAGCGGCAGACCAAAATTCCGCAGGAAAAGGTCGAATCCCGCGCGGCTGAATTGCACCGCGCCTTTCAGCCGCGTCAGCACCGTTCCATCCGGAACCACGATGTCTTCTTGGAAACGCGTTACGATCTGTGGGTTCCTAGTGATTCCTGCCGCAGTACAGATTCGTTCACTGAGCGCCAAGGCTCCGTGGATCAGCCGAGTCGCCATCCTCACGTATTCCCGATCGGGAAAGTTGTCACGGTGAAAGAACAGCGACTCCAGAATCCGTTTCAGGATGAACGTGGCATGCTCATTGATCCCAGGCAGAACTCTGTACGAGCCGCCATGAAAGGACATCTCCTCGCAGAAGACGCTGTCGAAGGGGTCCTCCGCGTGGGCAATCGTCCCCAATGCAGGCGAATTGCAGAGTTCACGAAGCAGGTGAGGTGCAACCTTACGAGATCGGTTGGATTGTACGCACGCGATACGGTACGCCAAGGCCTCAAGCCGAACGATACGCTCCGCATTCTCCGGCAAGAGCTGAAGTCCGGCAACGGCAGACAGAAGGTCAATGCGGTTGAAGCCGGAGACGGCCGCGTCCAAAGCGGCGAGATCGTTGATGGGTGGTCGCTTTGCGCACATGCGAAAAAGGTCCCTCTCCATCACCAGTACTCAGACTATATGAGCCGCAAGAGTGCAATCCTCATCACAGGGGCAGACTCAGCATACTCGAGGAAAGAGCTCACACTCGTCGATGGTACAAGTTACGCCGGCCAAACCATTCCATGTCAGCAGCAGTGAGACGAGCAGGTGCTCATAGGGCAACAACAGCAGTAGCGCTGCCTGAAAGGGACGACCTGGTAGCTCCACGAAGTTGCAATGTTGGTCCTGGGGATTACCTAACCGTATTGAACGACATAGTGGAGGCATAGCGTGAAGGAGTCTGGTGCTAGTGGACCTGAGAAGCAGATGGAGCATGATTCTTTGGATGCCAGAACTCCCGGCATTGACGCCGCTGTTCAAGCACTAGGGTCAGCATATCCATGGCTCTCAGAAGCATCTATAAAGAGAATTCTGGGCCTGCCGTTGGAGAGCGATTTAGGTATCCATATTCCCCAACGACTGAACAGTAATGACAGTGAGGCGTCTAAATGAAGGTCCCCTTGGTGTGCCACTGGCGCGAGGCATTTGGCGTGCGCGCCACCTTCGCTTTGTCTCTGCATTCCATTCAGGCAGAGTCTTTCAGAGACTCTCCTTACGACGCTTCTGACATGAAAATCTACAGTGAGGCGCACCGGCGAAACGTGAACCTGGTGAATATTATTGCGCGTTGGCCCCACCCAATATCCTGCGAGTTGCACATTCACAGTAAGCCATCTCTCATTCCCGAGATTCCTGGCCAGAATGTAATCTCCCTGGCCTGGCATGTGCAAGCACCGAATGAGGGGACTGCGAGTGAATGGGCTATCTCGGACGCACTTATGATTGAGCCTCTCCTGAAGTCCTTCTGGCCATTCGGAGAATGGGCTTATGCTGGTAGGGATCAGATCCAGGAGTGCCTTCGCCCATTCACTCCTCACTCGGCTCTTTCTGTCTGTCATCACAGAAAGCAGGTGTCTCCTGTACAGCCTTTTGTTCTCGAAAGAACCGCCATAGGGTATCGGGGCGCATCAACACCCGAATCACGCGCAGCGTCGGATATCGGCTTTGAATATTCGTTTCCATGGGTGCCCTCATTTGGTGAGGAGTTTCCCATGCTCCTGGAATCGTTGCTCAACTTGACGGCTCCCCGATGGATTGTCATTCGAATTGGGCATGATTCTACCGACTCGCGCCGACAGAGGACATTAAAGCGCCTAGAAGACACGATCATCGCATGTGAGCGCTTTCTGGCAAGAGCCGATTCTGGTCAAATTACATTGGCTGGCCAGGCTCAGGCTATTCTCGACGCTAGTCTGAGGCAATATGCCCGAATACAGGATAGTTCCGTTCTAGGCGCCGTTCTTGTTCTTTCTCCCGCTGATCAGGATCATGTCACCGCCAATCGATTAGGGCAGTGCATTACTGGAGATCATGGCCGTAGACAAGTGGAAAGTCTGTTCGAAGGGGGATATGCAGTGCGGGAAGTCGATCCGGAGCTGAGCGCTAAGCATTTTGAATTTTCTGCTGATGATCCATGGTCGGCCGAAGAGGCAGCGGGCGCCTTTCGAGTTCCACTTCTCGATGATCGCCGGAACCTTGGTCTGAGAGTACAGCGATGCAGAACTATTGCGCTGCAGACGGCCACTAATTCTGGCTCAGTATCAGGTACGCGATTAGGCATGAATGTGCATCGAGGCGTTTGTCGGCCAGTTGAGATTGAACTGAAAGATAGGCTGCACCATATGCTCTGTATCGGCGCAACGGGTGTGGGTAAGTCTACTATGCTGCTAAACTGCATGCTGCAGGATGCTAATGCAGGTCTTGGCTTCACCCTCATCGATCCGCCCGGTGAGCTAGCCGATGACCTTCTCGCAAGGTTTCCTAAAACACGGGCTGATGATTTGATTGTCATCGACTTAGAAGACCGAGACTACCCTGTTCCTATCAACCTGTTGGCCTGGAGAACCGTGGAAGAACGGGACTTAATCATCGATACGCTTTACACGACCCTCCTAAGTATCTACAAGTCACCCGACTTTTTCGGTCCAGTTTTTGAGCAGTACTTCCGGAGTGGCCTTAGGCTACTTATGGGAGATCGGCCTTGCCAAGGCGAGTTTGTGCCGACGCTTATCGAATTCCCGCAGGTACTCAGAAACAAGGAGTTCCGCAACCATTTGAAGCGTTTTCTGCAAGATGAGGAGGTAAGAGACATTGCTGACGAAGCCGATAGAATACAGATGGGCGAGAATACTTTGACAAATGTTGCGCCCTATATTACATCAAAATTTAACCGCTTCTTACAGGACTCGCATCTTCGACGCATCGTGGGTCATGGCTCACTCGCTCTGGATTTCCGACATGCAATGGATTCGGGGAAGATCATTGTAATGAAGCTGGCACAGGGTCGCTTCGGCAAGAACGCAACAGATATTCTCCTCGCCCAGCTCGTTGCGAGATTCAGGCTGGCGGCAATGGGAAGGGCCGATACTCCATCTGCGCAACGAAGACCCTACTTTTTATACATCGATGAATTTCAGGTTCTGGCAGATGCGAATATCGCTGACATGTTGTCGCAATGCCGTAAGTACTCATTAGGCCTCGTTCTAGTCAATCAGTATGTAAGCCAGCTTAGAGAGCGCGGCGTCCTTGACTCGGTTCTCGGGAACGTGGGTACTATTGCCGCGTTTCGTGTAGGCGCAGAAGATGCTCGGCTTCTGGAGAGTGTATTCTACCCACACCTCAAGGCTTGTGATCTGATCGAATCTCCGAACTGGAGTGGTTACATGCGTCTACACTCTTCCCGCGAGCCGCTGTCGCCTTTCAGTTTCAAAACACTTCGTCCTGACAGCACTTCCCCAGATCCCGAGTGGGGTAATTATCTGCGGGAATGTAGCCGGCGAAAGTGGGGGGTTCACCGGGAAGAAGTAGACAAAAGGATCGCGGCTAGGCGGAAGTTCATCTTCTCACTGAAAGACGCATCTTAGGAGTGGCAACTTTTGGAAAGAGTAGCGCATCATTGCGCTGACTCTCCCGAGGGCGTATCGGAATGATTGGTCTGCGTGCCCTCTTCTTTGCACTTTCGAACAAAGTCAACCCAGTACGCCCCGACGTAAGGCGCGAGTCGCTTGTACGCCTCCCCAAGCCCCGTAATTCGTTCGGATTCTATCCATGATGGATGGCATCTGGATAGTTCCTTGCTCACGCGCCCAGTACTCCTGAGGCAGCTATTGATAAACATAATCTCACGAATCGCATCGCCCCCAAACAGGCTGCCTACCCAAGGAAACTCTGATGACAGGTATTCAAGGTCGCACAACCTCTCAGGTTGTGCAATTTGGAATGTTGACGAGAGCACACGGATTCTTTCGCGCTCAATGACACTGTATAAGCCGATAACGTGCATCTCGCCGGCCAATTCAAGCAGTTCCTCGTCGTCTTTAACGTCTCCTTCTAAAACGCAAAGGTCCTTCCAAGCTTCATATGACTTTGCCTCTGAGTGTTTAGCTTCGAATTCAGTAACATGTTGTCGATCATGAGCGAATCTCTCATTCAATACACGAGACAGAACTCCGAATAATTTCTCAACTTGCGCTTGGGGCGGGAAGGCGTAGCCATGCGAGTGGCGATACCAATCAACATAATCAGCGGGTGTTGCTTCCTTTTCTCTTATCAACGATTCGATGTCGTGTTGATCGATGGTGTGTACAAGGTTGCCATTGGAGTCCACCGTCATTCCCAGCGACAGGCCGAGTTCTGCGAGAGCCCCGACGAGGTTCCGCAGATGCTTCCGCCTGAGCTGAAAGTTATTGATTAGTTGAATAGGCGTCAGTCGAACTAGATCATTGATGGTTTGTGCGCCGCCATTACGAAGCATGTTGTACGTCGCGACTGACAGTTCCAAAGTCTCAATTGGCTGATCGAGATCAGATTCTTGCATCATTCATGCCTCTTGGGCACATGACATCACGAGTCCAGGATTCCCTGAGATCCTACGCTACGTGAGACAGGAATTGTGCCCGGAGCAGGACCCGCTCAATGAATTTGCATGGGGCCACGGTCCTGCACGCAAAGTCAGATTGTGTCATCGTCTCACGATTTCACGCAGCGAATCTGTGAACCGTTCTCAAAGCTGTGCCGACAAAATAGAAGTATAGCTCAGACCAGTTCCAGCATCGACTGTAGCTGTGAGCCTTCCGTGCCTTAGGCGAGGCGGACAGGAGCGGTCACGCGGCGCAATTGCCCGATCAACCGAATAGAGCTTCGACCGAGATCAAAGTCAAAACCGTCATCGCGGTATAAGAACCCCTTCTCGTGCCATCCCTGAGTGAAAGGAGGCAGAAATGTCGAGGAGGAAGCGGAACAACCAAAGAATGGACGGCAGGCGACGGAAGCCCTCGCTACTGCGCCGGATCTTTACGAATCGCCGTGACCCCAATTCATCGTGGATCTTCCTGGGCGACGTNNCTTCCGGGTGCCACGTGGCTCCCGGCTCCTGTGGGACCGGAACGGCCGAATCCGGGGCCACGCCACAATTAGACGCTATTAAGGAGGACAAAATGCGCATGAGGTGCTCCGTTCATCAGGGTCCAATCCGCGGGCGGGTCCACTTTTGGAATCATCAAGCGATGTGTTCCAAGTGCTACGCGCGATTCACCAAGAATGTCCGTGTCATCCGCCCCTGGCCCGAAAAGACGCGATCCACGCAGCAACGCCAGGGATTGTGGGCGCGATTGCGCCGTCTGCTGGCGGGCTGACAGCCCGCTGGTACAACCACAGCCACTCAAGCCATTTCAGTACGGAAAGGAGAACCACCTATGAATTCAAATCAACTGCCAAGAACAGTCACCTACAACGGACGCACGCTGGTTGCTGCCGGACCCGGCAACTCGCCCCAAGGTGTCCTTTATTTCGACCCGAGCCAGCAGCGACTGCAAGAGTTCTTCATTGGAACGGTGAAGACATCCGGCGAGTTGTATGCGGTGGCATCAGTCGAAGGCAACCCGCGCCTGAATCGTGTTCGTATTGATCTCGGCGCGGTGGTCGGCGGGCTAAGAGTCAGCGTGGGCGACACGCTGCTCATCGGCGAGATTCACCAGCAGGGTGCAGGCATGAGCGCGGCATTGGTGCTCCTGTTGGCCCCGGCGGCGAAGCCAGCACCGAGGCCGGTACCGGCCGTCGCACTGGGACGCAGCACGGGCACGATCATCTTCACACGCGGCACCTGGGGGAAAATATCGAGCGACGCCGATGGCAGCGAGATCTTTGCTCACCAGGTGCAGTGGCGGCCAACTTTCCCCATGCAGGTTGGCCAACGCTGCAGCTTCGTCAAGGCACCGACCGNNCCGACCGACAAGGGTGTCGCCGCATTCGACATCCGTATCGCGGCCTGAATTCCAACCGGGAAGGCTCGCAAGGGCCTTCCCCCAACCTTCGCAGAAGGCATCAAATGAAGGTTCTTTTGTGCCTCCGTCTCGCACTGATCCCCCATCGCACACCACTCTTGTCCTGAACTTAGCCAGCTCACAACTGAAGTTTCTCTGCCATCAGCGGCGCACCATCAATATTCATACCCTGCCTTTGCGCAGTACGTGCGAAATGGTATGCAGTGGAGCCCACACGCCATATACAGATAAGCGGCACTGCCGCCAATCTGAAAGGAGAACGCGATGAGCGAACAGAAAGAAGGTAGCGTACAGTTCTCACCCGAGGACTTCCGCACTTGGAACGAAGCTGGCTTTGAGGAAGTGAGTGCCGCGTTGGTTGAAGCACGGAGGCGGTTCACTGAGTCCGACAGCCTTCGCGAGAAAGAGCTTGCACAGATGCGACTGGATTCGCTTGAGCAGCTCTACCGCTTGGCTTCACAGGTGGCCCGTGAACGATTTGAACGCGCGCGTGATGATGCCGCCGACCGGTTGCACGTGGTGGTGGAGAAACTGCAGGCCACGCCGGTGCCAGNNGAGCAGCGCCAGCGTGGCCTTCGCTGCCAAGCGCTTCAACCAAGTCATCACCGAGTTGGCCACTGTGGAAGCAGAAATCGTCCGGGAGCCGCGCCGCAGTCCGGCCTGCACTCCGTTGACGCCGGCAACGACCAGCGCCGCCCAACCGGAACTTCCCGTCAACAGCAACAGCCTGCTGGGCCTGGCCGCACAGCACGAACAGAGCGGGCGGCGCGGCGTTGCATGCAGGCTTTACCTCAGGGCACTTGTCCAGTCCGCGTCCAACACCGCCGACCAACGCTAACCGTGGAGGCCCGGCTGGCGCCGATGTTGAGGCCGGGCCTACCTACTTTCAGGAGGGAGCTTCGTTTTATGCCAAAGTCAATGAGCATTAATCATTCAACCCAACCCGATGGCCCGCTCCCCTGGGGCCTGCAGCAGGAAGAGCTATTGCGACGTGGGCTCGCCGCCGATCCAGAACTGGTGGTAATCACCTCAACAGCTCTTGACCGTGTTTTCAAGGCCGATCTGGTGTTGCGTGACAAGCTTCACGACGAACTGCCCGCAGTGGCAGTGCAGGTGACCACGCGGCGCGACGCCCCGGATAAGGTGCAACGCACGTTCAACCGGTTGAGGACCACGCGAGCATTCGCACGAGCTATCTACCTAATCCTCACGGTCTCTGCCAGCCGGCCTGAAATCTTTCCGGTGCTGGCAAGACTACTGCGCCAGGTTGCCGCCCACGATGTCGAAGGAATGTTTGTAGTCCAGATTGAGGAGGCCGGCGGCCAGATTCGTACCCGGATGATGCAGACCATGCTGTTCAACGTGCCGCTCACTAGCACGCCGCCGGCCGCGAGCTGCACGGTGAACGCTCTAAACAACGAGCGCTCGGGCTCTCGTCTCTTCGCCCTGCAGCCGAGATGGAGGAAATCATGCGTAGCTGGATTCTGAGCACGTTCCTGTTGTTGTCGCTGGTTCGGGCCATTGGCCAGAAGCCAGCGGAGTCACCAACGCCGCAGCCGGCGCCCGCGCAAGTGGCGGACGACGGCTGCGCCAACATCACGACGGTCATTCAAGCGGAGCCCGGTGATACATTCATTTCGCTGTTCGGCAACAACTGGGAGGCTGTAGCGGCCTGCAACCGCTTTACGGCTGTCCGCGACGGCCAAATGATGACGTCGCCCGACCTCCTGGTGGCCGGCTCGTGGATCCGTATCCCCTCCGGCACGCCGCTGACGCCTGCAGCCGCCGCCCGCGCGGGCGCACTGGAACAGCGGAGGCTTGCTCTCCTCGATCGCCTCAACCGGCTGCCGGTCGAAGGGCTGGACGTCGACAGCCGAGGACTGGCCGAGCGCTGCCGTGCACTGCTGAACGACAATATCCGCTTTGCGCCCGACGAGCAGTTTGCTTCTCGCGAGCTTACATATCTCGAGGAATTGGCTGCTCGCCCGGCACGGGAGACACCAAGTGAGTGGTTAATGCCGGTGGTCGTCGCGGTCTGCGGCATGCTTCTACTAGTGCTGGCTGTTGTTGTCGTGAAGAAGCGTCGGCCGGCAAGCGCGTTGCTTCAGCATCGGCAAGCCCGGGCACAGGCAGAGCTCGCCAGAGTTTGCGCGCGCGCGGGCATCCGCTTTGGCCCATAGTCTGCACACCTCAAAACCCGAAGGTGGGATGGTATGGCTCGGCTTGCCCGAGCCATTCATCTTTGAGGAGGGAATATGGCCAATCTGCCTGTACTCGTGAAGCCTGCATCGAGCCTGTCCACCACTACGCTCATCTCGGCCCTATGGAACGAGCCGAACTGGGACGCACAAGTGGAGATCGCTCGTCAGCTGGAGACCCGTGACGATGCATTCAACCTCAACCCGCTGTTTGAGTTTCTGCTCGATGGTAACCAGAAGCGCATGGTGCAGCGCGCGGTAGCGCGCTGCACCGCCAAGTTAGGGTTGGCGCAAGCGCTCAAGCAGATGGAACTGCGGGTGCTTGATCCCGCTGTTGACGACGCGCAGAAACTGCTCGCCCTGCGGGCGCTGGCCGATATGGCGCGTCCCGACAAGACCCTGCCGCTGCTGGCACGCCTCTCCACTCTGCGCGGCCTTTCAATGGCAGCGCGCCAGGGGGCCTTCTTCCGTCTGGGTCAAAGTGGCAGCCTGCAAGCGTTGCCCCTGCTGTTGCACCGCGTGAATTCTCGCGATCCACAAACGGCGGCGATGGCGCGCCAAGCACTGGCTACGTGCCTTGAGCTGACCGGCGGCACGCATGGGGCAATCCAGGGTCTGCTGCGCAAGTCGATTCAGCTAGCCGCACGCGGTCAGCGCGGTGCGGCAGGGGCCGAACTTGCGGCAGCTCTGCGCTTGTCAGTCAACGACCAGCGCAACAAAGGGAACGTCGGCCGCCAGTTGTGCCAACTGCTTGCAGCGTAACTGTGCTGGCCGCTGGTACAAGCGGCCGGCCCCACGCCATTACCGGTTGAAAGGAGAAAATGATGCCCAACAGCACGACCCTCACCCCCGAACAACTGCGATTCCACTCCGGCCCGTTCTGGGAGCAACTCCAGCGCAAGGCCGATGACCTCACCCACGCTTTCGGCGGCCGTAACCTGACCGAAACCGAGCGCGTTGACTTCATCGAGCAGTCCAGCTATCTGCGGGGCGGCATCGATGCCACTCAGGAACTGGTCTCTCAGTTTCGGCTGCGCCATCGCGAATGGCTTGAGCGTTCGCTGGCCAACCTGGTGTCATCGATGCACCGCGCGGAGAGCCTCTCCACGGCTTCCGCCGAGGATCTCGCTGATCTGCAGAAGGAAGCGTTGGCGATCGTAGGTCTTCTGGATGCAGGCAACCAGGAGCAGGCCGACCTGCGTATCCGTGGGATGGAGACTCAGGTCGAACAGCTCATCACTCTCGGCATTCAACGGGACGTGGAAGGGCGCCTCAACCGCCTTCACGCCCTGCTGGAAACCGCCGCCTGAAGCGGATGCAGGGGGCGGAGAACTCGCCGCCCCCGCGTACGCTTTCGACAACGCGCAACAAGGAGGATCAACATGAGGGTACCCCGCGCAATCCGCAGGAAGATTCAGAGCCTGCAGAGCCGTATCCGCCAGTCACAACGCGACAGCTCCTGGTCCGGCAGCACTACCCGTCATGCCCGACGTATGCAGCGGCGCTTGGCACGAGTACGCTCGATGGCGTGGCGGATCGTGCAGTTTTAGCTCCCCCACTCTATTTCAACCCACAACGCGTTCACCCGAACCCAACCGCAGGCGGACGGAATTCATTTCGTCCGCCTGCCCCAACCATTTCTGAGAGAAAGAACCTATCATTCCCATGCTGAAACCACGCACTGCATCCGTTCCGGGCCCTGCTCCGCTCTGTCGCTACCTGCACCGTCTCGACGCCGCCACTCTTCATCGCCTATTGCTCATGGGCTCATCGGGCGCCCTGCTGTGGGAACACGCCCGTGAATGTGCGGACTGCAGGCTGCTCTTCATTGGTTTGCAGGCCGACGCCCAGGTCGATAGTGCGGTTGCGGCCTACTTCCTAGAGACGAACGATGGTCCCGACCAGCTATTGGCCGCCGATGGTTGCCGCCAGGGCCTCGCCTTCTGTCGCGTAAGCAGTCGGCCGAACGTACTGAAACTCGTCCGTGATCACGGTCCGAACGCAGGTGATCGCAGGCCAGCCGCGATCTTCAGGCTGCGCCTCACCATCGATGCCGGCCGGGAGACTCTGCAAGGAGAGATACCCGCTGGTGTCGTGATGGTGTTGTTGAAGGACAGGCGCTACGCCTCGAACGGAACTGGGGGCTACTCATGTCCCTGCCGCAGTTCGATTGCGCGGGGCCCCAGACGCTGACCCCGCACGTATCGTTTCGTTAGGCAGCGCGTCTGTTCCTCTTGCTCCATTCAGAAAAGGCCCTTTCCTTCCGATTCATGGTCATTCGAGAGGCAGGGCGACGATGGCCACTCAGGCTCTCTGCCATTGCAATCGACTGGTCGATGGTCTCTCCGAACGCGCCGCGACGAAGCATGTAGTAGGGAAAGAAGACCTTCAATGCATCGTTCATCTCAGTGAAAGACGCATACTCGTTGGCTGCTTTCCAAAGCGCCGTCTGGTACTGTGCCTCTTCTTCGACTTCTGAGACCGCGTCGAAGGCATCCCGCACGTGTTCAGACCCACCGCATTCAATGGCTCCACCACATTTGGCATCGTACAGAAGAACTTGTCCAGGCGCGGCTGCCCACCGGGCCTTATGGCCCCAGTCATGTCTTCGCTCGCCTCCAGCACAGTTGCCAGAGGTTTGCGCGAGGTAGTTGCATAGTTCAAGCGCCCAGGAGGCCACATCGCCACTAGGCCCCGCGGAGCAGAAGCTCTTGCGAAGCTCTGCGTCGGCGTCGCGCCCTTCCGCTTCAACGCGTTCGTATGCGCCCTTCAGGTTGCTGCAGATCCACGGCAGATTCTTCAACCTGCCGAGCAAAGCCAGAGTTATTGTGTACTGGACTCCATCCTCGACACCAAATTCCGGATTCACCGTCTTGAAGCGGCATCTCGAATCGGTCATCTTCTTGAGCCGGTGCGTTAGCTCATTGCCATGGCGGTTGAGAACAACGTCAGCAAAAAAGTCCAGGCCGGCACTGTGACATTCACGTTGAACTGCTGATTCAGGAACTTGATCCTGACTCTTGGTCAATATCGGCTTGCATCGTATACTCGTTCGCATCGAGTCTCCTTTTTGGGGGCGGTTAGATCGATCCCCCATGCCTAACTGTGGCAAGGACTCAATGAACGGTGTAACTTATGTTCTCGCCTGAATATTAGTCTTAGATTTCGCTTCAGTATCCGTGTATAGAATCGCAGAGACAAAGTTGGACCTTGCGTTTTTGGCTTGGGATTTTGCCCATCGATTTAGGGCAAAATCTCAGGCCATAACAATCCTTGTGCCAACCTTCCGAAGGTTCGCTATGCTAGGCCGTATATGGAGAAACGATCATGAGCATGCCCGACACTCCGCCAAGACCGATCAACTCAGCGCTCCTGATTCCAATTGGAATTGCCCTCAATCTTGCTATTGGAACGGTGGTTCACATTCTTAAGCTCCCGATCTTTCTAGACGCGATCGGGACCATCATAGTGACATTGCTAGCGGGAGTAAGGGCCGGAATCATTACAGGAGTACTTAGCTTTGTCCTAGCCGGAGCGCTTGTGAATCCGTCTTATCCGTGGTTCTCGGGTACTCAGGTCGTCATCGCGCTGTTCACGCACACTGTAGCGAAGAGAGGCGGTTATCGACGCCTCTTTCCCCGTATTGCTTTTGGACTTCTGCTTGGAGTTGCGACAGGCTTGGCATCCGCACCTGTAATCGTCTATCTATTTGGAGGCATCAGCGGAAGCGGTGCCTCTCTAATCGCTGCATACTTGATTGCGACAGGTAAGAAGGTGTTAGAAGCTGTGCTTCTGTCCGGTCTGGCAGCGGAGCCGTTGGACAAAATGCTTCAAACACTTCTTGCCTATGCGTTATTACGTGGGATCCCAGCAGACATCCTGGCTCGGTTTGATCGTACTCTTCTAGAAAGAAACGGCTTGCTAAAATGATCTCGTCGCCACAAGTCCGCTTAATCTCCGGCCTCCTGATTGTCAGCGGCCTACTCTTGACACGTCAAGTGTTGATGCTTTCCGCAGCGTGTGTTGGACTGATAGCGTACTTGCTCATTGCGGGCCATTTCGCGACATTGCGACGCAATCTTCTAGCCATAGCTCCAATAGCCGTAATACTTTTCGCAGTTCATTATCTCTCGAGTTATACTTCCACAATTCAGTCGAATCCACCGACACAAACCCTTTTGCGTCTCTTTGGAATAATGTTGACATTCAGTTATATGGCGACTATGTTTCTGGGCTACGATTCCTTGGACCGGTTCGTTCAATTGGGATTGAGAGGCGAACATCTAGTAATCGCTATTTCGGCGACGTCTACTCTACCGCTGATGCAAACCACTGCTGTGCAAATCATTGATGCCAGATTTGCGGCTGGACTTGTTAGGAGTCGCTCGATCTTTTCAACAGCGACTCAGTTGCCATACATCCTGCGCCCCCTCCTTACACAAGCCTTGAGATTGGCAATCGCAAGATCGGATACGTGGCACCAACGTGGCATGATGCAGAGACTGGAAAGCAATCTTTCCCCGGTTCGTATGGAACACAGACTCCACCCCGTCGAATTGGTCGCGATTCTTCTGCCTTTAGCTTGGGTCACTCTGATCGTCGGAAGAGAGTTCTTATGAGTAAGCCGTCGTCGCTGCCATCCTTACACGCAGATCCTGCAAAAGCCGGCATACTCTATGTGGGGCCGAATTTTAGCGGGCGCTCTGCGCGATTGCTTGCCAAAGCACAAGCAACTAATGGACGGGGCTTCTTCATCGCGCCAGATATTACATCGGCCTTCTCGGGATTTGCTTCAACGCTCAATGCTGAACTCGAATCCTTCTCCCAGTCTCACAACACCAAGGAAGATGCTACCGCCTTTCTCGATCGATTAGGTATGAAGAGTATTCTTTTCAGAAATCCCCTCACACTATCAGGGGGTGAGCAAGCAGTTGCGGCGTTAGCTGTCGCAATTGGTAGTGGTGCCGAAGTAGTTGCAGCGGATTGTTGCTTTGAACAGTTAGATGTTAACCTACGGTCAATCGTCGTTCAGTGCTTTCAGTCTTGCTGCGCTGCCGCACTGGCTTATGCGGACAATCGGGCAGATGAACATTTGCTTCCGGACTCAGTAGAGTCCACTGAGCTACCACCCTCAAATGAAACAGTCGCTGCCACTCTGGATTCTTCTGTGATCCTCGATAGAAACTCAGAAAGCAGCATAATCGAAATGAGGAATGTCAGGGCGTCTTACCGCTCGAATGACGTCTTTACGTTATCAGTACCATTCTTAAGCCTTCAGCCAGGCACCGTTTATCAGCTCGCAGGACCGAACGGTGCGGGTAAAACAACACTCTGCCGGGTACTTGTCGGCCTCTTGCGAACCGCGGACGGTTCTATCCTCGTGGATGGCAAGGAGATCAATTCGTGGCGACACCCAAGCAGAGTTGCGGCTCTCTGCTTTCAGAATCCTGATCATCAGCTTTTTGCTAATACAGTGGAATCCGAGCTTCTGTCCAGGGGCATCGGCTCCCATAAACTTGAATCGATAATGAGGGCATTCGGGGTTGCTTCTCCCCGCCAAACTCACCCAGGTTCATTGCCGTTCGTTCTCCGGAAGCGCTTGTCTCTCGCGGCTACGTTCTCAACAAGCCGTGGGTGGTACATTCTGGACGAGCCTACAATCGGTCAAGACAGCGACAGCATCGCAGCTCTGGCGGCCAGTATAAGGGCGTTGACCGTATCGGGATGTGGTATTATCGTAATTTCACATTCTAAACGGTTTACACGGATGTTGGATGCTCACCAGATCGTCTTGAGAGGTGGTGTTTGCGATGGCGGCTAGCTTAGCAGAATCGTCGGCGCATAAGAAGCTTTCTTGGCGGGAAGCACTTGATCTGGTTAAGGACCTTCCTGATTCTGATGCCCACAAGTTGCTTTCGATGTCAGCAGGCCTCATCAGCAAGACGGAACTGTCCAAAAGACCTTTTCTGCAACTCTCTTATCAATACGGCGAGCGCATCGTTGACAAAGGGGACTGACCTTGCCCGCAGAATGCG
>PMGP01000380.1 GCA_003156235.1 Acidobacteriaceae bacterium
CGGCCGCGCCGCAGGCAGCACCGCTGGCCGCGTCCGGGTTGACGGCAGCGCAGGGAATCCCATTTGTGCCGGCCCCCGAGCCATCGCAAGACGTAGAATTTTTGCAGGCCAGGAAACCAACCACGCCAGAATCCGGAGAATCCCAATGAACGAAAACGTTACGCGCCCGTCCTTTGGACCGGCACACCAGTTCCCGATGACCTTCGGCCAGATTCTCGACCGCATCTTCCGGCTCATGCGCTCGCAACTCAAGCTCTTTATCGCTGTCTCCACCGTGCCCGCGGTTGCCATGGTTCTGATGATGGCTCTATTCTTCGCGATTGCCTTCATCCCCATCTTTTCGCAACTGCCCAAGCAGCCCGACCCCGCGCAGATGTTTCGCTTGATGATTCCGTCGATGATTTTCATCATGCCGCTGAGTTTGGTGATCTTTGCCCTCTATCTGGCTGCCTCCATCCACGCCGCGATGCAGGCCAATCTGGGCATTCCGATCACCTTCCGCGAGGCTTATCAAGTGGCCTGGAAGCGTATTGGCCGCTACCTTTGGCTGCTATTTCTCGCTTACATCATTGCCTTTCTTCCCATGCTGGTGATCGAGTTGATGATGTTTGCCGGGATGGGGCTGCTCACCGCCGGCCACACCGAGCTCTCGCCCGGGTACTTTTTCCTGATACCGCTGGGAATGCTCTTGTTTATTGCCGCCATGGTTTACGGCGTCATCATGGCGATGCGCCTCTCGCTGGCCTTTCCCGCATCGCTGGCCGAGGATCTGACGGCGCGCGCCGCCCTCCGCCGCAGCGGCCAGTTGACCCAGGGCGCGAAGGGACGCATTTTTTTGGTTTTGCTGGTGATCTATGCCCTCGGCTACGCGGCTGAGATGGTGGGCATCATGGTGCTGGTAGTGGTCATCGGAATCGGCGCTCTGGCTATGGCGGCCTGCGGAGTCCAATTGCTTTCTGTAACAGGCATTATTGGAATCGTGCTCGCGTCGCTGTGCTTCGCCGCCTTTCTCTATCTGTGGATGTCGCTGCTCTGGTCCGCCTTCTCCGCTTCCTGCGCCGTTCTCTATCACGACCAGCGGCTGCGGAAAGAAGGCCCGCCTCCCGCGCTGCCGTCCATGTTCGTGGAGAATCAGGCTTGACATTACGTTCTCAACTCACTGGCGCGGCGCTGGCTGCGGCTCTTGCCGTACTTCTCTGCTCTCAGTTGGCTCGCGCCGATGAATCCGCACCACCGTCTACGAACAATGTACGCGAGGTTTCGCTGGCCGAGTACCGCCAGCATCTGGTCGAGTTGAATGCCGTGGTGGATGCTTGCGCCAAGGCGCGGGACACAAAGTCCTGCGACCCGGCGCTCGCGGGTCAGGATGACCGGGTGCCGCTCAGTAACGCTCCCAATGCGGAGCGGCGGCTGGTGCGTTACGGCTGGCTGCGCGCGCTGCTTACCTTAGCTCGAATCAAAGAAGAGCCCTCGAAAGAGGCGCAAGGCAACGCCGTAAACAAATCTGAAAATAAACCGGAAGACAGCTCTCAAGACAAGGCCCAGAGCAAGCCTGCCGCGGGAGGCGAAAAAGCTCCGGCGGAAGAACCCGCACGGTCGCCCAATCCGACTACCAGCGACTTGTTGCGCGCCGCGCAGGTTCGCCTGACCCAGGAGATTGCCCAGGCAGACAGTGCGGCGGAAGGCCCGCCCGCAGCAGCTCCCGATTACGCCCAGCAGCGCGAGACGATGAAGCAGGTGCTCTCTGGCCGTGATTTTCGTGGCATGGAGTCGCACAGGTGGCGGGATTCGCTGCTGGAAAAGCTGGGCGAATGGCTGAACCGTTTCTTTGAAAGCATCGCGAAACTACACGCCAGCTCGGTTTGGGCGGGGCGCGTGATTGTGTGGGGCTTTATTCTGGCTGTGTGCGTGGGGCTGGCCTGGGGGCTGCTGCAACTGGAGCGACGCTGGCGCATTCGGCTGGTGCCGGAGAGTGACGGCCCTGCCGCCGGAGCCGCGTCGGCACGCGACTGGCAACTGTGGCTGGCCGATGCGCGCCGCGCCGCAGCCGCCGGTGAGTGGCGCGAGGCGATTCACTTTGTCTACTGGGCGGCGATTTCTCGGCTTGAATCCAAGCGGCTGTGGCCGGCGGACCGGGCGCGCACTCCGCGTGAGTACCTGGCGCTGGTGGCAGTCGACGACCCGCGCCGCGCGGGACTTGCCACGCTCACGGGCAGCTTTGAGCGGACCTGGTACGGCGGCCGGATGGCAGACGAGAGCGATTATCAGCAGGCCGACAAACTGGCGGACGGGCTGATCTCCGGCATCGGCGGCACGGAAGGCGGCGCGCGATGAAGTTTCTCTCTTCGCTCGACTCTCAAGACCGCAAACTGCTGCTCTGTTGCGTGGGGATTGCGCTGGCGCTGGCCGTGGCCACCGGCTTTCTGTTGCCCAATGGCGACAACGACAATCCGCTGCCCTCAACCTACCTGGCCGGCCAGCACGGCGCGCGCGCCGCTTATGAGACGCTGCTTCGTTCCAATTATCCGATTGAACGATGGGAGCGGCCGCTGAGCGAGTTGGCTGCAACGGCCGGCCCGGAGACGGTGGTGATCTTTGCCCAGCCGTTCTCCCGCGAGCCGGAGGAGATCAAGGCGGTGCGTAAGATTGTGGAACGCGGCGGACGTGTGCTCTCCACCGGCTACTGGGGCGGATACATTCTGCCCGGCGAGGCCAGTCAAACTCCCGAAGAATTTCACTTTGCGGCCTGCCGGCTGGAGCCTGAAGGGCTGGATGCTCTGGCTGGAACGGGCGAGGTGTGGATGGTTCCGCAAGCCACCTGGTCTGAAGGCAACCCGGCGCAGCGCGTCGAATACAGTTGCGCCAATCATCCGGCGGTGGTGGAGTACGACTGGGGCAAGGGGCACATTGTGTGGTGGGCCAGCTCGACGCCGCTGGAAAATGGTTCGCTGAACCGTGCACACAATCTTGATCTGCTGCTGGTTTCGCTGGGACCGCGCGCGGGACATCGCTTCTACTGGGACGAGTCGCTGCATGGGGAGATTCGCTCGGTGTGGAGCTACGCGGGCGGTCCGTCGTGGACTTTGCTGTGGATTGGCCTGCCGGTGCTGGCGCTGTTGATCGTCTTCAGCTTCAGCCGGCGCAGCGGTCCGGTGCGCGACCTGCCTCCGCCGGCGCGCGCTACTCCGATTGAGTTTCTTGAGGCGCTGGGCTCGCTCTACCGCAAGGCCGGAGCCGCATCGACGGCCGTGTCGATTGCCTGGGAACGCTTTCGGCGGCACAGCTTGCGGCTTTGCGGGCATGGGGCAAGCAAGATGGGCGCGGACGAGCTGGCAGCGGTGATTCGACGGCGGTTTCCACGCGCGGATGCCAGCCTGGAGGCTGATCTGGCAGCTTGCGAAGAGGCTACGTGGGGTGAAACTGTTGATCCACGCCAGGCGCTGAAGCTGATTCAATCACTGCATGGACACTACGAAAAACTGAAAGCGGCAGCCAAGCCGAGCCGTCAGCCACGCAGTCAAGCCGCGCAATCTGAGAAGATTCAATCCAAACAGCAGGAAAGGGTTTTATGAGCCAGGAAAACCAACAAGAACTCAACCAAAACGCCAAAGGCCCGGAGGGTTTGCGCGCAACCAGCCAGCTTATCACCCACTCCCGCGCGGAGCTTGGCCGGGTGATCTCCGGGCAGGGAGAGGTGATTGAGGAGGTGCTGATCGCCGTTCTCTGCCAGGGCCATGCGCTGCTGGAAGGCGTGCCGGGCATTGCCAAAACGCTGATCGTGAAGGCCCTGGGGCGGCTGCTCGGTCTCGGCTTCCAGCGCGTGCAGGCTACGCCCGACCTGATGCCGGCCGACATTCTGGGCACGACCATCTTGCGCCCCGGGACTGGAGACTTTGCCTTTCATGCCGGCCCGGTCTTTACCGACCTGCTGCTTGTGGACGAGATCAACCGCATGCCTCCGCGCACTCAGGCCGCGCTTCTGGAGTGCATGGAAGAGCGGCAGGTGACCAGCGACGGCACACGCCGCCCGTTGCCCGCCTGGTTCACCGTCTTCGCCACGCAGAACCCAATCGACTTCGAGGGCACGTATCCGCTGCCCGAGGCGCAACTGGACAGATTTTTGCTGAAGATTCGCGTGGGCTATCCCAGCGAACAGGAGGAGCGGCAGATTCTGGAGCGGCACCACGGCGGGTCAGGCGCGGGGTTACTGGAAGACGCGCGGATTGCGCCGATTCCAATAGGGCTTCTGGACGCGGCTTGCGCAGAGGTGAGGGCAATCAGGATTGAGCCGGAGCTGACCACCTACATTCTGGAGTTGGCGCGGCGCACACGGGAGTGGCCCACGCTGCTGTTGGGTGCCAGCCCCCGCGCGGCCGTGAGCCTGATGCGCGTGGCCCAGGCGGCTGCCGCCTTCGATGGCCGCGACTACCTGCTGCCCGACGACGTGAAACGCGCCGTGAAGCCGGTGTTGCGCCATCGTGTGATGCTGAAGCCCGAGGCAGAGTTGGAAGGCTTCGACGCCGACCGCGTGCTAGCCGACGTGATCGCCGCCGTGCCGGTGCCGAGGCAATGAAATTTAGGCAGAAAAAGAGTAGTATAAAGGTAGTATGAAACTGAAGACATCTATCACACTTTCATCCGACCTGCTCAAAGAGATCGACCGCAACGCCGGCTCCAAGACGTCGCGCTCGGCTTACATTGAAGCGGTCATGCGCGAGTATCTCAAAGAGAAGGTTCGCCGTGCCATCAACGAGCGCGACCTTCAAATCCTCAACGCCAACGCCGATTACTTCAATCGCGAAATGGAAGACGTGCTTCGCTATCAGGCGCCGATCACGTACGAATCAGCAGAGTGAGGAGCCATGCGCCGAGGCCAGCTTTATCGCGTGCACCAGCCGCCGGGAGACCCGAAAGAATACCGGACGTTTGCGATTGCAAGCCGCCAATCCGCAATCGATTCGCGATTTTCAACTGTGATTTGCGCGCCGGTATTCACGAACGGATACGGAGCCTCGACGCAAGTTAGCATTGGGATCGACGAGGGCATGAAGCATGACTGCTGGATTTGGTGTGATGGGCTAACCAGTATTCGAAAATCCGAGTTGAGGCAGTACGTCGGTTCCCTTTCGGGGGCAAAGCTGACGGAGTTCAATCGCGCCCTCGCATTCGCAATCGATTTGATTTGAGTCCCTTCTATGATCTCGCCCTCACTTCATCCCGCCCCGGTGAGCGCCGTTTGCAAACTGCGGCGGCGATGGAGCTTCGGACTAACGCCACGGAGCATTGGCCTGCTGATCGCCGGCTTTGTCTGGCTAGTGCCGGGCTTCTGGGATGGGCGGCTGGCCTACGCGATGCTGGCTTGGGACGGGCTGGTGCTGCTCTTCGCGCTGCTCGATGGTTTGCGACTGCCCGCCGCTGCGCAGCTCACCGCCAGCAGGAGCTGGTTGAATGCTCCGGCGCTTGGCGGCGAGACCGAGATTGAGCTGACGATTGAAAATCGTGGCCGGATGATTATTGATTGCCGGCTGGTGGACGATCTGCCGCCAGCGCTGGTTGCAGAGCCGGAGACGCTACGGCTGACCGCATTTCCGCGCGTGCCGGCCAAGCTGCGCTACCGCGTCGAACCCAAAGAGCGCGGCGACTGGGAGACGGGCTGGCTCTATGTGCGCTACCGTTCGCCTTTGGGGCTTGCCGAACGCTGGGCCAGAGCGCCGCTCACGCAAACGGTGCGTGTCTATCCGGCGCTGCGCATTGGCGAAGAACAGCAGATCTTCCTCGCCCGCAGCCGCCAGATCGNNCGGCCACGGCGCGGCGCGGCAGCCTCGTAACCCGCCAGTACCAGACCGAGCGCAGCCAGCCGGTGTGGATCGTGCTGGACTGCGGGCGGCTGATGCGGGCGCGGGTGGCGGCAATTCAACCTTCGGAAAGTTCTCGCTTTGTGTCAGGGCACGACTTCAGTCGTGCCGATTTGCGTGGGAATAATGCGGGGGTTTTAACCCCTGAGGGAAACTTCTCTGTAAACGCAGAGCAGGGTCGCACGGCACGCGTTCACTCCAAGCTCGATTACGCCTGCACTACGGCTGTTGCGCTGGCACAACTGGCGCTTTNNGTGGGCCTGCTGGCCTATGGGCAGAAGATTCAGCAGCGGCTTTTACCAGGTCGCGGCGCGGCTCATCTGCGTCAATTGATCGAGTTGCTGGCCCAGGTACACACAGAAACCGGCGAGGCCGACCACCTGAGAGCCACGGCCACACTGAATCGCTTGCAACCCCGCCGGTCGTTGATTTTGTGGGTGACGGATTTGGCCGAGACTGCCATGCGTCCCGAGGTCATCGACGGCGCGCTGCAACTTCTGCGCCGCCATGTGCTGCTGTTTGTCGCCATGGCGCAGCCTGAGGTTGAATCCATCGCCCAGGCAAGGCCAAATAATGTGGAGCAGATGTTCCGCGCCTCCGCCGCTCAGGAGATGGCCGGCCGCCGTGAACTGCTGCTGGCCCGCCTGCACGAGCAAGGCGCACTTACCCTTGACCTGAACCCGGAAGCGCTCACTTCGTCGGTGCTGAATCATTATTTGACGGTGAAGGAACGGGCGATGGTGTAAGTACATCTTCAACTTGGCTAACTTAGCTAAGTTAGCGTAGAATGATCCTATGAGAACCGTGAATATCGGTGTTTTGAAGAACCAACTATCCGCCTACCTGCAAATTGTCCGCAAGGGCGAAGAGGTGATAGTGCGCGACCGGAATGTGCCGGTGGCGCGCATTCTGCCCTTCACTCTGCCTCTGCCCCCGGAAGGCGACCATGAAGCAGAAGTGGCCTATCTGATCGCCACCGGACAAGCGAAAGCGCCAAAGGAGAAAATGGATTGGGAGGCCTTCTGGGCGCTACCCCGGCCAACTGTCTCCGATGAAGCCGTGAAGGAAGCCCTTGATTGGGCAAGGGGCGACTGAGAATGGACTATGCCTTTTGGGATGCGAGCGCGCTGGTTCCGCTTTGCGTCATGCAGCGGGCGACCCCGGTGGCTGAGTCATTGAGCGTTCAGTACCGCTTGGCTGTGTGGTGGTCAACGCCTGTCGAGATGCTGGGCGCTTTTGCCCGAATGGTCAGGATGGGAGAGTTGACGCCCAATGGACAGGTGCAAGCTCAGATTACATTGGATAGGATGCGGTCTGATTGGCTCGAAGTGGACCCGAGTGAGCCATTGCGCGAACAGGCCGAGCGGCTCGTTGATCGCTTTCCGTTGAAGGCTGCCGATGCACAGCAGCTTGCCGCCGCTTTGGTTTGGTGCATTGGCAGGACCAAAGGCCGGGTCTTCATCTCCGGCGACAGCCAACTGCTGGATGCCGCCCAGCAACTGGGCTTTCACGCGGTTGAGGCGTGAGAACTCCGGGAGAAATTGCCCGCAATGAAGCCTATCTTAAACACGCTCACTGCCCCTCGGCGAACCGAGAGGCGGGGTGAGCGTGAGTTAAAAAGAAGCTACTCGGCCGCGGGCGCTTCGGCAGCGGGCTCGGCGCCTGGGGCTTCGGCGGCGGGCCCTTCTTCCGTGGCTTCGGCCAGAACCTTGACCTTCACGTGCGCGATGACTTCGCGATACAGCTTGATAGCCACGCTGAACTCGCCGATGCTCTTGAGCGGCTCGTCCAGTTGAATCTTGCGGCGATCGATCTCGAATCCCTGAGTCTCCAGTGCGGCGGCGATGTCGGACGAGGTGACGGAGCCGAAGAGGTGGCCGGCTTCGCTCGACTTGCGGGTGAATTCGACCTCGACGGGCGCGAGCTTGGCGGCCAGTTCCTCGGCCTGCGCCTTCTCCGTAGCGTAGCGGCGGGCGGCAGAGGCCTTCATCTGATCGACCACAGCCTTGTTGGCCTGGGTTGCCTGCATCGCCAGCTTGCGGGGCAGCAGAAAGTTGCGGGCGTAGCCGTCGGCCACTTTGACCAGATCGCCGCGGTTGCCCAGGTGTAATACGTCTTCCTTCAGAATGACTTCCATGGTAAATTCTCCAGTGCGCGTTCGGCATCCACAATATAGCCCTCCGCCAAATCAGTTTCGCGCGAGCCACTCACAGCAAGCGTATACGCGAGGCGGCGGAAAGGCAGCCGATGGTTAGAGCATCTTCACTCACTGAGCAAAGATGGTTAAGTGCATTTCACTATTCTTGTAAGGTCTATTTTGTGTTTTCCCACCCATTTCACAAAGAACGCGAAATGGATGGGGCACGAAACATCCTTACACTATCGGTGAAAATGCTCTAGTGCCGCGTTGCAAACGGCAGCAGGGCGATGTTCCGGGCCTGCTTGATGGCGCGGGTGAGGCGGCGCTGGTGCGTGGTGCAGACGCCGGTGAGCCGCCGGGGCACGATCTTGCCGCGCTCGGCCACAAAGCCTTGCAGCAGCCGCACATCGCGGTAAGGGATGGCGTCGATCTTGTCGTTGCAGAATTTGCAGACCTTCTTGCGGCGGAAAAACTTGCCGCGACCGCCGGGACCGCCGGAGGGCCGTCCACCAGGCCGTCCGCCGGAGCGCGCCGGACCTGAACCAGAACTCGGGCCGCGCGCTGCTTGGGGAGCTTCAGGTGCGCTCGTCTCGGGCGCCTTTGATTCAATCTCTTCAGACATGATGTTTCCTCTTTACTCTCTTGTTAACAGTGGACAGTGATCAGTGGTCAGTGGTCAGAAAATACGATTCTGCCGATTGGCCTCAACTAATCGCCGTCTGCTGGTTAAACCGTGGCCGGTTCGGCGGCTTCTGCCGCTTCCGGGGTCGGCTCGGCCGTGGCAACAGGCGCAGCAGCCACCGGGGCGGGCGGTGTTGCGCTCCGGCGGACGCCGCGCAGGGCCTTGACCTTGGCCAGACGCTTCTCTTCCTCGTCGATGCNNGCTCGGTAACGCGCAAGCGGCGCTCCAGCTCCAGCACCACCGCGCCGTTGGCCTCGATGGTCAGCAGAACGTAGTTGCCGTCGTTGAACTTGCGCACCATGTAGGCGAGCTTGCGCTTGCCCATCTTCTCCACCGTCTTGACCAACCCGCCACCTTTGGTGACGTTGTCGGAGAATCCGGCGATCAGCTTGTCAACATCTTCTTCAGCCGCATCGGGCCGAACAATGAACATTACTTCATACACTCGGGACATCCGGTTTCCTTTTCCGCTGAACGATCAGGGTTCGTCCCCGATTTTCAGCCTTGCACTCTCGTCTTGTTTTCCAGCCTCTTGCTTCAATCGATCCCAGTAGGGCTTCAGGACTTCCAGGTCTATTCCCTACTCCCTGTTCCCTGTTCCCTGTCTTTCCGGTTGAACTCGTTCATCGCGGCTGCCGGTCCCGCTTCGAGGATGCGCCGCGTAGCAGTTGCCACCCGGTCAAGCACCTCGTCGAGCACCGTCAAATCCGCTTTGCGCATGGGCGAGAGCAGATAATCCCTGCCGGGACGCCCGCCGCCACCAGCCGCTATCGCCTCCGGTGGCAAGTCGAGTCCCACGCCAATGCGCAGACGCAACCACTCTTGAGAGCCCAAGGCGCCGCTCACGCTGCGGGCTCCGTTGTGCCCTGCAGGCGATCCGCGCTCCCTGATCTTGAAGCTGCCCAGCACCAGATCCAATTCGTCATGAATGACGAGCAGATCCTTAGCTGGGTCAACCTCAAACTCCCGAACCAGCGCGGCCACAGCCAGNNCCCTCTTGCTGGGCGATGCGGTCGATGGCCATGAACCCCGCGTTGTGCGGGGTCCACAGATATTCGAGTCCCGGGTTGCCCAGCCCCACCACCAAAAAGGGGCCGTTGCGCACACCGGATTCTGTGCCCCCAGCGAGCGATTTTGGCTCGCTGGGGTGAACGCATTGGCTTTCCTCGGCCAAGGGTTACTTCTTCCCCTCGGACTTCTTCCCCGCTGCTGCCGCGTCGGGCTTCTTGGCCGCATCTTCCGGCTTGCCGCCCTTCTTGGCAACTTCCGGCTCGCCAGGTGTACCCCCTTCTGCTGTTGCTGCCGCTGCCGCTGCCGCCTCGGCTGCTTCGACTTCGGCTGCGGTCGGCGCTTCTTCGCGAATGGTGGCAACGTGAGCCACGGTAGAATCCTCGGAGTTGAGGTACTTGAACTTATCCGAGTGAGGCAGTTCGCTGACGCGCAATACGCCATGCAAATCCAGATGGCTGACATCCACATTGAAGTGGCTGGGAATGTCGGCTGGCAGGCACTCGATATCCACCTCGCGAATGACCTGTTCCAGGATTCCGCCGCTCTTGACACCTTCCGGAATTCCCAACAGCTTGACACGCACCTTTACGTGCAGAACCTTGTCCATGGCGATGCGCTTCAGATCGATGTGAATCAAACGGTCGTTGATCGGCTCACGCTGCCAATCGACGACCATGGCCTTGGCCGCTTGTTGGCCGGAGACTTCGACATCGAAGATTGTGTTGTGGCCGGTCTCGGAGAAAAGTATCCGGGCAATCTGCTTGGGATCCACCTCGATGGCCACCGGATCGTGCCCCGGACCATACAGCACGGCGGGAATCTTGCCCGCGGCGCGTACCCGGCGAGCGGCATTCTTGTTGAACTTGCCCTCACGGGGCTTGGTTACGACTACTTCTGACATTCGGTCTCTCGTTTCCTGGTTTCGGGCACGGACGGCTGAGGTCCGCTCCCTTTGTGAAGGCCAGAGATCAGAGATCAGAGAACAGAGATCAGNNGCCGCGCCCAGCAGGCCGGCAACGGAGAGCACTTTAATCTTGGGCAACTTCTGTGCCGCCTCACGCAGGGGAATGGTGTTGGTAACCACCACTTGTTCCAGGCGCGAGTTGGCGATGCGTTCGATGGCCGGTCCGGAAAGCACGGCGTGGCTGGCGGCGGCGTACACAGAGGCCGCTCCCGCCTCGTAAAGAGCGTCGGAAGTTTTTACCAGCGTGCCGGCGGTGTCGATGATGTCGTCCAGGATGAGGCAGGACTTGTCCTTCACGTCGCCGACGACATGCATGATTTCGGCAACGTTCATGTCGGTGCGGCGCTTGTCCACGATGGCCAGCGGAGCCCCGACCTTCTGCGCGAAGAAGCGCGCGCGCTCCACGCCGCCGGCGTCGGGCGAGACCACCGTCAGGTTAGGCAGCGCCAGCTCGCGGAAGTAGCTGACCAGCACCGGGCTGGCGTAAAGGTGATCGACGGGAATGTTGAAGAAGCCCTGAATCTGGGCGGCGTGCAGGTCAACGAAGAGGGCGCGGTTGGCGCCGGCCGTGGTCAGCAGGTCGGCGACTAGCTTGGAGCTGATGGCCACGCGGGGCTTGTCCTTGCGATCCTGGCGGGCGTAGCCGTAGTAGGGCACGACCACCGTAATCCTGGCTGCCGAGGCCCGCTTGAGGGCGTCGATCATGATCAGCAGTTCGACCAGGTGCTGATCCACCGGGTAGCAGGTGGGCTGCACCACAAAAACATCAACGCCGCGCACGTTCTCAAGTAGTTGAAAGTAGACCTCGCCGTCGGCAAAGCGCTGCAGCTTGGCCTCGCCCACCGGAACCCCGATGTGGCGGCCGATCTCCTCGGCCAGCGGCCGGTTGGCCGAGCCCGAGAAGAGCTTGAAGCGCTTGTCCTCGCTCAAGTTGCGAGCGCGCTTGCGTTCGGGAGCCGGCTTGGCCCCATTGGCCTTGGCGTCCTGGGCCGCAACGGTGGCAAGCTGCGCGGCCTCTTTGGCCTCGGCCTGTCCCATCTCCTGCGGCGTCTGGTCCGCCGTCACTGTCAATGCTTCCACATCCGCTTCCATCTTCGAGCACCTCCAAGCTGGTTGGCTTTGGCTGCTTTTGTACAGCTGTCAGTGGCCAGTTGCCAGTGGTCAGCAAATGCCGTTGCCGGCCACTGATCTCTGACCCCTGATCCCTAAAAACTTTGGCTGGGCGACCAGGATTCGNNCCATTAGACGATCGCCCAACTTCGCTGCCGTTGCCGAGTCTCTCGCGCGGAACGGCCGACTGTCAACCCGCCTCAAGGCAGAATCATTTCGCGCCAGTATTCGGTGCGCGGCAGGGTGCGGGTCAACAGACTCCGAACTCCGCCCGCGCGCAAACGCTCACACGCCGCTTCCGCATCTCCGCGGGTCTGGTACAACCCAAAGAGCGCCGAACCGGAGCCGGACAGCGAGGCATGGAGGGCTGCCTCCGGTCTACCCGAAGCCGCAAGAATGCGCTTGATTTCTGCAAGGGAGGGATGCTGGCCGAAGACGACGCGTTCAAAGTCGTTCTCGATCCAGCTCGTAATCCCGGTGCGGACAAGCGCGG
>PMGP01000010.1 GCA_003156235.1 Acidobacteriaceae bacterium
CGCGCCAGGAGATGTACTTCCATGAGTTCATCACGGTGGACGAGATTATCGCGCGCATCAGCGAAGTGGACGCGGCGCAGGTGCAGGCCATGGCGCAGCGGCTCTTCGATCCCGCACGCATCGCCGTCACCCTGCTGGGGCGCCTGGATGGCGTCAAGCTGAGGCGGGCGAATCTGGTGTGTTGAAAAACAGGGACTGAGGGACTAAGGGACTAGGGACTAGGTCACTGACCGTTTAATTTTGTGCCTCCCACCCTAGCCGCAAAAACAAGTACGCGGCGAGGGTGGGGCACCCATAGTTGGTACAACAATAAGCTGTCAGAGACCTAGGGAACGAATTCAACATTGAGTTTGACGGCGATGAAACTTTCTGAAACCAGACCGAACTACGCGCTGCCTGCGGGGATTGCCGTGGGCGCTGACGGCGAGTTGACCCTGCGCGCGCATCCGGAGCCGTTGCACCCCTACCGCACGCCGTTTGCCCGCGATGCCGCTCGCATCTTGAACGCGCGCGCCTTTCGCCGCCTGGCCGGCAAGACACAGGTTTTTCGGCGCCTGGCTGGCGATTCCCCTTCTGACCACTTTCGCAGCCGCCTCACCCACACTTTAGAAGTCACCCAGATTGCCCGCACCGTGGCCCGCGCGCTGGGGCTGAACGAGGAGTTGACCGAGGCGCTGGCGCTGTCGCACGACATCGGCCACCCGCCCTTCGGCCACGCCGGCGAAAAGGCTCTCGACGTGTGTCTGCGCGGATACGGCCTGAGCTTTGACCACAACCTGCACGCCCTGCGCATCGTTACATGGTTTGAGGAGCGCTACGCCGGCTTTCGCGGGCTGAATCTGACCCTGGGGGTGCGCGAGGGCATCGTCAAGCACTCCCACGACTACTCCGCCGCAACCCATCCGGAACTGGCCGAATACTTCCTTGATCAATTCCCTCCCCTGGAAGCTCAACTCATCGACTTGGCCGACGAGATCGCCTACCTGACTGCTGATTTTGATGACGGCCTCGACTCGTGCATTCTCTCTCTTGGCCAGGTGCGCGAGAATGTGGCCCTCTTCCGCGGCTTCCACGATGCAGTGCTTCGCGATTACGCCGCCGCTCCGCCCAAGTTGGCAATTTATGAGACACTCAAGCGCATTCTTGACCGTCTGGTCACGGATTTGATGGAAGAGTCGCGCCGGCAGGTCTCCGCCGTGGGCGCGACGACACTAGATGAGATTCGCCGCGCGCCCCAGCGCCTCGTGGCTCTGAGCCCGGAGATGGAAGCCGCTCGCCATGCCGCCAAAAAGTTTCTCTACGCCAACCTGTACGAATCTCCCGGCATGGAGCAGGAACACGCGGATGCTGCCGAAATCATCCAGGGGCTGTTTTCCGCCATCCTTGCCGACCCCGGCCTGCTGCCCGCCGACCACCAGGCGGAGATTCCCGCCGAGGGCCTGATACGCACCGTCGCCGATTACATCGCCGGCATGACCGACAGCTACGTCGAGCAGGCGTGGAAAAAACAGGGAACAGGGAACAGGGATCAGGGATCAGGGATCAGGAATAGGGAATAGGGCGAGCGGCACCGCTGCTGGCTTGGCGCAGGCGGAGAGTGATCCGCTTGAGCATTTTCACAGTTTCTGTAAGGTTGATTTCGTGGTTTCCCACCCATTTCACACAGAACGTGAAATGGATGGGGCACGGAGCTTCCTTACACTGTCGGTGGTAATGCTCTAAAGTGAAGTCATTGCGATGAGCGAGACTCGATCCATCGATCTTCACAACTTCACGGTGGCGGAAGCGCTGCGGGAGTTTGTGCGCTTCTACAACAACTGTGTGCGCAGCGGATACCGCGGACGCCTGGAGGTGATCCATGGCTACGGATCGACGGGCGGCGGCGGGGTGATTCGCGAGGAGTTGCGCAAATACCTGAAGGCCCACTCGGAAATCTACGGAGAGTTCCTTGCCGGAGAGAGCCTGCGCAACCCTGGAGTCACGATCCTCTACCCAGGTGAATCCCAGGCAGCGATGCCGCCAGGCTCAGGAGCGGGCTTCTCCTCCATCCCGCGCATGAAGCCACCTCGCAAACGCTAGGGAATCTCTGATTAAGCCGATGTTTTGAAAGGGCATGGCTTTAGCCCCTGAGGGATTGTCCTTTCAAACTGACCCATTCCATTTAATTTGCGTGTTTGGTTATATTTGACCTAAGATACCACTATGGCTGACTTAATTCCTGGATTGCGGCAGGTGATCCAGGATCTTGTTGCTCCGGACCTCAAGGCGATTCAGGCCAAGCAGGATGCCATGAGCAAGCAGATCGAGGTCCAGCACAATGCATTGCGTCGTCAGATTGAGGTCCAGCACGATGCGCTCATGACAACGGTGGAAGCCTTTCGCGCCGAAATACGATCCGAATTCGCAATGCTCAAGGCGAATAATCAGCTCGAAGTTTTCCGCCAAGTCTCTCCATTGAGCGAACGGCTCACTTTGGTTGAGAAACAGGGCTAAACCGCATTAATCTCTGGCGCGCAGTTCGTAAACACTCATAAGTCTTTCGTTTTCTTTGGCTAACACGCTGGAGACGCTGCGCGCCTCGATGGATGCCGTCCTGAACGGGGAGTCTGTGGAGCCGGTAGCTGATGAGTCCGCTGACGGAGTCCCGGGCGGTTTTCAACTGCTCAACCTGCGCATAGAACCGGGCGACGGTTTAAACTAGAATTAGCTGAGAACGTTATTCCAAGGCCAGGGCGGTGCTTCCTCATTCGATCCGCCCGAATTCTATCCCCAAACGAGGTTTCAAGACTTACCATGACACAAATACAAGGACTTGCAGCACATGCGGCTGGCGCAGAACTGTTGCCTTTCAAGTACGACCCTGGCAAACTGGGCCTGAACGAGGTGGAAATCGCGATTACCCACTGCGGAATCTGCCACAGCGACCTTCATCTGATCTCCAACGACTGGGGGATCAGCCAGTATCCGTTCATTCCCGGCCACGAGATTATAGGCAAGGTAGCGGCCTTGGGCACCGAGGTGCGGTCGCTCGAGGTGGGCCAGCGCGTGGGCCTGGGCTGGCAGTCAAATTCCTGCGGGGTGTGCGAGTGGTGCACCCGGGGAATGGAGAATCTGTGCCTGGCCTCCGAGGGAACCTGCGTCCACCGCAACGGCGGCTATGCGGACCGCGTACGCGCCAATGAGCGCTTTGTGATTCCGATTCCCGACGCGCTGGAGAGCGAGCATGTGGCGCCACTTCTTTGCGGCGGCATCACCGTCTACAACCCCCTGCGCACGCACGGCGTTAACCCGTCATCGCGGGTGGGCATTGTGGGCATCGGCGGGCTGGGTCACATGGCCATTCAGTTCGCGCGGGCCTTCGGCGCGGAGGTGACGGCGTTTTCGACCTCGGTGGAGAAGGAAGAAGAGGCGCGTGCGCTGGGAGCGCACAAATTTGTGAATTCCCGCGAGTCGAAGGCCGTGAAAGAGGTGGCCGGAACGCAGGACTTTATTTTGAACACCGCCAATGCCGACCAGGATTGGGGAGCCTTTGTGCAGGCATTGCGGCCTACCGGGACGCTGTGCTTTGTTGGGGTTCCGCCAACAGCGGTCAGCTTGCTGGCGTTTCCGCTCATTAGCGGCCAGCGCTCCATCAGCGGCAACCCATCGGGAAGTCCCTATCGCCTCAAGGAGATGCTGGACGTGGCGGCGCGGCACGGGATCAAAGCTATCACAGAATCCTTCCCCATGGCCCAGGCCAACACGGCTATCGAGAAGGTGAAAAAGGGCAAGGTGCGCTACCGTGCGGTGCTGGCCAATTAGGATCTGCGCCACCAGAAAATTTTTCTTGAAGCGTACCGCAACTTAACCGCAGGAATGTTGTCTGAGAGTATAGAAGCCGGTTGGGAAGAAAAGCCCAGAAGCCGGCAGTGCTGAGGACGGAGGTCATCTCCGGTTCCCTGGTCCGATAGAAGCGGGACGGGCAGCGCAAGTCAGCACATGGAGGATATTATGCGGAGATTTCGGCTGGTTCTGATTGCAATGCTGCTGGCTGTGCCGTTCGCGGTGACGGCAATGGCCCAGGATGTGGAAGAAGATCAAGATGTTGGAGTCGGCCCCGCGCTTGCTGCTGCTCCCATGGACTACGGTCCTCCGGTCTGCAGTTGGGGCTATTACTCCTACTACCCCTATTCCTGCGCTCCTTACGGCTATTACGGGCCGGGTTGGTTCCGCGGCGGTTTGTTCCTCGGCGTAGGACCGTGGTACGGCTGGGGCTGGGGTCATGGCTGGGGCCGCGGCGGCTACGGTAATCGTGGCGGCTACGGGGTTCGCGGAGTTGCTGCGGGACGAGGCGCTTATGCCAACGGTTCTCGGGGCAGCGTTGCCGGCGGCGCACGCGGTTATGCAGGCGGATCGCGTGGCTACGCAGGCGGAGCGCGTGGAAACAGCGGCGGTGCACGCGGTTATTCCGGCGGTGCGCGAGGCGGATCGAGTGGCGGCCATGCTGGTGGCTATAGCGGCGGCTCTCGTGGCGGCGGCTTTAGCGGCGGCGGTGGTCATGCTGGCGGCTTCGGCGGCGGCGGACACGGCGGCGGCGGACATCGGTAAACTATTGCGACTTTCATCAAAAAGGCTCGTCTGCTTCGGCAGGCGAGCCTTTTTTTGCGGGTTGAAAATTCAATCAAAGGGTAGGACGGCAAGCACGGCGGATTATTGCGGAAGAACTTCTATGCCCGTCACGGTTGCATAGCCCTCCACGGGAACAAAGTTAAGAAGCAATTTGCCCTGTGCGTTCGGCCTGAGGTCCGTGAACTTGCGAATGACCACGTCGGTTTGACGCGCCTCTTTGACAGAGTTGAAGTTCTTCAGCAGCGCATTTCCGTTGCAGAAGACATCGAAAATGTGGGCTACAGGCGCCCTGTTCTCGCCGGAGGAGGATGAGGGCTGGTCCCCGTCGCCGTGGCGCACGGCGAAATGCAGCACTACGGAGTATGTTCCCGGCGAAACGGGAATGGCATAGGAGAAGTTTCCCCAGCGCTCGGTTTCGTAAAGTTCAGGATCGTCGGTCCCTTTTACCGGGGCTGTGTAGGCCGCCAGTTGCCCTCCCTCGAAGTAATTGTCCGGACTCCACCAGTGGCTATCGTTTGAGTAATAAGGGGTCTGGCGGGCCAGCAGGCGCACGGGCCGGATGTGTCCTCGGAATCCGGGCAGAATCTCGATGGCGGAAAGGATGGCGGGCTTGCCGTCGCTCGCCGGAAAACTCCAGATGGAGCAGCCCATCCGAAGCCGGGGTAATGTCGGTGAATACCTTCACGTCGGCTGTGCGGCTGGCTCCGGCATCGGCCACCACATCGAAACGTGTCAGCAGCGTTTTCCCGTTGGCGCGCACGGTCATCAGGCGGCTGCCTTCTCCGCCCGTTTCTGTGGACTCCGGGCCATAGACCGTTTCGGCAAAGTGCAGGCGGAGTTCGTAGATGCCATTTTTCAGGGGAATCGCGTAGCGAAATTCTCCCTGCCGACTGCTGCGGTAAAAATCAGGGTCTTGAGTGCGCCAGATGTGCTGCACGGAGCTTTTTACCGCATCGCCGCCATCAAACCAGGCATCGGCATTCCATAGCTTACCGGCATGATCGACAAAGCTGCGGCCCGCGCCTGCCAGGATGCGGACCTCCTCGCCCAGAGGCGGGCCAAGCTGCGATTCCTCGGGCAGAACAAAGGACTGATTCGATTCTGCCTTCGGCGAGGCCTGCTTCATCTGCCGGAGAATCAGCAAAGCGCAACCGAGGCCAACAGAGAGGAGCACGAGCGCGGCGACCAGCCACCAGATCCTGCGGCCGGATAGACGAAACCACTCATCTATCCGTAGAATACGAGCGTTATCGATTCCGAACCTTCTTGCCACGACGGAATCAACGAGAGTTGGCTGTTCTTTTCCTTGTCGCGCAACAGCAGTGTTGAACTGCGGAACATATTGTCCGACGGGAATGGCGATGTGAAGCCGATGCGATGCGCCTTCGCCGGCGTAATACTCGGCGAGACGCTTGCGCAGGCGGTTGGCCTCAACCCGCACAATCGAGTCGGAGTCCTGATCGAAGGAATCTCCTCGGCGGAAGACCTCCACGCCAACGGAATACTCCTTGATCTGGCGAGCCTCGCCGGCAAAGAGCTTCTCGCACAAGTACGACAGCAGATGAGCGAGCGCGGGCGCGCGAGTGAAGCACTCCGAGCGAAGCACCGCGGCCAGTTCAGCGCGCTGCGCTTCAAGATCGACCGGCACTGGGCTTTCAATCGCCATCGTTTCCGTCTCCGGATTGATTGTAATGCTAGCGCACAATGATTGTTTTTTCAGCATTTAACGGTTGAAGGGGCGAGGAAAAGCGGCGTGTAACGGCAAGTAACCCCTGTTGAAGAGGTGGTTGACGCCGCAGGCGAGGCTGGTGTAAGTGATGGCAGGGCATGGGTGCTGGATGCACCGTGGATGCATTTAACCCCGGCGAAACGAACAAGTAGCAGGTATAGCGTTGCGGGCACTTCACGGGCGATCTTTACTGGAGTGCATGCAGGGAGCAGAGTGCCGGGGCCGGCAAGCGCTCCAACCTATGCTCCCGAGCTGGAGAGGTGACCCATGAAAAGACTCGTGATGGTACTGGCAGTGATGAGCCTGCTGATGAGCGCAGCCGCTTACGGAAAGACAAACCCCGCTTCTGCTACGGCTAAGAAGGACAAGCTGGAGGCGGCCAGAGTAGCGGAGGAAAACGGAGACCTGGATCGTATCCACAAAGATTATGCTGCGGCCGTTTCCCACTACGATTCGGCCCTGCGCGTGAACACGAAAAGCGCTGATCTTTATAACAAGATGGGCATTGCCGAGTTGCAACTGAATGACCGGGGTGCGGCGCGCAGGAACTTCGGCAAGGCGCTGAAGTACAACCCTCAATTCTTTGCTGCCTTGAACAACCTTGGGGTCCTGGACCTACTGGACAGGAGATTCAAGTCTTCCGTCACCTTCCTCAAACAGGCTCTGGCGCTGGATGAGTCTAACGCGCACACGCATCTCAACCTTGCCAATGCCTGGATGGGGCTTAGCGAGGTCGATTACGCCATGACCGAATACGCCCGCGCCTTGGAGCTGGACGCCGACGTGCTGAGCACCAGCCCGGAGGGAGTTGTCGCCCAGGTATCGACGCCGGAACAGCGCGCCCGCATTTCGTTTTTGATTGCCAAGTCGTATATGAAACGCGGCAACCTCGACGGAGCTCTGGAATATTTGCGCCGGGCCAAAGAGGAGCACTACCCCGAGATGGGCAGTGTCTACAAGGATCCTGCATTCACCGCGCTCTGGAGTGATCCGCGCCTGGCTAAGATCGTCAAGCGGTAGGCATCGCCAGGGCAACGAGCCGGCCGGCGATGCGCTCAGCGGCGTCGGGATGGGCCTGGGTGCGAGCCGCAACGGCCATGGCATCCAGGCCCGCCGGATTTTCTAGCAAGCTGGTGAGGGCTGCGAGCAGCTTGCCGGGAATGTCGAGGGCCTGCTCGTCGAGCATCACTGCCGCGCCGGCTTTCACCATTTCCTCGGCGTTGCGGCGCTGATGGTCGTCGGCGGCGGCGGCAAAGGGAACCAGCAAGGCGGGCTTGCCAGCAGCTGCCAACTCGGCCACCGTGGAAGCCCCGCTGCGGGCCATCACCAACGTGGCCTGTGCAAAGCGGGCGGGCATGTCGTCGATGAAAGGCTGCACCTGCCAACGTCTGGGGTCGGCGCCGCTGGCGG
>PMGP01000187.1 GCA_003156235.1 Acidobacteriaceae bacterium
GCGGTCGCCCGTCTTGACAACGAAAAAGCAAAGTACGAGGGCGGGCAGAATGACAGCGAAGAGAAAATGGAACCAGACAATCCATGCCGCCGTGAGGCCAAACAACGCGGCCAGCCAATTTGAGCTGCTGCTCCGCAAGCGAAGCAGGATGAGAATGGCAGCATTCGTCGCCAGCACCGCAAAGGCGTATGGCCGAACATCGATGGCCGCGAAGACAACAATGGGATGAAGACAAAAGATTATGGCAGCGATGATGGCGATATCGCGTTCAAAAAACTCGCGCGCGGCGAGGTACAGCAGATAGACCGCTCCCAGCATGGCGAGAATCGAGGGAACTCTAAGGGCTATCTCACTGCTTCCAAGGATCTTGGTCGAAAACCAGAGAATGTAGAAATATGCAGGAAAAGAAAGAATCAGGCGATGCGTTATTTGCGAGAGACCCTTCTTGATCACCCAGAAAGAGCCCGTCTCATCCAGCCACAGCGGAGCGCGGACGGCGATAAACCAGACAGAAATAGATACCGCGAGACCCAGGGCGTAAATCGAGAACATTACGCGATCCCCGATGGGGTAGGGGCTTGCGTGCTGGGAGCGGNNGAGGTTTTTCGATTTGATCTTCAGCAACTGTGTCGGGTGATTGCAATTGATTACTCCTGGAAAGTAGATCCGCATGAGCGCGCAAGCATCGCTACCACATCATCAAGGCACAGGACTTCCGGGCATACAGATAATAGAGAAAAAGTGTACCGGCCATAACCCTGCTGGTCGACACAGACTCAGGCCGTTGTCGATCATAAGCATTCCTAGCCTATGGATGGTCACTTTTCCGCACGGTTTATCCTTGAATGGAAGGCTTTAGCCGCCTTCTTACTTTTAGCCGCGATCCCACCCTCTGGACAATCCTTGAATCTCTCAAATACCGGCGCCAACCAGATGGGCCTAGCGCAAGCAACTGAAAAATCGCTGCCAACGGCCTGGTGGGCTCGCCGCGAAGAGCTGCCAAAAGAGCAGAATTAACTGCTACTGACGCCCTTGCGACCCTCTCGATTGATGCTCTGTGTTTACCCGTAGCAGCCAGACTTCCCAGGTGGCGGTCAAGCACAATTGTCAACTGTTGTTCCCATTCGTCTGGCAGTCGCGCATGCGCCACTGTCTGCGATTCAGGATGGACACGGTAAGCAGTGAGAGTTTCATCGATGAATCGAACCGGACCAAGCGCTCCCAGGCGAAGCCAAAAATCCCAGTCAGGGCATGCCCAGATTGTTCGATCCATGCCACCGGATTCCAATGCAGCCTTGCGCCGGAACACAGGTGAAACTGGGGCTATAAAGTTTTGAACAAGAAGGCGTTCTATGAATTGCTCTGGCGGCACATTGCCTTCAGAAAGGGGGCAAGTCCAAGGCCCGAGTCGTTGCCCATCCGGTCCCACAAACACTGAATTGTGAACTATTAGCACGGCATCTGTGGCTTCCATCTCGCCCCATAGCCTAGCCATCCTACCCGGGAGCCAAAGGTCGTCGCAATGAAGAAAACCGGCCCATTGGCCTCTAGCTTCGCGTAAACCAATGTTACTAACAGCCTCCGCGCTTCCAATTCTTCCGGGGGTAAGTAGCCGAATAGGAAGAACTTCAGCAAAGTCGCGCACAATGTCGAGAGTGCGGTCCGTGGAGCCGTCATCGACGACGATAANNTCCGTGGAGCCGTCATCGACGATCACCAACTCAATGCCATCATGATGTTGTTCACGGACGCTCTCAAGCGTTGCAGCAATGAATCTTTCGCCGTTATGAACAGGCATAATAGCAGAAAAAAAGGGATTCATTGATTGTCCTCTTGGATTTCGAATCCAGTACCTGGTGCCGCCATTCTTCCCGCACCCAGGGCAATTGCGGCGCAGACTGCGAACAAAAGATAGGACATAGAAACAAGAACGCGATTGGCCAAGACCCNNAGCGCGCCCGCTCCCGCCAGATCGTTGAGACCAATTCCTCCTGGGGTCACCGCAATGATATTTGCAAGACTAACAAGCGGTATTGCCGCGGCCATCTGCCAGACGGGAATGTGCAAGCCAACCGCCTCCGCGGTCTGAATCGACATTAACACAACTGTGCCTGTGCGCAGCGCGGAAAGCACGACAAGGCGGCGCGCCAGGGCCGCATTCAATATGCCCGAGTGCTGGAGTGCCCACACGCTACGCAGAATCCGATTATGGGATTCTGCCGTCGAAGCATTGCATGTGGCCGCAAGCCTTCGAATGATGCGCACCGTTGGTCCGACAGCAAGCAGCGCGAGCGTGATTGCGGCTGCGGCGCAGAGCGCCCAGGTCTTCGCTCCGCCATGGTAAAACCAGGTGACTCCCGATGCGACAGCCAGGAAGCCTACCATATAAACGTCGAAGCCCTGCTCAAGAAGCGTACCGACCGTACCTCGTTTCACGGCTCTTCCATGAACATAGGTTCCCAACGTGCGAGCCGTGGCCATGGCGAGTTGCAAAGGAAGAAAGATTCCTATAGCCAGTCCTATGCTGGTGAGTGCGTATGAGGTGGTTCTTGACGGGGCGGAATCGGAGGGGCAGCGCCAAGCGGCGTCAATAATCCGCCACTTTTCAGTGGAAAGATAGACCAGAAGAGCGTTGAGCAAGGCTATCTTGGCAAAAGACATCAAGCTGACCCTCTTGAGTTGTTGCAGCGTTACTCGAAGATCGACCTTGCCGACCTTTACGAGCAAGACGATCAGGGCAAGGGCCAGCGCGACTGAAAGAACCATCTGAAACAAGCGCCGCATGGTCATGAGTGCCGCCTTAGCTCAAGGATACTTAGGAAGATGCTGTTTTTCTTGCTTCAACCAGCAGGCAGCCATGGAAATGTTCATCTGGGCGATTGTCCAGATCAAGGCCGCTGGCAATCAATGAAGCCAGAAAGCGAGGAAAGCGCATACGCAGATTTCGAAGATGCAGCAGTCTCTGGATTTCGATAGGCTGCTTCTTTCTTCGGAACAATCTATAGNNTTTCGAGCAATCGATTCCCAGCGCTGCATCTGGGACATGCTGAGGTACGCATGTTCGTGAACCTGGGTAAGTCCTGCTTTCTGGAGATGTTCCGACCATTGACTCACATCCCAATAACGCAGATGATAGCAACGCGCATCGGTTTCGCGAAGATAGCGTTCGCGGCTCCCAAATAACCATGGCCCCCTCAGGCATCTGTGAAAGTCCGCGCCTGGAACAGTAAAGAGGAAGCTACCGCCAGTCCTTAGTATCCGCGCGACCTCAAGCAACACACCCTCTATATTATGAATGTGCTCCAGGACTGAATTGGAAAAGACAAAGTCGAATTGACTGTCGGAGAATGGAAGATCGTCTGCCGAAGCCGTAACAACTTCTCGGTAGATGTTCCGTCCTAACGCGAGTGAAGTTTCACGCGGGTCGATGTCGAGCCCAACCAGATCACGTTGACCGACATGCCTGAGGATAATCTCTATCAGATGACCATCACCACATCCTAAATCGAGTCCCTGGCCTTGCGGCAGGCCAAATTTGATGACATCTTCGATTTCGATCGATTTCCAGAAGTTAGTGGCAGGCTGATAGGGAGCGAACATCATAAATTCGGTTAGCAGTGTTCTACGTAATTTGGACATCGAAGACATACTATCATCTTCTCCGCAGCCCGAGGATGCTCAGGAAGAAGCTGCTGCAGACGATTTGCACACCCATGGTCAGCGAGAAGACCGCTGGCATGACGATGCGCAGCATACGACCGGCGTCCAGGACTCCGAAACTCTCCTTTGCCCAGCCGGAGACGGCGAAGATCGATCCACCAATTCCAAGGCTCATAAGCAGGCCGCCGGCAGCCAGACCGGTTTCCAGCGTGATGTAGCGGAAGGCGCGATTCAGGCGCGGATCTTCGGGCAGCAGGCCCTCGGAGATGGCGAATACCTTAGTGAACACGGCAAAGGCGACAAGCTGAAAGCCCAGGAGCACCGAAACGAATGCATACAAAAGCGTATGCACGTCGAATCCGATGCCACGGACGACCCTTGGCCCGGGTAGGAGCCATGCGCATCCGGCCAGCCCAAGCAACATCAAGAGAATCCCTGGATACAGGAAAAGCCAGCGCGGACTATACATAAGCAAAAAGCGGAGGTGCCTCCAACCGTCGCGCCACGTCCGCAAGTGCGGTGGATGGCTGCGGCCGTCGGGGGCCAGCGTAGTGGGAACCTCGCTGACCTTCATCCGCAGCAAGCTGGCCTTGACCACCATCTCACTGGCAAACTCCATCCCCGTGGAACGTATGTCCATGCGCAGGAAGCTGTCTTTCCGGAATCCTCGCATCCCGCAATGAAAGTCTTCGCACGGCGAGTGAAACAACAATCTTCCGACGCCGGTCAGCAGAGGATTTCCAAGATACCGATGCAGCGGAGGCATGGCGTGCTTCGCAATGCCGCCCCGAAATCGATTGCCCATCACCAAGTCTGATCCAGCACGCAGCTGCTCCAGAAACCGCATGATGTGGCCGAAGTCATAACTGTCGTCGGAGTCGGCCATCAACACGTATTTTCCGCGTGCGGCAAGTATGCCGCCCGTCAAAGCGCTGCCATAACCCTTATCCGCGACCTGAATTACTCGCGCCCCTTCCGATTCGGCGATTTCCACCGACCCGTCGGTCGATCCGTTGTCGCCGACGATTACCTCGCCGAGGATGCCGGCTTTGCGAAGACTCGCCAGTGCCTTGCGGACGCACACACCCACGGTCTCTCGTTCGTTCAGGCACGGCATGACGACGGACAATTCGACCTGTTTTCCAGCGGCTAGCTCATTCATTTTGCTGTCGGGAATCATTCTAACGGATATTTCGGGGTCGAGACTCATTGCCAAGTTCATACCAACCTGCAAACAGAGGCCATTCGGATGGAAATCCATTCGCCCCCTTAGTCTCCCAATAACACCTGTTTTCGGAAGGGCTGAAGCGGCCGATTTCGGTGCCGTAGAATCAGGCACTTACGAGGGCGGATTCCGCAGCGTAGCTGCAATCGCCGAACGGCAAATTGTGACGTAAATGTGACGTGACCTGGCACAAAACGGCCGTTCCGAGGACTGTGGAGACGCAGTTTTCGGGCAAAGAACGGCATTATTAGGGGTCAGTCCCACTTGAGGTGCGAGGGGTCGGCAGTTCAAATCTGCCCGTCCCGACCATT
>PMGP01000280.1 GCA_003156235.1 Acidobacteriaceae bacterium
CCCTTGGGCGTGAAGGTGTACACCTCGTCGGGATACAGGTCCATCTTCAGGCTGGAGAGAAACTCGTTGGGGTCGGTCATCTCCTTCTGCCACTCGACCAGTTGGCGAATCCAGTTCAGCCGCTCCTCGTCGCGGGCCGTCACCACGCCTCCGCCGGCCTTGTACTTCCAGTGCGCGGCGATGCCTTCCTCGGCGATGCGGTGCATCTCCTCGGTGCGGATCTGCACCTCGAACTGGTGGCCGCTGGGGCTCATCACCGTGGTGTGCAGCGACTGGTAGCGGTTGGCGCGGGGCATGGCGATGAAGTCTTTGATGCGCCCCGGCACCGGCTTCCACAGAGTATGGATGAGGCCGAAGACGGCGTAGCAGGCGGCCACATCCTGCGTAATAACGCGAATCGCCAGCAGGTCATAAACCTGGTCGAAGGAAACCTTGGAGCGCTGCTGCTTCTGGAAGATGGAGTAGATGCGCTTGATGCGCCACTCGACGCGGGCGGGAATGTTGTTTTCCCGCAGTTGCTCGATTAGCGTGTCTTCCACGCTGCGCAGGAACTGTTCGCCCTCCGTGCGGCGGACTTCGACGGCCTCCGCGACCTGCTCATAGCTGACCGGGTCGGTGTAGCGGAAGGCCAGATCCTCCAGTTCGCCGCGCACTTTGCCCATGCCCAGCCGATGCGCGAGCGGCGCGTAAATGTCCAGGGTTTCGCGGGCGATGGACTCGCGGCGCTCCGGCCTCAAATGCTCGAGTGTCCGCATGTTGTGCAGCCGGTCGGCCAGCTTGATCAGCACCACGCGCACATCCGAGACCATGGCCAGCAGCATCTTGCGCACGTTTTCCGCCTGGCGGTCCTCGCGATTGGCAAACTCAATTTTGTCGATATTGGTGACACCCTCGACGATGTGCGCCACTTGCTCGCCGAAGCCGGCCTCAATCTCCTCGTTGGTGGCGGGCGTGTCTTCGACCGAATCGTGCAGCAGGCCGGCGGCGATGGAGGTCGAGTCCATCTTCATATCCGCCAGCACCTCGGCTACCTCGAGCGGGTGAATAATGTAGGGTTCGCCCGAGGCCCGAGTTTGCCCTTCATGGTGCCGGACGCAGAACTCCCAGGCTTTGCGGACGAGAGAGATGTCATCGCTGGGGCGATTGGCGTGGACCTGCTTGAGCAGCGCATCAAAGCGGTGGTCGATGTCAGCCCGGTCGATGACGCGCTGGTTGGGGTCGCGCACGACGGGTTGCGCCTTCCCCTGGGGAGCCGGGGGCGCGCTGGGAACCTCCGCCGGTATGAGCAGCCGGGCAGTCGCCATACTTTATTATAGGCCGATTGCGTTTGGGGCGTATGAAGACCTCGCCTGCCAAGTAATCATTATCAATAGTTACCAAGAGGTATTTATGGTGTTGACTATTTATTAATTTGACAGGTAAAAGGCTGAATGGTAATACTCCTTGGTAACAAATGGGCAGGTCTTTTGGCCGCTCTATAATTTGCGCGATGAATCTCAAACCGCAATAGTCCAATTGCTAACTCCGGCGGAAAAGATAATTTTTCGCCGCAAACCTCACCACCGAAAGGAAAATATGCGTCAAAATTTACCGGAAATTCACGGGGGGGGGGCAAGATGTGCATAGACTCTATGTGCATATCGTTCGCGTCTTCCTCCTGAGTGCCTCCCTCACGGCCTCCAGTTTATTTGCCCAGACCGCCGTACAACCGGCCCCAGCCGCTCAACCTTCCCAGGCGAAGGCACCGCTTACTCTTGTCGAGACGCACCGTCAGGTGAATCGCCAAGCCGCTCTCATCCATGCGGGCAATCCGCAGGCAATCGCAGGCCTATCCGGCACAATATTTCAACGCGTGGGCATTCCTGTAGAGGTTGCCGACGCCTTCCATTACACGGGGCGTCTTGCCCAGGCCGAAACCGATTACCGCAACGGCTCTCACGCCGCCGTCCACGAGGAAGACCTGGTCCGGGCCAACAACAACCTTGCCCGTATCTTGGGCGCTCCGGAGTGGGCTCTGACAACCCAGGCGGAAGTGCGCAAGCTGCGCATGGAGTTCATGGTCCGCTATCCGCAACTGCTGGCCAACCAGGCGCCACCTGACGCCAATGGGAAGTTCCAGGCTCTGAGCGCAAACATCAGTCCCACGGAGGCCGCCTTCCTGGCCACCAGCCTGATCTACCAGAAGCTCTACTCGCCGGAGTATCAGATGACTGCCTCGGAACAGGCGGCGGGCGGCACGGATGCCGTACCCGCAGCTACCTTCCAGCAGCGAACCCAGCAGTTGTCCGACATCCTCCACGGCAAGACGCAGAATCTCAGCCTCTTTGATTTGGTTCACGCCGCAGATGGACTGTTCAGCGATCTGGGCATCAGCTCTTCGCTGAGGCCGGAATTCGCAACCTTGCAGACCGCAAGCGCCGATACCACAGGAAAGGAAGGCCGCTAATGATGAATCTTAAATCACTTTGTGCAATCGTCTTGGCGTCCTTGTCGATTCTGGCCGTGGGCTGCGGCAGTGGGGGAGGAAGCGGCAGTTATACCCCACAAAGCTATGGTTCAACAAGCGCCTCTTCGCCACACTTCAACATTCAAACAACGAACACATCCACTTCTGGAGGCTCAAGCGAAGTATGGGGTGGAGTCACGATTACTGGCTATGCGCATCCATTTACAATTCCGTGCGATGTAACCAGCGATTCTAACTGTATTCCCAATGTTGGTGATGTTATTGATGTGGGAAATGGCAACGGAGCGCTAAATCAAAACAAAATCAATGCATTCGCGACCGATGGCACCTACGGTCAGGCCAACTTTTACACCGACGCTCAGCCAGCAATCTGGACTTTTTATGCCAACGGTCCAAACAATAGCAACTGCGTCTCAACCAGTGCAAGTTTTATCACACTGGAAAATTCAGGTGATGGAAGTACGGTCCAGTTGCGTTGTGGCTCAAATGCAGCGTACATGGTCGCCACGCCCAGCGGTTGCGTAATCAATGTAAATACTGGCGTAAATACCTGCCCGGCTTACGTCACTCTCACTTATCCTCCTCCTGTTGATTCTTCTGAAAGTTTGCCGGTGGCTACGGCTCTCACAGCCGCCAACTACAGCAACGCGGGAGCAAATCTCGCGCAAAGCAGCGTCACGGCGTCAACCACAACCTCCATCGTTGTTCCAGCGCCAACAACTTACGGGACCACCTATCTCGTGGTCCAGGACTCGTCTGGAAATGTAATAGGCGCCTCAGAGTTCACCATTTATTTTACCCCCCTCAAGGTCAATAGGTGCGGATCGCCGGGATATCCGCCATGCGGACCCTTGTCAGATTGAAGTAACTTACGGCCAGCCCTGGAGGCTAAACCCAGCCTCCAAGGCCGGCCACTGCAACTTCGTAAAAACATACGAACCAAAATAATCGAGGGGAGATGGAATGAGAACAGAAAAGAAGAGCTTGAATTGTGCGTTGCGAAGTGTTGTGATTTACTTGGCTATTATATCTGCGTTTTCTTTTTCGGTGAAATCCATTGCGGCAGAAAAGGAAACCGCATCAACACAAGGCGAGAGTGGCTTATCGAAGCACCCATGGCAATATGGCGTATTTGTGCAGGGGGGATTTCCTCCTGATTATAGGATTATTACTGTTCAACAGCCTAATTTTAAAGTATATCTGAATGCAGAATTGCAATTGTACAGTGCTGGATTTGAAGCGGGCAAGCAGACCCGACGGTTTGAAGGGCCAATGCCTTTGCGCGGACGCGGCGAAGCGATGCTGGAGGTCATGCCGTTCTGGCTTGCGAGGTATCCTTCTCAATCAATTGCGCAATTCGTAGCAAACGAGGGACCTACTCCTGTTACAGTTCCGTATCAATGGAATGGAGATGACGTTCATGGCGCAAGCATCACACCATTTCTTCTGCGCTGGAACTTCAGCCCGCGAGATTCAGCACGCGTCGTTCCCTGGGTCCAGCTCGGCGGCGGCCTTCTCTGGACAAACCATAAATTCCCCTTATATTTCCATCAGCAAACTGATCAATTTGAGAGTAGCACCAGTGTCATCAACTTCACACCGCAGGTGGGGGTGGGAGTCAATATCTTCAACAAGCCCAAACACAGCGTCAACTTCGCCATGAAGGTTATCCATTACTCGAACGCCAGTCTAGGAGATCACAACCCTGGTGTGAAGTTCACGCTCCAGTTTGCCGCCGGTTATTCCTGGTGGCGGTAGGTGAAAAACTGCACGGTATTCCGTTCAATTTCGCGGAGAATATCGGCGGAGAAGTAATGAGTTTGGCCCTTGTAGTAACGCTCTGAGGCCACTCCGCCGTGGTCTCTCCAAACGCCTGCCAGCCGCTTGCCCTCTGCGGCGGGGACGTTGCGGTCGTCCTCGCCGTGGGAGACAAGCAGCGGCGGAAGTTTCTTTCGCGTTGGAAGAAAGGAGCCATCGAGGCCGCCGGAGATCTCGCTGATGGCCGCAATTTCCGTACGGTTCAGCGCCAGGGAGACGCTCAGATAGCCACCCAGCGATTGGCCAAAGAGGAAGACGGGCCTTCGCCGCACAGAAGGCAGCGCCTCGGCCTCGTCGAGTAGTTGCGATACGGCGACAAGAAGCTGCTGGGAGCGGGCGTGCATCTCCTCCTGCGTAAGCAGGCTTTCAACTCCGAGGGCTTCGAGATAGTGGGGGAAAATGACCGTGAAACAGGCGCGGGTGAGCATCTTTTCGCCGAAGTTGTCCGATGCCGGTTCCACTCCCGGCTGGACACGCAGCGCGCCGGCCGAACCATGAAGCATCAAGACCAGCGGAAATGTCTTCCGCCCCTCTGGCTGGTAGATTTCAACCATAACTTTGTGACCCTGGACAACCGATGTTCTCTGGTTGTACCGATATGCACACTCAGCGTGTGCGTGGCCTATGCCGGTAAAAAATACAGAGAAAATTGTCCAAAGCAGACAGAAAGAGCGGAGCAAAAATGGGTTTTTACCTTGCATCATGGATTTTTGTCCAGTCTTCAACCATTGTAATCATGCCATTTACCCGGCAAAAATCCCACGGGGTGAGATGATAGTAAGATGAGCCGGAGCCGACCAGACCATCCCGCCCCCAAAGTCAAAGTCGCAAAAGCGCAACTTTCACAAGCTCCCGGCGTCAGGATCAACCGCCGCGCCGCAGACCGGCTGCGCGCGGGCCATTTGTGGGTCTACGCCTCCGACATTGAATCCGTTGAACTGCCCGCGGGAGAGACACCGGCGCTTTTGCCTGTGGCCGACAGTCGCGGATTGCTTTTGGGCACGGCGCTTTACAGCCCCACCTCGCAGATTGCCCTGCGGCTGGTCTCGCGCGAAGCAATCAGTGAGGCGCAGTGGCTGGTGTTGCTGGAGACCCGGCTGCGGACGGCGATTCGGCGGCGCAAGCCGTTGATCGACGAGCAGAACAATGCTTGCCGCTTGTGCTTCAGCGAGGCCGACGAGCTGCCGGGCCTGGTGGCGGACAAGTACGGCGAGCTGGTGATTCTGCAATTGCTGGCCAAAGGGCTGGATTCGGCCGCGGTGCGCAAGAACTGTGTGCGCGTGCTACGGGATGAGTTGTCGCCAGCGGCGATTTTGGAGCGGCCTGACCCGAGAGTGCGCGAACTGGAGGGGCTGTCCGCGCCGAGTTCGGAGCCGCTTTGGACTGCTGATGCCGCAACCCCATCCACGAGCAAAGAATTCCGGCTGAATGGCCTGGTCTTCGAGTTCGACGCCAACTCCGGGCAGAAGACTGGAGCCTTCCTCGACCAGCGGGCCAACTACGCCGCCGTTGCCGAGTGGGCGCGCAAGCTGGGCATGGCGAAACGGGACGGAGGCGGCCGCGCGCTGGACGTGTGCTGCTACCAGGGCGGCTTTGCTTTGCATCTGGCTGAGGTCTGCGCTCAGGTGACGGGGGTTGACGCCTCTCGCGCCTCGCTGGAAGTGGCGGAGCGAAATCTTGAGGCCAACCGCCCGCGACTCACCGCGCATGTGGATTGGGTGGAGGGCGATGCTTTTCAGATTCTGCGCGACTGGTCGGACGCAGGCGAGAAATTCGACGCCATCGTGCTCGATCCGCCGGCCTTCGCCAAGAGCCAGCGAGCTGTTGAAGGCGCGCTGCGCGGCTACAAGGAACTGAATCTGCGGGCGCTCAAGATGCTGCGCGCAGGCGGATTGCTGGTGACCTGCTCCTGCTCGCATCATGTGGGCTGGACGGAATTGGAAGCCAGCGTCGCCGCTGCCGCCTCCGACGCCCACCGGCGTGTGCGGCTGCTGGAGCGGCGTGGTGCCGCGCTCGATCATCCTGTAGTGCTGAATTTGCCGGAGACGGAGTACTTGAAGTGCCTGGTGCTGGAAGTGGAGTAAGAGGGCGCGCAGGTCTGAATCGGAACACCCTCTTGAGACTCCACAGCTAGGGCATTTTCATAGTTTTTGTGAGGCTGATTTTGTGGTTTCCCACCCATTTCACACAGAACGTGAAATGGATGGGGCACGGAGCTTCCTTACTCTATCGGTGAAAATGCTCTAATCTCAGAGCACCGCTCCACATCCGGAGCAGAAGTGCGCGCCCTGCGGGTTGGTTTGCCGGCAACGTCCGCAGGCTGCCAGTGTGCCTGGCTGCGGCGCAGGCGGGACATTGATGGTTACATTCCACGGCTGGCCCCATCCCGGCATCGCGATTCCCAGAGTGGCCGCAATCCCCGCCGCCTGAATGGCGTTGAACTCCCGCACCC
>PMGP01000296.1:0-28180 GCA_003156235.1 Acidobacteriaceae bacterium
TCAACGACGATCCGCACTGGCTCATCGTTGGCGTCAGCGCCTATCTCAAAGAGACCGGAGACTGGAGCATTTTGGACGAACCCGTCCAGTACGACAACGAACCCGGCTCCGAAAAGCCGCTCTACGATCACTTGCAGCGCAGCTTCGGCTACACGCTGGAGCGCCTTGGGCCGCATGGGTTGCCGCTGATCGGACGCGCCGACTGGAACGACTGCCTCAACCTGAACTGTTTCTCTGACACTCCCGGCCAGAGCTTCCAGACCACCACCAACAAGGAAGGCAAGGTGGCCGAATCGGTCTTCATTGCCGGCCTGTTTGTATACGCCGGCCACGAGCTTGCCGCCATCGCCAGCCATCGCTGTCTAAACGCCGAGGCCGCCACATATCTGGCCGAGGTCGCCAAAATGGAGAAGGTCATACTCCAGCACGGCTGGGATGGTGAGTGGTTCCTGCGCGCCTATGACGACTTTGGCGCCAAGATCGGCTCCAAGGAATGCGAGGAAGGCAGGATCTTCATCGAGTCAAACGGTTTCTGTGTACTGGCGGGCGTCGGGCTCAAGGACGGCAAAGCCGCCAAGGCTATGGCCGCCACAGATAAGTATCTGTCCACCAAACATGGAATCGTGTTGCAACAGCCGGCTTACTCCAAGTATTACCTGAACCTCGGCGAAATCTCCTCTTACCCGCCGGGATACAAGGAGAACGCGGGCATCTTCTGCCACAACAATCCCTGGGTCATGATCGGGGAGACGCGGCTGGGCCACGGCGACCAGGCCCACAACTACTACAGCCGCATCAACCCTTCGTCGCGCGAGGAGGTCAGCGAATTGCACCGCTGCGAACCATATGTCTACGCGCAGATGATCGCGGGTAAGGACGCGCCCACTTTCGGCGAGGCCAAGAACTCCTGGCTCACCGGCACGGCAGCCTGGAATTACTACGCCATCGCGCAGTGGATTCTGGGCGTGCGTGCCACGCTCGACGGCCTTGAGATCGCTCCTGTGATTCCCAAGAGCTGGCCGGGCTTCACCGCTACCCGCATCTTCCGCGGAGTGGCCTACAACATCACCATCGAACGGAAAGGCGAGGGCAACTCGATCACTCTCATTATGGACGGCGTCCCCATCGAGGGGAATATTGTACCTCCGCCCGCGAACGGACGAAAGACAGTTTCGATCAAGGGGATTCTTTCCTAGGGACTACCTGCCGCGCCCTGCTTTTAAGCAAGGAGGTAACAGCCTTGTACCAGGCAAGAGAACAACGCTACGACGTCATGCGGATGACACTGGCTTGGGTACTGCGTGACGGCCGCATGACTTCAGCACTAATCGGGGCAAGCTGCGTGGAGCAGACTGAACAAAATGTCGCCGCGCTCGCCAACTTCAGTTTCACGGCGGAAGAACTTGCCGGCATCGACGCGATTATGAGTCAGCCCGGCTGATCAGCCGCTGCATCATTGAACATCAACTCGTATCCCGCTCATCAGGAGGTGCCCTCGTGCAAGGCCTGCGGCAGAAGGTGGAAACGGAGTTGCTTTCCGACATCCTGCCCTTCTGGATCAACAACACTATCGACGACCAATATGGCGGTTTCCGTGGCCAGGTTGCCAATGACCTTACCATAGACCCGCATGCCCCCAAGGGGCTGATTCTCAACGCGCGCATTCTATGGACCTTTTCAAAGGCCTTCAGCGTCTATCGCAACCCGGCCTATCTGGCCACCGCACGGCGCGCCCACGATTACCTTACGCGATATTTCTGGGACCGGGAGTTTGGCGGCGTCTATTGGATGCTCGATTTTGAGGGGCGCCCCATCGACACCAAGAAACGCATCTACGGGCAAGCATTCACCGTTTACGCGCTGGCCGAGTATTTGCACGCCAGCGGCGATCCTGAGGCACTTGCCATGGCCTTGCGCCTGGTGGAGCAGATCGAATCCACAGGCCACGATGACCTGCACGGCGGTTACTTCGAAACCTATGAGCGCGACTGGAAGCTGGCCGTAGACCAGCGCCTGAGCGATGTGGATCCGGACGAAAAGAAGTCCATGAACACACACCTCCATCTTTTAGAGGCCTACGCCGCGCTGCTGCACTTCCACGAGGATGAGACCGTTCGCCTGCGGCTCGGTGAACTTATCAAAATCTTTCTCGACCACATCATCGATTCCACGACACATCATTTCATCCTGTTTTTCGACGAAGAGTGGCGCTCGCGGTCAACAAAGATCTCCTTTGGCCACGACATCGAGGGAAGCTGGCTACTCTGCGAAGCTGCAGCTATCCTTGGCTATCCGGCGGTTCTGGCGCGAGTGCGCGAGGCAGCGGTGAAGATGGCGCAGGCCGTTTTCGAGCAGGGACTCGACAGCGACGGCGGTCTGCTATACGAAGCCCAACCGGCGGGCATTATCGACACTCACAAGCATTGGTGGCCGCAAGCTGAGGCCGTGGTCGGCTTCCTTAACGCCTACCATCTTACTGGCCAACGGCGATTCCTGGAAGGTGCGGAAAGAAGCTGGGCGTTCATCGATAAGTACATCGTCGATCACAAAAACGGAGAATGGTTCTGGATGGTCTCGCGCGAGGGCGTGCCTGACGCCACGCAAGACAAAGTCGGCCCCTGGAAGTGCCCCTACCACAACAGCCGCACCTGCTTTGAGGTGATGGAACGGTTAGATGCCGGGCAAGCTTCACAAGCCGAAGCTATGCAGCAAGCCCGCTGAGTAGCTCAGAATAGGACCAGAGAATTATCATGACTGAAGCGGAATTCAAGAAATGCGTTCAAGGGCTATTCAGGCAGCAGGAGAAACTGCTCACCCGCCGCAACCGCAAGTCGTCCGGCAGTAATGGCATATTCGATCGTTACCAGTATCCTGTTCTGACTGCGGCGCACGCGCCCATTCCCTGGCGCTATGACCTCAACCGGAAATCCAATCCCTTCCTGCTGGAGCGCATAGGCGTCAACGCGGTCTTCAACGCCGGAGCGATTCTGAACGAGGGAAAGTTTCTGCTGGTGGCGCGTGTTGAAGGCGCGGACCGCAAATCCTTCTTCGCCGTTGCCGAGAGCGCGAGTGGCATTGATAACTTCCGCTTATGGGACTACCCTATTCTGCTGCCAGAGACCGGCGAACCGGATATCAATGTTTATGATATGCGCGTGGTAAAGCACGAAGACGGCTGGATCTATGGCCTCTTCTGCACCGAACGCAAGGACCCGCAAGCGCCGGCTTGGGACACCTCATCCGCGGTTGCGCAGTGCGGCCTTGCCCGCACCCGAGACCTGAAGACCTGGGAGCGGTTGCCCGACCTCAAATCCAAATCTCCGCAGCAGCGCAACGTCGTTCTCCACCCTGAATTCGTCAAAGGCAAGTACGCCTTCTATACCCGCCCGCAGGACGACTTCATCCAGGCGGGGAAGGGCGGCGGCATCGGCTGGGGATTGGCCCCGAGCATCGAGTGTGCCGTCATCGACGAGGAAATCATTCTCGACAACCGTGAATATCACACCATCCAGGAGGTCAAAAACGGCCTCGGGCCCTCGCCCATCAAGACATCGCGGGGTTGGCTGCACCTGGCGCATGGCGTGCGCAACACCGCTGCCGGTCTGCGCTACGTGCTTTACCTCTTCCTTGCCGAACTGGAACGGCCGTGGGTCATCACGCACAAGCCTGCCGGCTACTTCATCGCCCCCGAAGGCGAAGAGCGCGTTGGCGATGTCTCTAACGTTGTCTTCAGCAGTGGCTGGATTGAACGCAATAATGGCGATGTGTTCATCTACTATGCCTCGTCGGACACGCGGATGCATGTGGCCACCAGTACCGTCCCCCGTCTTTTGGACTACGTGATGAACACACCCGGCGATCCGTTGCGTACCCGCGCCTGTGTGGAACAGCGCTGTGCTCTCATCGAGAACAACCGCGCCGTGCTGAAAGATTTGAAGGCGCACGGCGTCCGGCAAGCCGGTAAGAATGCAGCCCCACCCCATAAATTCAGTTCGTCAAGGAAAAGGAGTCGCCTCAAGTGAGTCGAATGACAATGCGCACTGTTTTGTTCGCAATGACAATGACCGGACTGGTTGTTCCAGCCTTGATTACTGCTCAAGAAGCGGGGAATGTGCCGGAGGCCAAAGCGCCGGCGGCCAGGCAGACCACGGGAATGGCGGCGCCGGCAATAGCGCCGGCTACCGCTGCGCAAATGACGCGCGAAGAGCAGCTAAAGAATGATTGGCCTTTGCTGGGCAGGTTCAAGGAGGCCAATTTGGCGCTTGGCCCCCCTGCAGCGCACGAAAACCGAGTGGTCTTCATAGGTGACTCAATCACAGATATGTGGAATCTCAGCGGCCCGGAGGGCTCGTTCCTCGGCAAGCCCTACATCAACCGGGGCATCGGCGGGCAGACTACTCCGCAGATGCTCGTGCGCTTTCGCCAGGACGTGATCGACCTGAAACCTCGGGTGGTAGTGATTCTGGCGGGAATCAACGACATTGCCGGCAACACGGGTCCAGAGACGCTGGAACAGATTGAGGGCAATCTGGCCTCGATGGCTGAACTGGCCGCAGCCCACCAGATCCGCGTGGTGCTCTGCTCGGTGCTGCCGGCCTTTGATTTCGGCTGGAAGCCGGGAATGACGCCTGCGCCCAAGGTGCTGGCGCTGAATGCGTGGATCAAGGCCTACGCGGCAGAGAAGGGCGCTGTCTATGTGGACTACCACACGGCCATGAAGGATGAGCGCGACGGGTTGCCGGCATCGCTGAGCAGGGATGGGGTGCATCCGCTGCCGGCCGGCTACGCGGTGATGGCTCCTCTGGTCGATGCGGGGATCGAAAAGGCGCTGAAATAGCGGGATGCGCTCATTGAGCCGGCCAATGATAAGTCGCAAGCAGTTTACCATCCGTGCCGACCAGAAGCAGTGCGGCTCGTCCCCCTGGCAGCGTGCCGGAAAACTTCCTGCCGCTACGCAGGTCTTGAAATGAAACGTCGCTCCGGTTGGACTCGGAGGCGAGAACATACAAGGTTGCCCTGGGAAAACGTGTCGGGCAAATGAGGATTCCAGGGTCCTTCAGCGTGGTGGTGTAGACCGGAGTGATGTTGGCAACCTTGAGTGCGTAGCTATAGACATCGGCCACGGCCTGCGGATTGTCACTCAACTCCAGCGGAAGTGCGGCGAAGAGGATCTTGCCTTTTCCAAGCGGTTTCTCAGCCCAATCTTCTCCATTGGGCAGAATGGCCCGGCTAAGGACCGTAGTCTTCATGCCGGGATACTCAAATACTTCTTCCCCGCCGGGGAAGTCGAAGAGATTTTCGCGGATAGTTAGAGGTCCATTGATATAGGGAAGCCCGACAGAGTCTTGCCTGCCGGTCGCATGGAAATGAGCGTCCTCGCCGAAGGGCCCGGTGACCAGAAGAACCGTCCCAGCCTGCACTCTTTGCCCGATCGACTGCCACGCCTCATCCGTAAGTCCAAATGGAGACGGAAGAAGTATGAGCTTGGGATTGCCAAGCAGTTGGCTCTGGTATTCGCCGACGGCATAGGCTTGGCTATGTGCGTAGTTATAGAGAGCACGCACGGCTGTTTGTTGCGCTTCAAGGCCCAACGAGTTCGACACCGACAACTGAAAGGATTGCGGCAAAACAATGGCAACGTCCGGTTCGATCAGGGCATCCGCGAAGGGAGCGGCCTGGCGCGCAAACTCACCCAGGTCTCGTATCATATGTTCCCAGGCTTTTTCCGAGCCATCGCTGCGCTGCATGCCGAAATCGACTTCGCGTTCCCAGTCCCATTGCATTGCGCCACTCGTACCAGCAGCAAAGCCCAGCGCCCATTTTCGCTCGGTCAGGCCCAAACCAGTGAACTCATCGTAGCGCCAGCTTCCGTCGGGCTGCCAGGCTGGCTGATATCCGGTTTCGCCCGTGATATTGGGTATTCCAGGCCGCTTGGCTACCACCGAATCCCACAGCAGCGAGTCGTCTTGCCAATAGGTGTGGTTCGTTGTAAACGACACGCCTGCTCCACTGTAAAACTGATTCAGTACGCGGTCAGTTACTCCACCTTCGTCCTGTCCTATGTCAATCAGTTGGTTGCTTCCGGATGACCGGATAAGCGAAACCATGGACTTTACCCAGGCGCTGAACATATCCTGCGCGAACAAGTTATAGTCGAGGGCGCGAACCTGGTTTACGTTGCCGTATCGCTCGTAGCGGAGATCTCCTATCGATGGCAATGGAACGGCATCGAAGCTGCCAAGATCCGCAACAGGCACTCGCCATGCGTCGCCTAACGCGGAAAGATTGCCATATTTTTCACTTAGCCACTTATGCCATGCGGCTATCTCTGTAGAATCGGCATTGGGATAGTTTCCGCTGAAGATTTGCCGGGGATTGGAGAAGCTCGGCTCGTTAATCAGATCCCAGGAGAGCCAGGGAACATCCTTGAATCGCTCCACCACGGAGCGGATATAAGCCTGTTCGGCATCAACTGAGACGGGGTCAGTGTATGGATTAGGCGGAGTTGCGCTGGCATCCATGTTCCTGGGAAATCCGCCCGAGTGCGGAGCAAAGGCAAAGAAGGTAAAGTTGATCGCGATGTTATGCCGCTGAGCGCAGTCGAGAAATGCTTCAAGATTGCGCAGAAATCTTTCGTTTACGCCGCCGGAATCGCTTTCAATAAACTTCGTGTTCGACATCCAGACGCCGGTACGAACAAAGCTGATGCCGTGGGCGGCCATCTCCGCGAAGTCCTTGTCCCAGATCCACGCGTTCCTTGGGGAAGAGAAATCCCAGTTATTGTCTTCGCTGGTGAAGTAGTTGGTCCCTACCGGGAAGAAGGGCTTGCCGTCCAGCGAAAGGAAGTCGCCATGGACACCGAGAACGGGCCCAGAGGCAAGCGCGCTGCGCTCTGTGACCAGGAATCCGTTTTGATAGAACTCGCGGGCAACATCGCCTTCGCTGTAGACGGCGGAGACTTTATAGAATCCCAGCGGCAGCAGTTGATGGAACGGCGCATCGAGATCCGCAGTTCCTTTGCCTGTGAAGGGAAGCGTAGCCGTTGCGATGACTTCTTTCTCAGATAGCAGCCGGAGTTGGATCTCGCCGCTTACAATGGCTCCGAGTTTCTCCTCGCTCGGAATACGCAGATGCACGGTAATTAAGGGTGGCTCGCCGGGGCGGATGGCGGCGAAACGCGTCTCCACTGAAAAGTCTGCGGCGCCTTGTCGCGCATACCCAGCGGCCTGCTGCACGAGTGCGATGCCGTCCGCGCTCTGCCAGTAACCGGGCTGGGGATCGAAGTCGAGCGCCACGACACGGCTGCCGAGCATTCTCCGGTCCGAACCTCCGCCTACGTGGTTCGAAACAATCACCGGAGCTGCAACCAACTGGCCGGCGGAATCGGCCATGTACCCCAGGCCATCGAGGAGGCCTTCTACCGCAAAGAAACGCTGGGCTCGGATATCGAGCGCGGGCAGCCACGAGTAGCCGTCCCTCCAGTGGAACGCGGCGCTTTTGGCGACCGGCACCTCATAAGTGTGGCGAAACCCAAGCGCGCGGGAATAAGTGTCTTGCGGCAACGCGGCCACATATTGGTGATTCACCAAACTAACGGGCACACGCAGCGGCTGGCCGCCTATTACCAACAGATTTCCGCCCGCGTCGAGGTAGCGCTCAATGCTCCTCCACGCCTCGACCGGGACTGCCGAACCATACGGCAGCACAAGAAGATCGGCGTTCGAAAGCGTCTCAGGAGCGGCAAGAGTTGCCTCATCCTCGAATACCGGTTCCAAGCCTGTAAGAGCTTTATCGAGGCTTGCTCGATCGATCGGCTGGCTGGCTACTGTGGGAAAGCCAGGTTGCCACAAGACAACAACCTTTGCCTGAAGCTGCAAAGGCACGAGTGAAACCGCGAAGAGGATCCATAGACGTCCGCGCATGAGTTGCCCCCGTTGATACTTAGACGAGATCTGTTATCCGAGTGCCACTGCGGCATACGCAGTGCAATTCATTGCTTCACTGCATTAGGCCGTGTAGTAAAACGATGTAGTTGATGTTCGGCCCCGAGCGCAGGATCAGGCTCCTGCGCCGCGCCGCTGATCATGATAGCGCAATCAAGCCTGTTTGAAAAGGTTAAACCATAATATCTGAAAGAGTCTCGTGTGGTCGCATGTGGTCGAATTCGCATCGGTAAAATCGCCATTGCCGGCAACCTAACCACCGTGCCCTTCCGGCCGGCCGCCACCATTGCGGGAGCCACCGTGTTGTGGTGCTGTTTCCAGGCGTGTATTCTCAACGCTGGACGGTATTTCTATCAAACGACTCACGGCCAAGATCCAACATGGTAGCGAGCTGCGCGATTTTATTCATTGAAAGAACTCCCGATGCATCCGCTCCGCTTTATTGCCGCACTGGTTTTTACGGGTCTCTTGAATGCAGCGTCCGGTCAGAGCTCCGGACAGCAGCTCACCCCGGCTGCCAGCCCCGCATCACCCGTTTCGACAACGGATATACCGGTTCTGCGGACCAATGCCAATCTGGTGCTGATCGATGTGGTGGTCACCGACCACGGCAATGCAGTTCACGGCCTGGAACAGCCGCAGTTTCGCATCTTCGAGGACGAACGCGAGCAGACCATCAGCTCTTTTGACGAGCGCCGGCCGCCTGCCGAGGCGCCGATTGCTGCCAAGCCGCTCACGCTTCCGCCCCATGTATATTGCAATGTCCCCGTGTACGCCGATGCCAGCGCGCTCAACGTGCTGCTCCTGGATGGGTTGAACACCCCATCGAGCGACCAGTTGGAAGTGCGCCGTCAGATGATTCAATATTTGGGCAAGATCGCACCGGGAACTTCATTGGCAATCTTTACGCTTTCGTCACGGCTGCGGCTGGTAGAGGGGTTCACAACCAACGTCGCCGAGCTGACCAAAGTCCTTCAAAGCCCAAAGGCCGGGGCACAGCCATCCATCGTGCTTGACCCGCAGAACGATAACAACCTGGACACCATGAACCTCGGCGTAGGTTCGACACCCTGGATGTCCCCAGATGCGCTCCCCGCCATGCTCCAGTTCCAGGCCGATCTGACTGCTTACCAGGTCGACCAACGGGTACGGATGACTATCGAGGCGATGGAACAATTAGCCCGCTATCTCAGCGCCATCCCCGGACGTAAAAACCTGATCTGGTTCTCCGGATCGTTCCCGATTGCGCTCGATCCAGACGACTCGCTGCGAAGCCCGTTTCAGGCCATGCGCAGTTACTCCGACCAGATGAAGCAGGCAAGCGAACTGCTGTCGGCCGCGCGGGTTGCCGTCTATCCTGTGGATGCGCGGGGTCTGATGACGATGCCTGCGTCCGACGCATCCTACTCCGCAGCCACCAATATGATGGCGGACAGCGGTTCAGTCCGAACCCAGGGCATCAAGAATGTCGCGGCCAGTCCGCCATCCAGCGTGGCCAGGGACAACAAGAGTTTCCTGCGGCAACTCCAGACATCACAGGCTGGGATGGAGCAGCTTGCCGACGAGACCGGCGGCAAGGCATACATCAACACCAACGGCCTGAAGGAAGCGGTGGCCCAAGCCGTCGAGAACGGCTCAAGCTACTACACCATCGGTTATGTTCCCGCCGCAAAGGACTTCAACGGGCATTATCGTAAGGTCAAGGTCCGCCTGGACAACGGCGGCTACCAGCTCGCCTACCGGCAGGGCTACTACGCTGACCCGCCGGACAAACCCTCCGCCAGTCTGGCCGCAACGGCCGGCCCGATGACGGCCGCCACCCTGTATGGCGCACCACCGGCGACGCAGATTCTCTTCCAGGCGCGGGTGCTGCCAGCTACCGATCCGCTTCTCCAAGGCGCAAAGTTGCCTGATACCCCGGGAGAGATGGCCGCAACCCTGAAAAAGACGGCGCATCGTTACGTGGTTGACCTGATTGTGGACGCGCGAACCCTGGCGCTCGACGAAATGCCTGATGGCACGCACCAGACCAAGATGGAAATCGCGCTGGTGGCCTATGACAAGGAGGGCAACCGCGTGAACTATCTTGACCCCAGCTACGCCGTAAACATCAAGTCCGAACTATTTACGCAGACCGTTGCCAATGGCATTCGCCTGCGCATGGCGCTCAATCTTCCCGCAGGTCGTATCTCCCTGCGCATCGCGGTCCGCGACATTGCCGCAGGTCGTGCCGGGTCACTTGAAGTTCCGCTGACGATTGCGGCAAACTAGAACAATTCTCGAGTCTGAGCACTCTGCCGCTGAAGGCAGCGACACTGGCGGGGGTAAGAACCTGTAAATACATTCTGCGCCTCGAAAATTGTGGCGACCAACGATAAATCAATTTCTGCTGATGCGCAAGACCTGCGCTTGGGGGAAAACCGCCACTGGTTGTGCGCGACATTTACCCAGGGGAGCCTGTGCCACCGCCGCCGCACTCTGACATAGCGAAATCAGACACTTAAGCAGAGTTTCCCTGGTGTGAATCCGGCACTGCCATGGCCCTGATCGCCATGGAGCTAAAATCAGCCGCTTGAAGGGTGCTTGTCTGGTCGCCCCACAGCCGGCATCCCTGAGCTAAGACTCCAGTTTCTGCGGCTCTCTTTGCTACACCGTTTTTTTATCTTTAAAATAATTTTGATTTTCTGCTTGACACGCCCTGCTAAAACGTTTATTTATTGGTGCTAGTCGAAATGGACTCGCAGCAGAGGACGATGTTGTGTCGGCACGGCCCGATGCTGTTCAGAGTTGGGCTCGCAACGAATCAGGGGTGCCATAGAGGCAAATGGAACGTAGTTGACGGAGGGTATTCGCTATGAAATCGTTTCCTAGGATCAGGCTGACAGCCGCGTTGCCGGTACTGCTTATCACCACGCTCCTGCTACTGCCGTCCCCTCTTTTTGGACAGGCGACCACCGGAAGCGTAACCGGCATCGTGGCCGATTCGACGGGCGCCGTCATTTCGCACGCGGCAGTCGTGTTGACCAACCAGAATACCGGCATCTCGCACAACGCATTCAGCAATGGTGTTGGATACTTTGCGTTCGCCTCGGTGGAGGCCAGCACCAGCTACACGGTGAGTGTTACGGTAGCGAAGTTCCGCCCCTGGGAATCCCAGCCTTTCGCCGTGCGCCCCGGCGATCAGATCAACATCGGGGATATCAAATTGGCAGTGGGCGAGGTCTCCGAGCAGGTGACTGTAGAGGCCGTTACTACGGGCATGAAGGATCTGGACACGGGCGAACGCGCCGATGTCATCACTGCGAAAGATTTAGAGACGCTGGCCGTAGTCGGTCGCGACGCCACGGAACTGGTGCGCATGTTACCCGGTTTCGATATGTCCTCGGGCAACAATGGGGTGGGCAACAAACCCGGATACAACACCGCGGTGGTCGGTTTGAGCGGCCCGACGGGCAGTTTTTCGGCCAATGGCAGCGGTACGAACGGGATCACGGTTGTCTCCGACGGCGTCTCGCTCACGGATATTGCCAGCAACTCCGGAACGATCCAGAACGTGAACGTGGACATGGTCCAGGAGGTCAAGGTTTCGACCGCAAACTATGGCGCCGAGAATGCCAAGGGACCTACGATTGTGAACGCCATTGGCAAGTCGGGCACTTCGGCCTTTCACGGCTCGGCCTATTTTTACGCCCGCGACACCTTGCTGAATGCCAACGACTGGTATAACAACGAACTGCAACAGACCCGGCCGGACGGACGGTATTTCTATCCCGGCGGGCAAATCGGCGGTCCGCTGCTCCTTCCGCGCACCTCCTTCAACCGGAACAAGGACAAGCTGTTCTTCTGGGTCGGATATGAGTATTCCAACCAACTCTACTCGCCTGAAACCCTGGGCAGCTGGGTACCCACCCAGGCGGAACGCAAGGGAGATTTTGGCCAGTCCTCGTTGAATGCCCAGCTTTGCGGCAGCCGTCCGGATGGCAAGTCCAACCCCAATGCCATTTTGCCCATGTGCCAGACGGAAAACTTTCTGCCGGACGGAACCGCAGTAGTGAACGGCAATGTAGCCAATGCGGTGAATTTCTACGGCCAACCCGCGAAAAACGCCAGCGGCATAGCATTGATCAACTGGTTGCCACAGCCCAATGCCGATCCGTTCAGCAATGATTCCGGCTTCAACTACGTCAAGGAGGTTCTGCAGAGCCAGAACGGCTCTCAACTCCATGCCAGAATCGACTATCACATCACCCCCAAAGACACGCTGACTCTGGGCTACAACCGGCAGTCGCAGATTGCGCAAGATCCGGTCAATTTCAACTATGTTCCCAACGCCGCGGTCCTCTACCCCGGATCGGTGACCACGGGCGACATTTCCAACTCCCTTTACGCCACCTACGTTCGCACCATGGGCGCCGCCCTGACGAACGAACTCACGGCCGCCATGTCCTACGTGACTTCGCCGGGAAACATGGGAACTCCCGCGGCCGTTGATCGTTTCGACATGAACACCTATAACGGCGGCAACGGCAACTTCAACTACCTGGGCATGTACAAGAATGGCGGCGATTACTCGGTTCCCGCACTGCAAAATGGAGCCGGGAACGGCTATCCGAATCTGTTCATGCCCGGCGGCTTTTACAACAACCAGGTTCGCATGAAGAAAGCGGTTCCCGACGTTCAGGATACGGTGACCTGGGTGAAGGGAACGCAATTGATCAAGGTCGGCATCTACGCGGAAAAGGGCATTCTGAACGGCTTGGCGGACTACGGCGCTTATCCCCAGGGAGTGTTCTCGTTCAATACCCAGAACTCGTATTACGAATATAACCAGAGTATTACGCAAAACAACCAAGGGTCTTCGATCGGCACGACCGCCCAATTTACCGGTTGCGAGAGTTCCGATCCGGCCGGGAACGATCGTCTTTCCGGCGCCGCCTACCTGGGAGAGTGCATGAATCCGAGCGCCCTGATGTACATGGGGTATGCGGATACGTTCCAGCAGACGAACTTCTCTCCGACGGTCGATATGCAGTACACGACGCTCTCCGGTTTCGTGAACGATTCCGTGAAGCTGCACAGGTTCACACTCAACCTGGGCGTGCGCCTGGAGCACATCGGCCCATGGAATGATCGTCATGGAAACGGACTGGCGACATTTTCTCCCAGCTTGTATGCCAGTGAGTGCGGCGGAACCGGCGCCACCGGTGAAGCCGCCCGCACCTGCAGCAGCACGCAGATGCCCGGCCTGACATGGCACGGTCTCGGTTCGGGCGTGGCCAATTCCGTTAATCAGCCGGCGCGGGTGGTACTCTCTCCGCGCTTTAGCCTTGCCTGGGATGTCTTCGGCACGGGGAAGACGGTGCTGCGCGGCGGCTGGGGCGTGTATCGCAGTCAAGAGGAATTCAATCCCTATGCGATGGCCGCGGCAACGGCCCAGGGTTACAAGACGAGTCTTCTTCAGGGGCAGCTCTCCTTTGCCGAGATCGACAACCAGTCGCCGATCAATCCTCCCGATTTCAGCGCCTACACCATTTCTCCGTCGGATACGGTTCGCCCGCTTCACATCGAGTACAACGCCACGATTTCCCAGAGTATTTCCTGGCAAAGGTTAGGGTTGAGGAATTCGATTCTGGAGGTCGCCTACGTTGCCAGCGATGGCCACCACCTGAGTTCGTATAACAACAATTACAATTCCATCTCCAATATCAATTTGATGCCCGTGGGAACCCTGTTCACCCCCAACTTCACCCTTCTCCCCGCGACGCTGGGTAATAACTCGAGTTTGACCATCTCCAACTTGAACACCGCGCAGCAGGATTACTACCGCACCTACCCCTTCTACACCAACATCTACCAACTGAGGCACGACTTCTACTCGACCTTCAACAGCGGGCAGTTGAGCTGGAACAAGTCGACCGGCCGCATCCAGTTTGGCGCCAACTACACCTTCTCAAAGAATTTGGCAGTTGCGGCATCTTATAACAACAATGTCGCGAACCCCTTCAACCTGCGGGACGAGTACAATCCGACGCCATTCGATCACACCCAGGTATTCAACGTGCATTACCTGGTTGACCTGAGCTTCGGGGCGCACCACCACCTGGGGAACAAACCGCTGAACGACGTGCTCAACGGATGGCAAATCTCTGGAATTTCTACGGTGCAAAGCGGATCGCCGCTGGCGTCCATTAATGGCGAGAACTTTGGTTTCGGGAATGGCCTGATTCAGCCGGTGCAAGTTCCTTACTTCAATCAGATGGGCTCCGGCCTGTCGAACACTTGCAAAAACAACTATCACATCCCCGCGGATGCCAATGGGAACCGCTTCTGCGTGACGTATTTGAATCCCGCGACCTGGCTGGGTACGCCCGACGTCCAACTGCTGCCCACGATCACCTGTAATCCCAAAGGAGGCCCGGCCAAAAATCAGTACATCAACGGGGCCTGCTTTGGGATTCCGCTTCCGGGGTCGAATGGCCAACTGCGGCCTCCTTACCTTCGCGGGCCGGCGTACATGAATCATGATTTGTCTTTACTGAAGAACCTCGGCCTGGGCGAGAAGCGGAACCTGCAATTCAGGGCGGCGGCCTTCAACTTCCTCAACCATCCCCTGGTTTCATTCAACAACAACAACACCCAAACCGACCTGGCGTTGAATCAACAGGGCGGCACGGCGGGTCAGACGCTCACCCAGTCCGATCTTACGGAACAGGGATTCGGCATTGCCGGGATCAAGTACGGGAATCGCCTTGTCGAGTTGAGCGTGAAGTACGAGTTTTGACGCAGGTTTTCTGCTGGCGGCTTGCCTTTGATGCAGCAGGCCGTAACGAAACTGGACAGGGAGACGGCGGAGCAAGAACGCCGCCTCGCTGTTGTAAAAGAGACGGGCACCGCGGTAGGCCGGCAAGACGGATGTTGGCTGGCAAGGTTGCCGCTCACAAGTTGCTTAATAGAGGGTGTTTGGGAGGGATATGATGGCCATCGAGTCCGCTGCTTTTCTTCGCCGGGTTGCCCGGATCGTGACTTTGGTTTTGATCGTCGCCTTGTTGGGGTGCGTTCCTGCCGCGGCGCAAGCCCCGGTGGTTATGTCCGGCTCGATCTTGAGTACGCCGCAACTCAACTTGGGCAGTTCCGCTCAAATCTACAGAATCGTAGTCGCGAAGAACGGGAATGTGCTCTTTCTCGACACGCCCAACGGCGCCGTTTATCAGTTGGCGCCGGGCGCCACCAGCGTGACCACGGTGTCGGCGCCCGGCACGGTGCTCAAGGGCGGCAATAGCGACTGGAACGTGGGTATGGCGCTGGATGCCAACGATACGCTCTATATCGGAACCGAGTGGGCATCACCGTACTTCTACCGTGTTCCCTATGATGCCTCGACGGGAACCTGGCCTCTGACCGGCAGCAGCGACTGGTCGCCCGGGGACGGGGTTGTGGGAAGCATGGGCACGCGCGAAATTGCATTCCTCGACAACGGCGACATGGCGGTCAGCACCGAATCCCCCGGCGACATTCTGGAGTTTTCCATCTCTGCCGATGGGACCAAGGTGGGCGCCCCTGGGACGAATGGTGCTTCAGGCAGCCCGCTAACCCTGGTTAAGACCCTGACCGCGGAGGCCGACAAGATTGCAGTCGATCATGCGGGGAATGTCTACTTCATCGAAGGTTGCTGGACTGCACGCGGATCAGTTGCGGAGGGTGTGTGGATGATCCCCGCCGGCAAAAGCGGGTTTGTGGGCGAGTCCGGCCTGACGCGCATCGATCCTCCCGCGGCCGATTACAACTTCAAGGGCATTACCGTCGATGTGGCCGGCAATCTTTATCTCTCCAGCGCAAACGATAGCTATGGCGGCAATGAAAGCGGCGTGCTGATGGTTCCGAACGAGAGCGGAAACCCCAAGGCTCCTACGTTCAGCTCCACCTGGGCAGACGCGGTGGTGGTGTCGCCAATCACCACAAGTGGGGCAGTGGCCATTGATCCGCGCGGCTTCCTCTGGATTTCAACCTTTACCAGCACCGGCTGGTCGTCCCTGGGCTCATCGGAAGGGACGCCGCCTGCTACCCCCTATACAAGCAACTGGGCGGCATACGCCGTGGGCAACGTCAACCTGGGCGCATCCCCCGTAAGCGTCGCGGGCACTGGGACAACTGTGTACTACACCTTCAGTGGGGACGTGACGCCCGGCAGTTTTGTGTTTTCGCAGCCTGGCAGCGGGTCGGATTTCAGCGTCGTCACGACAAATCCCCTGATGAATCCTGCCACCAAAACCACCCCCGCCACGGTCGATACCACCGTGGTGCCCTGCACGGCGAGCACTCCTTACAAATTGTGGAGCGCCTGCCCCTACTGGATCGCCGCGAAACCACGCACCTTCGGCGCCGTATCTGGCCAGTTGCAGATGCTCGATGGGAGCAATAACCTGATCGCCGGCAGCACCACCTCCATCTATGGCGTTGGCAATGGGCCCGGGATCTCATTCCTCGGCTCTTCAGTTAACTCCGCTATCGGTTCCAGCTTCATTACGCCATTGCAGGTTGCGGAAGACTCTCTGGGCAACACCTATGTGGCGGATTCCGGTCAGCGCGAAGTGCTGCAATATCCCGCCGGAGCAACCGCTGCCACCCCCGGAGTGTCGATTCTCTCCGGACTTACGGCGCCCACTGGTGTAGCCGTGGACGGAGCCGGTAACGTTTATATCGGCGATACCGGCGATGTCATTGAGGTTCCGTATCAGTCGGGAGCGTTGAATGCCGCGGATAAGAGCGTGCTTCTTTCCGGCCTCGGCAACCACCTCAACATGGCGGCGGATGGCGCCGGAGACCTGTATGTCGCCGACGAGGACAATGCAAAGGTCATCAAGATCGGCAATCCATCCATGCGGTCCACGATCTTCGCGGGTGCCACTATCGTGGTGGACGGCAGCCTCCTTGTCGCGCCCTCGGCGATCGCCGTCGATGGATACGGAGACCTGTTCATCGCCGATGGAAAGAACCTGGATGAAGTAGCGCCCACGGATGCGGACAACCTGATTACGGTCGCCGTCCTCAAATCGGGCGCCGTCACCGGGCTGGCTGTGGATCCTTCCGGATCGGTATATGTGGCGCAGTCGGGAGGCCTGTTGTGGGTTCCCAATGAGGCCAGCGCGGCCAGCCCCGGCGGCGTTATCAACATCAATGACGCCTTCCTTCTTCCGCTCGCCAACGGTGTAACTCCGGTCGGCGTGGCTCTGGACAAGACCGGAAACCTGTATATTTCCGGCAGCGGGACTCCCGGCGTTGCAAAATTGAGCGTTAACGGCACTTACAGTTTTGGGCAGGTGATCCCGGCCATCGAGACCGATCTGGATGTCCAAGTCTACAACATCGGAAATATGCCCTTGACTCTTTCCACGCTGGCCAGCGATCCGTCAACCTCGGCCGACTTCTATGCGTTGGCCGATCAATCGAATTCCCCGGCTTGCGGCCCCGCCACATCTAGTTATGCGGGGACAGGCTGCTGGCTGGGCCTGGGAGTCACGCCCTCCGGTGCGCCACCGGTGATTGAAACCGCGACCCTCACCATCGACAGCAATGCCACGAACGATGCCGCGGCCAGCTTGGCCGTTTCGGCCGATGCGGTCAACGATGCTCGCACAGCGACCACGACGAGCTTTTCCGGGATCGTGGCTACCACCTACCCAGGGAAAGAGACAATCACGGTCACGGTTGCGGCGGCATCCGGCACCCCGATAGGGATCGTGGAGCTGAATGTCTCCGGTCAGGCAACGCTCTCCTTGCCGCTGACCAACGGCGTGGCTTCTCACACCTATTCCTCACTCGGCGGCGGAAACTACAAGGTATCAGCCGTCTACCAGGGGACGGGCGTGGCCGGGACTTCTCCGGACTTCGCCGTTAGCGCCGCAAAAACCACCTTTACCGTCACCCTGGCCACGCCAGCTCTCACCGTAAGCACGCCGAGCACCTACGTGTTGTACCGGGGGACGTACGCCCTGACCATGGGCGTCAGCTCCACGGTGGGTACGCCGACCGGAACTCTGCGAGTCATGAATGGATCGAATCCGGCAGATCCGACCCAGGATCCGATCCCCTTGGATAATCCTGTCTTCAACACCAGCAATCTCGCGGTGGGTGCATACTCGCTCACGATTGTCTATTCGGGCGACCAGAATTATGCGCCGGCCAATGCAGCGGTCCCTGCCTTTGAAGTTGTTCCTCCCAGCGTGTTGATTACAGCCACACCGGCAACACTGACGGTGACTCCCGGCACTCCCGGCGTGGTGACTCTCACCCTGCAGTCGATCGCGGGATATGGCGGGACTACGATCTCACTCGTTCCGCAATGCATATCGGGCGTTCCACAATACGCGGAGTGCACCTTCGACAGCAACGCGATTGCGCTCGCCAGCGGCGGCTCAGCCACCATCCACATGACGCTTAGCACCAACGTGCCCGTCAATGTGGGCACGGCTTCCGTTACCGGATCGGGGACGCCGCCGTGGGCTCTTGCCGGCGTCTTCGGTTTCGGCCTGATCGGTCTGGTGTTCGGCAGGAAGACCAGATTCAGCGGGCGCTCTCTCACCATCATTTGCCTGATGCTGTTGTTCGCGGGAGCGGTCTTCGGCGTGACCGCATGCACCAATAGCAGTTACACGCATACGCCGCCAGCGCCTGTTGTCGCGACTCCGGCCGGCGCCTACAACATCGGGGTGGCGGTGTATCAGTTTAACGCGAATGTTACGCTGCCACTGCCGCAACCGTACCTCATTTTGCCGGTCACCGTGAAATAGGGGTTGCGGAAGTAGAGAAACGACGGAACAGGGCTTTTGGGGGGCGCGAGGCAGCTCCCCAAAAGCAGCACATGGCAAAGCCTCAATGCCCGGGTGGGACAAGGCCACTCGCGATGTTGCTCGATAAGATTTTTTAGGAGGATTGTTATGGCCACCGAGTCGATCATCTCTATGCGCGGGTTCGCCAAAATTACTCTGGCGCTGCTGCTCCTCAGTGTTTGTCTGTGTACGGAGGCCTGGGCGGGTGCAAATCCGTCCGTGGTTGCCACCGGCCCGCTCAGCGCCGTTGCGACCCATCCGGCATTTGAGGTGGTGTGGAACACAGCCATCTCCCCCTGGGGCGATCTTTTCGTCATGGACTTTTCCGCCAACGCCTTGTATGAATTTCCGGCCGGCGGCGGGGCGGAGATCACGATTGTTCCCTCGGGAAGCTTTCTCGGTGGCGACGGCGGCTGGACAGTCAATGGCGTCGCGGTCAATCCAGTGACGGGCGATGTGCTTGTGGGGAACAACTGGTCGAATTGCTATCTCTGGGACATCCCGTATGTTCCCGCCACCCATTCATGGAATGCGGCCGCTGCCTACCAGTATGGGCAGAACGCAACGAGTGGCTCGCCGGTGGGGGGATGGTGCCATCCTGACGCCATCTCCTTCAACGCCAGCGGAACGGTGGCCTTCGGCAATGAAAACTCCTTCGACGGGATCATCGAGATACCGGCTGGCGCTCCGGCAGCGAGCGCCAGCATTATCGCAACGGGACTAAAAAGCCGGCCGAAATCGATCGCGCTCGATAATGCTGGCAACATCTATTTTCTTGAGGACGGCGGCACCGAGATTCTGCGGGTAGCGGCCAGCCAAAGCGGATTGACCGGCGAAGCGTTGATGACCAGGGTCGATCCCGTTGTGGGCGGGTCGGCGGTGCTGTCGAACATTGACGGCGTGTCGGTGGATGCAAATGGCAATGTTTATATCAGTGATTCGGTTCTGGGTGTATTGTTTGTTCCTAACGAAAGCGGGACTCCGAATCCGAGTGACGCGGTTTTTATGTCCGCTGTTCCTGCCACAGCCAATGTCACCTTTGATCTCACGCGTGGAATTATGTATGTTCCCGTTCCCAACGTCGTTCCCCTTCCCAGCAACTCCAAGAAGATGTGGGGCTGGAAATCAGCTGCGGGTGTCGTGTACTACGACGTTGCCGGGGTGGCCTTGTCGAATGTGAATCTCGGTACAGCTGCTATTGGAGTACAAGGAACGTTTGCAACAATCAATGTAGGGTTTGCCGCGGACACCACCTTGGCCAGTATTGAGATTTTGGAAACCGGCGCCACTACTGATTTCACCGTTCTCAGCGGCGGTACTTGCAAGGCAAACACCTACTATGCCGCGGGCAGTACCTGCACCGTGGAAGTGGCCTTGAACTCGCAAACTATTGGCAATGTCTCCGGCAAACTCGAATTGCTGGATGGAAGCAGCAATATACTTGCCTCCCTATCGCTGTCCGGCATGGGCGTGCCCCCAGCGGTTGTATCCGGTCCGGCTAGCGCCCTTACCTCTCCAAAATTCGAGGTGGTGTGGAACACCGCCATCTCCCCTTGGGGCGACCTTTTCGTCATGGATTTTTCAGCGAACGCCTTGTATGAATTTCCGGCCGGCGGCGGGGCGAGGATTACGATTGTTCCCTCGGGCAGCTTTCTAGGCGGCGATGGTGGCTGGACAGTCAACGGCGTCGCGGTCAATCCAGTGACGGGCGATGTGCTTGTGGGGAACAACTGGTCGAATTGCTACCTGTGGGACATCCCGTATGTTCCCGCCACCCATTCATGGAATGCGGCTGCTGCCTACCAGTATGGGCAGAACGCAACGAATGGCTCGCCGGTGGGGGGATGGTGCCATCCTGACGCCATCTCCTTCAACGCCAGCGGAACGGCGGCCTTCGGCAATGAAAACTCCTTCGACGGGATCATCGAGATACCGGCTGGCTCTCCATCAGCGAGCGCCGTCATTATCGCAACGGGACTAAAAAGCCGGCCGAGATCAATCGCGCTCGATAATGCCGGGAACATCTACTTTTTTGAGGACGGCGGCGCGCCCGGGATCCTGAGAGTCGCTGCCGGCCAAAGCGGATTGACCGGCGAAGCGTCGATGACCGAGGTCGATCCCATGGAGGGCGGGTCGGCGGCGCTGTCGAACATTGACGGCGTGTCGGTGGATGCGGCCGGCAATGTTTACATCAGCGATTCAGTTATGGGCGTGGTTTTGGTTCCCAACGAAAACGGGACGCCGAATCCGAATGACGCCTATCTGCTGTCTCCGGTTCCTGCCGCTACCAATGTCGAATTCGATCTGATGCGTGGCATCATGTATGTTCCCACCGCACCAGGTTCAGCGAACGGCATTGACGCTATCGCCATGTCGAATGTGAATCTCGGATCTGTCGCTCTTGGGTCGCAAGGGGCGGCGCAAACAGTCAATGTCGGGTTGAGCGCGGGCGTAACTCCGGCCAAGATCACGATCGAGGAAGCCGGCGTCAAGACTCCGGATTTCACCGTTCTCAGCAGCGGAACCTGCGCTGCGGGAACCTCCTACGCGGCGCTGAGCACATGCTCCGTGAACCTTGCCTTGAGCCCGCTTCATGCTGGCGAGGTTTCTGGCAAGCTACAACTGCTGGACGCCGAGAACAACACCATTGCCTTGATGCCGCTCAACGGCATCGGACAGGGACCGGCCATCACCGTCAGCCCGGCCTTGGAATCCGCCATAGGCTCGGGCCTGGTTACGCCTACCGCCGTGGCGACCGACGCCATGGGCAATGTTTACGTGGCGGACAGCGGCCTCAAGAAAGTTCTGATGTATCCGCCGGGAGCGTCCTCCAGCACGGCGGGCGTCTCCGTGGGTCAGAACCTGACGGGGCCGACGGGGGTTGCGGTCGATGGGGCCGGTGACGTGTTTATCGCCGATACCAGCGGCGGGGGCACGGTCTACGAGGTGCCTTATACCCCCAGCGGCCTCAATACGGCCGGGCAGCTCACTCTTTATGGAGGGTTGGGTACGGGCCTGAGTGTGGTGGCTGATGGTCTGGGTGATGTCTATGTGGGTACGCCTCAGAATGCCGAGGTTCTGGAGTTGGTGAATGCTGGTGTAAGTTTCGGACCCATGAGCCAAACGCTACACTATATCTCCGGCTTCACCGCCCCCTCCGCAGTAGCCGTGGATGAAAGCAACAACCTCTACGTGATCGACAGCGGAAAACTGTTGGAAGTTACACCCAGCGGAGTCCAAACAACGCTGCTTACCGGACTCAGCGGAGTAACCGGCGTGGCAGTCGACCCATCCGGCGCGGTGTATCTGGCGATGCCCGGCGGCGCGGTTCGCATTCCTTATGTGAGCGGCGCGCTGAATCAGAGCGCCCTGACCGCCGTGGCGGCCAGCGTGACCAACCCCATGGGCTTGGCTTTGGATCAATCGGGCAATGTTTACTTGGCGGATGGAACGGCCAAAAACCTGCACTTGGTGAGCATCAATGGGCTAGTCAGTACGGGTTCACCGGCCATCGGGTCTGTGGGTACGGCAATTGCCGATGTGATGAACATCGGTAATGCTCCGCTGACCGTTACCGGCTTCCTCAGCAGTGACGCGGAGGATTTCAGCGCGACAGGTTGCAGCGCTTCCGTAATCCCGTCAGGCACATGTACGGTGAATGTAACCATGAATCCCGGAGCTGGAATTCAAGGCTCCCTGAGCACCGTGATCACGATTCAGAGCAATGCGGCTAACGCCGCTGTCGTCGACGCCTCGGGAGTAGGCGCGGCTTTAGCGGCGAGTAAGACCACGATTAGCGTGGGCAGTACCGCGAATGTTCTCAGTATCCCGGTAACCGTCACGGTGGTTCCGGCAAGCGGTTCCGGCGTCACTCCGACAGGGCAAGTGGTTGTCTCTGTGGACGGCGTAGCGCAGGCTCCCGCAACGCTGACGAATGGCACGGTTACGATTCCCTACACGGGGCTCACTGCCGCCAGCCATACGTTCAGCGTGCAGTACATCGGTAACCGGGTGTACGGCGCGTCCACAGCTTCGATTACCACCGCCATTGCGAAAGGGCTCCCTTCGCTGACTCTTCCCACTCCACCGACGTACAGCATCAGTACGACGCAAGATGGCGATGTACCGTATAACACGACGGTGTTTGGCGCCGCTTACTACACCAATTATCTGGTGACGGTGGTGGGCACTGGTTCCGTGGTCCCGACCGGGAAAATCTTCTTTATGCAGGGAACCACCGCGGTGTGCGGCAACAATTCGGACGGCTCGTTTACCTTAGGCGCCGGCTCGAATGCCGCGAACGTGCCGAATGCCCCCGGCACCATGACCTTCAACCCCGGCTGCTTGCCGATTGCACAAAACACCGTTGCACCGGACCTGGTTACGCCCCAGCTCATCACTTCTGTCGTTTACAACGGCGACGCAAATTATTTGAGCACGACGGCGACAACGACCAGCGCAGGCAAGCCCATCCTGTTTGAGGAACTGCGAAATCCCGCCGTAGCGATCACCCCCAATCCGGGAACACTCTCTATTACGGCGGGGACGGGAAGCGCCACGCTGACCATTGCCTCAGTCTTGGGTTATGGCGGGGTGAACACGAATCCCGTATACCCTCTCGCCGGCGGGGGCCAGCAGTTGAACAACTACACCCTTCCGCTGGGGTTTGCGTGCCAGGGCTTGCCGGCTCATGCAACGTGCACATTTACGGGCGGCAATTACACGGACGCGAACGGGTTGCTTCATGCGGACGAACTGAATGTCAACAATGATCCAGCGGTCACGCAAACGATCAAGGTTACCGTGAACACCAATGTGTCCGCGGGGACCACCACCAGCCAAATTTCCCAACCCGCTCCTTTTGAATTTGCTGCTTTATTTGGAGTGGGTTTGGCGGGCCTTGCGTTTGGCCGCAAGTCTGGGCGCGGGAGACGTGTCCTGATGTTGCTTTGCCTGGTGATTCTTACCGGCGCGATTGCAGGGATAACAGCTTGCAACACTGCGAACCTTGGAACTTCCCCCGTCCTCACAACTCCGTCAGGATCGTATGCGGTGATTGTAACCGCGCAGGAAGTTGGCAGCGCGGTGGTTCCAGGAGCCCAGGGTCCCGTAACCGTATATGGCAGCCAGAACCAGATATCTCTGCCGTACACGCTGAACGTAACCGTGCAATAGAGGTCATGTAACCGTCAGCAAGAACAATGCGGGAGCGGAAAATCGCTTCCGCATTGTTGCAAATGCGGTCAAAAAGCAGGCGGGCTGGTTCACGCGCCTCTCCGCTCGCATGAGCGGGAAAAACGGCACGGGTGAATTCAATTATTGCCATGAGAATAACTGTCTTGTGTCCCGGTTTGGCTGGGAGCTGGCTTTGAGCGGATTGGGAGAACCGGCATGAGAGATTTCTGGCGGAGCGCGGCGGCTCGGATGGGAATTGGGCTTGGCGTTTTGATTACAGCCTGCGGCGGTGGTGGCGGAAGCACCACCCCCCCTCCTCCAACCACCTTCGTGCTCACAGTCAACTCGTCCAACCCCGCCAGCGGCGTGGCGATCGGCGTGTCTCCCGCGGACACCAGCGGCGCGACCAACGGCGCGACGAGTTTTACGCGCACCTATGATGCCGGGACCTCCGTGACGCTGACCGCGCCGGCCACTTCGGGCGGCAACACCTTTTCCTCTTGGACGGGTTGCACCACAGCCAGCACCGTCACCTGTACGACGGCGATGAATGCCAATGCGACGGTCACCGCCAACTACACCGTACCCGCGGTCGCCGTAACCCCCAATCCCGCGACTGCCACTATAGGGAGCCAGGTGAAGTTTACGGCTTCGGTTGCCGGCACGGTCAGTTCGGCGGTGACCTGGTCGTTGGCCGCGCCCTCCGGCAGCAACCTGAGCCCCGGCACGATCAGCACAAGCGGTCTCTATACCACGCCCTACCCAGCTCCAGCCACAGTAACGGTCACGGCTACCAGTACCCAGGGAACGACCCAGGGCAAGAGTGCCAGCGTAATCGTAACCCTTAATCCTCTGGCCACGGCCGCAGGGCCGGCGCTGACCGTTGATGTGAGCAGTCCAGGCAATGCCATCAGCCCGCTCATCTACGGGATGAACGCATACTATCTGGACACGACCTCCGCCACGACCGCTCATGCCAGCGTCGCCCGCTGGGGCGGGGACGACATTTCCCGATACAACTACCAGAACAATATAACCAACTCCGCCAGCGACTGGTACTTTGAAAACTCCGTCGGTGCCGGCAACATGTGGGGCGGCGGCAGTTTCACCGGGTTGGTGACGAGCGCGGCCAGCATCGGCGCCAAGACTCTGGGCACCGTGCCTGTGCTTGGCTGGGTGGCGAATAGCACAGCGGGGGCCTGCAGTTTCACTCAAGCGTTGTACCCTGGCCAGGAGAGTTACAACGGCAGTTGCGGCGACGGTGTCTACCCCGACGGGAGCGGTGGCTGCACGAGTTCCGGCGGCTGCGACATCATGGGCCCTGGAACGCCGGGGTTTGCGGAAATCACCAGCATCCCGGAGCCTCCTCCAACTCCACCGGCGCCCAGCGCGGCTACTACATCGTGGGCTCTGGGCACATGGGCTGGCAGTTGGGTCAACTCCCTGGTGACCAATCCCAGCTACGGTAATGCCACCAGCGGCAAAGGGGTGGCCATCTGGGATCTAGACAATGAACCCACATGGTGGAGCGCGGTACATCGCGACGTGCATCCCAATCCCTTCACCTACGACGAAGTGACCAACGGTGGCATTGGCACGGCTCTGGCCATCAAGACTGTCGATTCAACCGCCGAAGTGAGCGGACCGGTGATCGACAATTGGTGGGCGTACTTCTATTCCATGGCGGATATTAGGGACGGATGGGACGCAGGCCCTTGCTATGAGCCGTGGAGCGATCCGGTCGACCGGAAGGCACACGGAGGCATGCCGTTCATTGAATACTATCTGCAGCAGTTCGCGGCGGCTGAAAACACTTACGGCAGGCGGTTGTTGGACTATGTGGACCTGCACACCTATTTTGCTGCCGACAACACCGGTCTGACCACGGCGGGTAATACCAGTGCGCAACAGGCGCGGCTCAACTCGACGCGCGTCTTCTGGGATTCGACCTATACCGACCCCACGAACAATTACCCTCAGCCGAACTACATCACGGATTCTAACTACACGACGAGTTGCTCGCCTCCTCAACAGGCTCCGCAACTGATTCACATGATGAAGACTTGGGTCGCCAACGACTATCCCGGCACCAAGCTAGCTATCGACGAATATAACTTTGGGGGATTGGAGGCCATCAACGGCGCGGTAACGCAGGCGGACATTCTGGGTATCTTCGGACGCGAAGGCCTGGATTTAGGCGCTCTTTGGCCGACGCAGGCATACAACACTCAGGGTCCCGGCAACATGGCCTTTGCGGTTTACCGCAACTACGACGGCAATAACTCGACGTTTGGCAACACGGTTCTGCCTTCCACCAGCGGCGCCGCCAACGCCAACCAAGGCTCGCTCTCAGTCTATGCCGCTCTGCGCACCTCCGACAGCGCGGTGACCGTGGTGGTTATCAACAAGACCTACGGCCCGCTGACCAGCATAATTTCGCTCACGGGCCTGCCGTCAAACATAACTACCGCACAGGCTTATCTCTACAGCAACGCCAATCTGGCTGCCATCGTCGCGCAGCCGGCAGTGACCGTTACACCGCCAGCGCCGGAAGGCACGAGCAGCACCATCGCCGGCTACACTTTCCCGGCACAGTCGATCACCCTCTTTGTTGTGCCGACGCTGTAAGGCAGCTTCTGCTTCCACCACAGCAACGAAGACCTATTGCTGAGGGCCTTTTTCGAGCAGCAAACCGACACAGGACGGCAGTGGTTTTCTGTCGCCCTCTTCTAGAACCGTTGTAACCGTTGCGGAGGATTGACCCAGCCAACGCGTCACTGCTGCCTGGGAGTGTGCACAGCCGGAAAATGAGCATAGCCATAGAAATCACGCCTAATGAATCGCAAAAGATGTTACAACGGGAGTATATGGCCAAACAAGTAAAATCAGGGATAGATCCGACGCCGGGGCAACCCATTGGCCTGCGCACGCTGGGCGAGTATCTAAACTTGTCACCAGCCACCATATCGCTGGTGCTGAACAACGCTCCCGGCGTGCGCTCGATTCCGCAAGAGACCCGTGACCGAGTGAAGGCGGCAGCAGCCAGATTTGAATACCGGCCCAGCTTTTATGCGCGATCGCTGCGCAAGCGGCAGTCCTTTTCGGTGGGTGTGCTGGTGCCGGAATTGAGCGACAGCTATGCCACGCAGGTGCTGGCTGGCGTGGAGGAGTTCCTCATAGAAGAAGGGTATTTCTATCTGACCGCAAGCCATCGGCGCAAGCCCGACCTGATTGAGGAGTACTCGAGCCTGCTGATGGACCGCTCTGTGGAAGGATTCATTCTGATCGACACGGTGCTGGAGCACAGCCTGAAGTTGCCAGTGGTGTCGGTGGCCGGGCATCGCAAGATCGTTGGCGTCACCGATGTCGTGCTGGATCAACGGCGGGCGGCAGAGTTGACATTGCGGCACCTTTTTCAATTGGGTCACCGCAAAATTGCCTTTATGCGCGGAGACAGCCGCAGCTCCGACGCCGACGACCGCTGGGAGTGTCTGATGGCCGTGGCGCGGGATCTCAAGCTGAAGATTCCGCCCGCGCTGACCATGCAATTGAGGTTACTGGTCTCCACGCCTGAGCTGGGCTATGGTCCGGCGAGCGAGTTGCTGGCGGGCGGCGCTCCATTCACCGCCCTGGTCTGCTTTGACGATCTGGCCGCTATCGGTGCAATCCGTGCCTTTATGGACCATGGCCTGCGAGTTCCCGAAGACATTTCAGTGGTGGGCTTCGACGATATCCAGAGCGCGGCCTACCACAACCCGAGCCTGACCACCATTCGCCAACCGCTGTATCACATGGGAATGGTGGCCGCGCGCATTCTGCTGCAACGGATTCGCGGTCAGGCGACTTTTCCGGCTACGGTGCCGATTCTGCCGGAACTGGTGATTCGGGAGTCGACCTGTCCGCCCAATTTGCGGCGCGGGCGCGGGAAGCGGAACTGAAGACCAGTTGCCGGCGGCCCTCCGATGGGTGCGAAATCGCCCTGACCGCCGATCCGGCGAGGGATCCTACACACAGATTGGAGGAATGAGCAAGGGGAGCCTGCGCGGCTCCCCTTCGAGTTAGTGGCAAGTCAGTCGAGTTACTTTTTGCCTTCGAGTTCATCGGCCAGGGCGCCGGCTCCGTAGAGCTTGCGCAGGCCTTCGATCATGCCGGACGAGTGGACGGCGACGGCGCGGTTCTTGGTTCCGTCATAGACAAAATCACCGGCCATGGACTCGATGTTGCCGTCGAAGATCA
>PMGP01000296.1:28199-28784 GCA_003156235.1 Acidobacteriaceae bacterium
GCGGCTTGTTGCTGAAGCTGGCGGCGCGGTCGTAGAGGCCGTAGAAGGTGGTGAAGGGCGGGGCAATCGTGCCGTTGTAGGGGTAGCCTGTGACCGTGCCATAGCTGAGGCGGAGGGTGAAGGTGGCGTCGGGATAGGCGTCCTTGCCATAGACCAGGAAGCGGGCCTTGCCGAGCTTTTCGCCGGCCGGGGTGAGCACGCTGGCTATGGTGTCTCTCATGCGGCGGTTGGTCTCGCGCACGATGGGGTCGACGCGGCGCGCGGCCACGATCATGGGATCGGTGGAAGCGGCCACGGCGGCCTCGCCGCCATCCAGAAGCGCCTTGCGGACGGCCGGGTCGGCCAGTTTGGTGCCGTCCACCAGGGAGTTCACCACCGTATCCACGTCGCCGCCCTGTAAGATGGCCTGGAAGTACGCGTCGTCCTTGCCCAGCTTTGCCTGGCCCAGCTTGATCGCGTCTGCCATATAAAGCTTCTCCGTCGCCACGGGAATCTTGGCCGGCGACTTCAACCGGTAATTGAGCGTATCCAGCGCGGCGTCGTGGAACTGCGGCAGGCGCTCGCCGTCGGGCTTCTTGATCTCGG
>PMGP01000296.1:28905-29065 GCA_003156235.1 Acidobacteriaceae bacterium
TGCGCGGCAAAGGCCTGGGCGGTGGCGATGCGGTGCTGCAAATACTCCGTCACGGCCGGCCCGATCATATCGCGCTGGATGAGCAATTGGGCTACGGTGTCATCGCGTTCCGTGGAGCCTGGGTGGCCAGAGATGAAGACCAGCTCGCCGGGCGCGGCGC
>PMGP01000296.1:29082-37746 GCA_003156235.1 Acidobacteriaceae bacterium
CGTAGCGCGGATAGGTGAAGTTGTCCGGATCGCCGCCGTAGAAGGCCGCCTGCTGCTCCGGCGCGAAGACCAGGCGCACGTCGGTGTAGACCTTGTACTGGTAGAGCCAGTACTCGCCGCCCTGGTAGAACCCAACCACGTCGGAGCGATAGCCGGTCTTGACGTTATGCGCTTTGTTGAGAGCTTCGGTGCTTTCCTTGGTGATGGCGGCGATCTCGGCGTCGCGGGCCTTCAGGGCCTTGGCCTCGTCGGTAATGCCCTTGGCCGCGCCCTGCACCCGCGCGGTCACATCCTGCATGGCTATCAGCACGTTGATTTCCAGATCGGGAGACTTCATCTCCTGGTCCGCCGTGGCGGCATAGAAACCGTTGAGGAGATAGTCGTGCTCGGCTGTCGAGTTCTTCTGCAACTGGCCGCGCGCCACGTGATGATTGGTGAGCAGCAGGCCGTCGGAGCTGACAAAGGAGCCCGATCCGCCGTCGTTGAGCCGGACGCTGGAGAGGCGCAGGTGGTCGAGCCAGGCCTGCGTGGGCGTGAAGTTGTATTTTGCCTTGAGCAGTTTCAGCGGTGGGTTGTCGAAGGTCCACATGCCTTCTTCGGCATGGATCACAGGCGAAGCGGCCAGCAGAAGCGCGGCCGGCAGCAGAAGCAGGGTGCGAAAATTGCGAGTGCGCATTGGAGTCCTCATGGGTTAGCAAGTTAGCGGAGTTACCGGAGTTAGCGGGTTTGGCGGAGCAAGCGGGGCTAGCAACGCTAACTCCGCTAACCACGTAAGCCCCGCTGCAATTTCGGTTACGGCAGTACCAGAACTTCAACGCCGGAAGCTGCGTCTTTCTGGCGGAAAATCTGTTCGGTGGCCTTCTGGAACTCCTCCGGTTTGGCGTTGGGAATGTCGGTGAAGGTTTGCGGATTGCGGTCGGTGAGCGGGAACCAGGAGCTCTCGACCTGGACCATGATGCGATGGCCGCGGCGGAAGGTGTGAAACAGGTCGGGCATCGTGAAGTTGACGTCGGCCTCTTTGCCTGGCGTCAGCGGCTCGGGCTTCTCCCAACTGTTACGGAATTTGGCGCGGAAGGGTTCCCCGCGCAGAAGTTGTTGGTAGCCGCCCATGTGCAGCGGCGGCGCGTCCTGGATGCGCTTGTTGCCGTTGAGTGAGTCGTCCGGGTCGGGGTAGTTCTCCGGATAGACGTCGATGAGTTTTACATCAAAATCCGAGTCGGTGCCGGTGCTGGCGATTTTGAGTTTGGGCGAGATGGGGCCGGCGATGGTCACGTCCTCGTCGAGCGGATCGGTTTCGTAGACCAGCACGTCGGGCCGGTAGCTGGCGAAGCGCTGGTCGTCCACCATGTAACGCTGGGGCACAGTGTCAGTGGTGTAGCCGACAAAGGGCACCGGATGGTTGGGATCGCTCACGTATTCGTCCACCCCCTTGGCTTCGCCAGGCGGGTCGAAGCTGAGCTTGCCGCCGGAGTGGAAGTAGAGTGTTTTGGGTGCGGCCGCTTTGGGCGGCCATGTATCGAAGTTGCGCCAGACGTCGGTTCCGGTCTCAAAGACCACGGCCTTGGGCTGCGCCGCGCCCTTGCCCTTGAGGTAATGCTCGAAGAAAGGGAACTGGATGTTGGTGCGGAAATAATCGCTGGTTTTGGCGTTGAATTGCACATCGCCCAGATGGCTGCCGTCGCCACGCGCCCAGCCGCCGTGAACCCAGGGTCCTTCGACCAGCGTAGTGGGAGTTACGGGGTTGAACTTATCGATGGCATAAAAGGTGCGGTAGGGTCCGGAAAGGTCCTCAGCGTCATACCAGCCGCCCACCACCAGCACCGCGCAGTGCACGTTCTTCATGTGGCGCGAGAGATCGCGGGACTGCCAGTAGTCGTCATACGTGTCGTGCTTGAACTGGTCGTTGAACAGCCAGTTGGAGCCTTTCAGGTAGAGCTTGTCGAGGTTGGCGATGTTACCGGCCTGGAGATAGAACTTGTAACTATCCGGAGTGCCGAAGTTGAAGGGAGTTGTGGGTCCGGGAGCCTGCGGATTGGTCTGGGGATGGAAGAACGGGGCGTAGAAGCCGAAACCGGCGGAGAGCATGAAGGCTCCGCCATGATAGCTGTCGTCGCCCAGGAAAAGGTCGGTCATGGGCGCCTGGGGGCTGGCGGCAGCCAGCGCGGGATGGGAGTCGATGATGGAGGCCGACGTATAGAAGCCTGGGTAGGAGATGCCCCATATGCCCACCTTGTCGTTGTTGTTGGCGACGTGCTTGAGCAGGAACTCGATGGTGTCGTAGGTGTCGGATGCGTCGTCGACGTCCTGGGGGGATTTCTTGTCGTCGATGTGGGGGCGCATCTCGACAAAATCGCCCTCGCTCATCCAGCGGCCACGCACGTCCTGGTAGACAAAGATGTAGCCGCCTTTTTCAAACTCATCCGAGGGGCCAAGGTGCTTTGGATACTGATCCTCGCCGTACGGGGCGACGCTATAGGGGGTCCGGTCCATCAGGAACGGGTACGGACCGCCTCTGGCATCCTTGGGCACATAGACCGCGGTGAACAAGTGCTTGCCGTCGCGCATGGGAATGCGGAACTCGTACTTGGTGTAGTGGGCGCGGACGTAATCCTCGGCAGGCGCAAGGCCAGTTGGCTGCTGGGCTTGGGCGGCGCTGAATGGAAGAGCAAGTAAGGCCAGAAGGGCGAAGACAAAGAGGCGCGGTTTTTGCATCGTGGGCGAGAGTCTCCTGAGCATCCAGATTACTCCTGTGAGGCAGGGAGCAGGGAACAACCGATCCGTTTTGGCAATACGGCCAACATCGGCCTAGCCGGCTCTTTCCCGACCTTCGATGCGGGCCACCCGCTCTTTCAACTCATAGACATCGGCCAGGCGCGCGATTGCCTGCATCAACTGGGCATGGCGGTCGGAAGCCACCTGCTCGGCGGAACTCATGCGCCAGTCCTGCGTCTTGAAGCGCTCGTCCATTCGCGCTTCCAGGGCGTCCAGCCTTACAGCAATCGAGCGCAGTTCCGGGGCGAGGAAATCCTGGATCAGCTTGCGGGTATCTTCGATGACGCTCATGGTGCCCCCGTTTGACCCAGTGTACCGCAGATTCGCGGTCGGCAGTCAGCGGCCGGCGGACAATCCCTGGCGAGGACATTACCCATGAAAGCCGACGCGTTTCCATTCAGAGCAGCGTTATTCGTCATCCTTTTTCGGCTCTGCTGGCGGCTTCTCCAGCACTGTCAGCGGCTTGGTGATGTCGTCGAGGTAGGCCGGCGTGGCATCCACGCGTTCGAGGGCCGGGTAGCGCTCGCCATCGTGGTAGTCGAGCTCGACCGTGGAGACAAAGGAATCGGCTTGCACAATGAGATGAATTGGTTCGGTATTGCCTTTTGCCGAGCGGATGGCCGACCGCAGTGCATCGCTGGAGAATATTTGTCCGTTCAGGGCGATGATTCTTTCGCCGGGGGCGAGGCGAGCCTTGTCGGCTGGGCCGTTCCAGCGCACGTCGGCAATGCTGCCGTCGGCCCCAATGCGCAGGCCGATGGAGAACCAGCAGTCCAGTCCTCTGCCTCGCGGACCGCCCATTCCGCTCGCGGCAGCGATGGTGCGCTCAGAGGCGTTGGGCTTGTCTTTGAAAACCAGCTTGTAGCCACCCTGCTCGATTCCGGCCAGATCGGCGCGCGGGTTGATCTTGTCCACGCGTTCATGGAGGAACGTGGCCCAGTCATAGGGGACAACCGCGTTGAGATCCTGAACCAACTCATCGAAGTTATAGGGGACGATGAGCGGCCCGGTATTCCCTCCCTTGCCCAGGAAAATCTTCTGGAAGTCGTCGAGCGATTTCTTGTTCTGGGTGAGTTTGCGGATGAGGGTATCGGCATCGAGCCAGAGCAATTCGCCTTCCTGGTAGTAGTCCTGGCCGCGTTTCCGGTTGGACCATGCGGGGCTGCCGTCGCGCAGGATGCTGGCGGCAACGGCTGTGTCGCTGGTGGAGCGCCAATCGCGGCCGGGGCGGTAGTCGAGATCGGCGGCGGAGATGGCCAGGAGGTCACGATACTGCGCCTGTGTCTCCAGGCCGGAGCGCGCGGCCAGCACGTCGCCCAGATACTCGGTCATTCCCTCGTAAACCCACAACAGAGCGCCTTGCTGCGCGGTGGCAAAGTCAGGCTGATACAGGCCCGCCGGCCGGCGGTATTTGCCGTTCCAGGAATGGCTGAATTCATGGGGCATCAGTTCGGCTTCGAAAAGTTGGTGGGCGTCGTCCGCGTATCCCTTCTCGCGCACGCCGTTGTCTGAAGACTGGCCGTGTTCGAGGCCCTCTCCACCGGCCACGTCAGAGAGCGTGAGCAGGAAATGGTAGACATTGTAGTGATGTGAACCGTAAAGGGCATCGGCCTCGCGCACCAGGTTGTTGAGTGCGGCCAGCACAGCCGGGCGCAGATTCGAGTCCTCGGGGTAGTCCGAGACCACATCGATGAAATGCTTGGGTGCGATCTCCGGCGCCAGGGGAAACTCGTGGAAGTACTGGCCGGTGATGACTGGCGAGTCCTGGAGCTGTTCGACGTTGGTAGCGGCATAGTGGGTGGTGGCGCCGGCGGCCGGGACCGGATAAGCACCGGAGCCGATGGGCGTGAGCGCGGTGCCGATACCCCAGCCGGCGGGAACGATCAGCGACGGCTGGATGGCGATGTCGCGGACCGGCGTGTTGGCGGGGTAGAGCAGCAGTTTTTCCCATTCAAGGACGGCCAGCTTCTGGCTCACGCGCGCCGTCACGATGCAGTCGAGATGGGCATGGATGGTGGTTACGCCATGGGGAACCACCAGGTGGAATTGGTAGAGGTCCACGTCGTCGCGCCGCCACGGAATAGTCTGGCCATTGGCGGTAAAGACCACGCCGGTGATCTCGTCCACCGGACCGATAGGCCGGTGGTGGCCGGGAATCCACTGGGGCGTGGTGAGGTTGAGCGGCCCGGCGGCGACGGGCAGATCGATATCCGCGTGATAGAGCTTGCGCGGCGCGTCGGACAAGTCGGCCGTAATCTGGATCGGGGTCTTCTGCGCAAGCGCGGGGGCCAGGGCGCAGCCAAGCGAGAGGAAAGCTAGAAAGGCGGCCGGAAGGGGGAGCAGCTTGTTCATTGGAAACGGGGTCTCCTGAGAATCTCAGATTACCGCATCGGGTGGGGTTCGGTTGGGGGGGGCGCTTTTCGCCTCCCCACTGGCTTGCGCTGGGCAGATCGACAAAACAGGCCGGGAACCGGGCGAGAGATTGGACGGGAAGTTGGGCGAATCCGCAATTTTGATGTGCGCGGAGGGGAGAACGGCGTTACCCTATATCCACAAGCCCAACAACAGCGCCAGCGCCATCGAACGCTGGGACTGCGCTATCATTTCCCATTGGAAGGAGAACCATGTCTACTGAGTATCGAAACTTTCTCGCGCTCCCGTATGAGGAGCTTGAAGAGCTCAACCTGGCTGCCAAGGCCGAACGGACCAGCCGGGTTGCCGCCGACGAAATCCGCGAAAAGCGTCTGAAATATCTGACCGACGAGAAGCGGATTAAAGCCGTGACCGTGCTGTTCAGCGACCTCGAGGGCCGGTTGCACCTGCTCGACTACGACAAGAAGTTTCTGCTTGGAGCCTACGAGAACCTGACCTTCGACGGCTCGTCGATTCGCGGNNGCGCCTTCTACTGGGTGCCGGCCGATGTGTTCGGGACCGGGAAGGTGCTGGTCTTTGGCACGGTGCTGGACAAGGACGGGACTGCCTATACCGGCGATCTGCGCGGCGTACTCAAGGACTACTCCGACAAGTTGTATGCGGAGAAGCAGTACACGCTGAACGCGGCTACCGAAATCGAGGGATTTCTGTTTGCAGGCAAGGACGCGGAACAGAAGTACCACGAGACGGGAAAGTTCGAGTTCATCAACACCGGCGGCTACTACCACGTGTTGCCGCTCGATCCGCTTCGCCAGTTTATCGACACTTCTGCCGAAGTGCAGCGGGCGATGGGGTTCCAGAACGAAAAGGATCACCCCGAGGTGGCGCCAAGCCAGTTTGAGATCAACTACGGCTACTCCGAGGTGGTGGCGGCGGCGGACCAGATTCAGCTTTACAAGCTGCTGACCCGCCAGATCGCCAACAACATGGGCTACACGGCCTGCTACCTGCCCAAGCCGGTGGTGGGAGTGAACGGCAGCGGTATGCACACCAACGTGTCCGTCTCCCAAGGCAAGACCAACCTGTTCTGGGACGAAAAGGGAGAGGAACAGCTTTCCACCTTTGGCTGGAACTTCCTTGACCGCATCCTGACCCATGCATTGAACCTTTGCCTGGTGTTCAATTCGAGCGTGAACGCCTACCGGCGTCTGGATCCGCACTTCGAGGCGCCCAACCAGATTCGGGCCTCGGCCGTAGATCGCGGGGCGATGGTCCGCGTTCCCATCGGCAACCACAGGTCCATGCGCACCGAAGTTCGGGCTGTTGCGCCGGACGCCAACCCGTACCTGTCGCTTTACGGCATCTTCAAGACAGGCGTCGACGGGGATATCTCCAGCGCGGAGAATCTTCGGGCGGGCGGGCGTTACCTGCCAGACAACATCCAGAAGGCGATCGACGATTTCCAGTCGTCGGCCTGGATTGCCAAGATTCTGGGCTCCGACGTGCAGGGGCGCTATGCCGAGCTGAAGCAGGCCGCGGCAAACCGCAGCCCGCGCGAGTTGGGAACCATCGTCAAAGGCTCCGAGGTGCAGTTCCACCACTCGGTCTATAACCAGTCGCTCTGGAATTTGTTCTAGGGCGAGCTTTACAGAACCTGCCCGGAAACGAATCGGGGCAAGAACAACAAGGGCGGTGCGGGCTCGTAGAGACGCGCCGCTTTTGTTCTGGCATCCGACACACGTTAGGCCGGCGATTGGCGCGGCGTTGTCGATAGCTGTGACGATCTTTGGCAGGTGGTTCTTGATGATGCGCCATTCGACCGAGGACAGCGTTATAATCGCGAGCCGCCGCCTGCTCAAGTCTTGCTCATAGTAGAGGGATTGATCTCCCGAAAGGAGTATCTCAAAGGCGTCGCTTTCGGCTGCCACTAAGAGTTTGCCGTTCTTGAGTCCATCCCACCCCTTATAGCTGGTGGTGAACACCTCATGTGAGCCGAGATTCCTGCGCAACCGGTGGTCAAGGTTTTCGTCGAGCAACACCTTCACAGGCGGCGCTGCTTGAGCTGGTCTAGACCGAAGTCGATCAGCCGCTTGATCTGGACAATGGAAAGAGCGGGGAAGCCCTCATGAATTTCGTCAATGCTGTCGCCAAGCTCATAGCTGTTCAAAATGCCGTCGGGCATGATGCGCGTTCCGCGCACGATGGGCCTTCCAGACACCTTTCCGGGGACTTTTTCGATCAACTCGCAAGCCATCCAATCAATCTCTAAATCTGTGTCCACGCTCGCCATGTCTTTACCTTCATCTTCATCGTAACCCTTTTTGCTTCGGCTGGATAACAGTTTCACGCAAAGGGAATCTCCCTCTATGAGCGAAGGCCTGGAATCCGGGGTACGGTCGATCATCCTGACCAACTCGGGCAAAGCCTCCGAGCGCCACACCCTTCACCGTTTCCTAATGGCGCCTTTATATCCCGTGTGTTACAAGCTAAAGAACAGGGTCCAGGCGGCGCGGGCTTCGAAGCTGGAGCGGAACGGGTGGGTAGCATCTGCCCGGCGGGCTACAGATCATTCGTCCTTGGAGCCCTGAATTCACGTTGAAGGAAGCCCACGGCCCCTCATGAACGCTGGCCCTACAGAGAAATTGGCAGTGGAAGTGGATTCGCTCTTCGGTGACTACCCTCTCGACCAGGCATTCGACGAGATGCGCGAGGCCAATGGGGACGTGCGGCCACATTACCGTGCGCTGGCCGAGACCCTGGCGCGGCTGCCGCAAGAAGAGCTGCAGCGGCGCAAGCAGTCCGCCGATCTGTCGTTTCTGACGCAAGGCATCACCTTCACGGTTTACGGACGCGATGAGGGCACCGAGCGCATCTTTCCTTACGACCTGCTACCGAGGCTGATTACCGCCCAGGAGTGGGATCGGATTGAGCGCGGCCTGACCCAGCGGATTACCGCGCTGAATCTTTTTCTCCGCGATGTCTACTCCGACGCGAAGATACTGAGCGACCGGGTGATTCCGCGCGAACTGGTCTACAGTTGCAAGCATTACCGGCGCCAGATGCGAGGCTTGCAGGTGCCGCGCAACGTATACATCGCTGTTGTGGGTTCCGATCTGCTCAGGCTGAACACCGGCGAGTATGTGGTGCTGGAGGACAACCTGCGGGTTCCCTCGGGAGTGAGCTACATGCTCACCAATCGCAGGGTCATGAAGCGGACGTTCCCGCAGCTCTTCCACAGCTACGGAGTGCGGCCCATCGAGCACTACGCGCAACTTTTGCTGGCCACGCTGCGTTCGTTGGCGCCGGAGGGACGGCCGGAGCCGAATATCGTTCTGCTCACGCCGGGCGTCTTCAACTCGGCGTACTTCGAGCACACGTATCTGGCGCGGCAGATGGGCATCGACCTGGTCGAGGGCCGCGACCTGGTTACGCACGACAACATTGTGTACATGCGGACCACCGACGGGTTGAAGCGGGTGGATGTGATCTACCGCCGGGTGGACGACGACTTCAGCGATC
>PMGP01000212.1:0-155 GCA_003156235.1 Acidobacteriaceae bacterium
CACCCTGCACATCCAGGAAGACTCCAAGATGGTCTACCAGGCAATCGGCAAAGCCGCCGGCGTCAATGTCCTGTTTGACCCGGATTTCACCTCCAAGCGCATTCAGGTGGACCTGAACAACGTCTCTCTGCTGGACGCGCTGCGCATTGTGGGCA
>PMGP01000212.1:278-9366 GCA_003156235.1 Acidobacteriaceae bacterium
GTGGTGGACATTGCCGTCCTGGAGGTGAGCAAGAACTGGGAGAAGACGCTGGGCATCGCCTGGCCCAGTAGCGTGGGGATCGCGCTGACGCCGCCCACCAGCAGCAGCACCACCACTACGACGGGCACCACGACCGGCTCGACCAGCAGCACGGTCAGCCCCACACTCTACCAACTGGCTCACCTGAAGGCGACGGATTTTGCCGTAACCGTGGGATCGGCCACGGCCAACCTTCTGCTCACAGACACTAACACCAAGATTTTGCAGAATCCACGCATTCGGGCCACTGACGGCCAGAAGGCGGTGATGAAGATCGGATCCAAGATTCCCATCGCCACCGGCTCCTACCAGACGGGCGCGGCGACCTCCATGGTCAGCTCGCTGGTCAACACGCAGTTCCAGTACCAGGACGTGGGCGTGAATATCGAAATGACGCCGACCGTGCACTTTGACCGCGATGTCACGCTCAAGATCAAGATCGAGGTCACCTCGCAGAGCGGTTCGGTGACCATCAGCGGCGTGACCGAGCCGATCATCAGCCAGCGCAGCGTCGATCACGTCATCCGTCTGCGCGAGGGCGAGGCGAGCATCCTGGGCGGCATTCAGAACAAGCAGGAGTCGCTGATCAAGACCGGCATTCCCGGGCTGAGTCAGATTCCCGGCCTTTCCTACCTCTTCGGCTCCAAGGATCACACCATTCAGGACGATGAGCTGGTCTTTCTGGTGGTGCCGCACGTGGTTCGTTCGCAATCGCTGGAGCAGGTGAATCTGCGCACCGTAGACACTGGAGCCGGCACGGCCATTGAGTTACGCCACACTCCGGCTGAGGGTCCCAGCTCGAATCCGGACTCGAATCCAGCTTCCAGCCCGGCTCTCCCTCCGCACCCATCTTCCGGCGCCCAGCCCAATTTTGGCACGGTCCCCGGCCAAAGCGCGCTGGCCGCTGCCCCGGCCGCGTTGGAGCAGTTACACCAGGCCGCGGAGACCACCGGGAACTCCGCCCCGGCCAAGCCTCCGGCATCTACGCCGCAACCTCCCGGCGTGAACTTTTCGCTTACTCCGCAGCCCGCCCCGGTGGCTCCCGGCGCTGCCTTCCAGGTCTCCGTGGTGCTGACCGGAGGAAAGGATATCGCTTCCGTTCCCTTGCAGATTTCCTACGATCCGGCCACGCTATCCCTGCTCAATGTGGACAAAGGTGACTTTTTGGGCCGCAACGGGCAGGCAGTGGCGCTGGTGCATCGCGACGACGGACCCGGTTCCATCAACATCAATGCTTCGCTTCCGCCGGGAGCGGCAGGCGTGAACGGAGCCGGGGTGGTCTGCGTGCTTTCATTCCAGGCCAAGGCTTCCGGAAACAGCGTCATCGCCATTACCCGGCCAGGCGCAGTCAACAGTTCACAACAGCAGTTGCCGGCCCAGGGCGCTCGCGTCAACGTTCAGGTGAAGTAAGCCGATGAGGGGCCTATCATGAAGGAAGCTCGGCCAATCCGGAACGCCCGCCCCGGAGAGCGGGGTCTCACACTGGTCGAGTTGATTGTGACCGTGGCGATTCTCTCCATCCTCGCCTCGGCCGCGTTGCCCATCGCCCGCTTCCAGGTCAAGCGCCAGAACGAGCGCTACCTGCGCTACGATCTATGGATGATGCGCGATGCCATTGACCATTACAAGGACGCGGCCGACAGGAACGCCTTCCAGACCAAGGTCGACAGCCAGGGTTATCCGCCCGACCTGGAGACGCTGGTTAACGGCGTGGAGGTTCAGACAAAGAAGGTGAAGTTTTTGCGCCGCATTCCCGTGGACCCCATGACCGGCAAGGCGGAGTGGGGCTTGCGCTCGATGAAGGACGATCCCACTTCGACCTCCTTCAGCGGGGACAGCGTCTTCGATGTGTACTCCAAATCCACGGGCACGGCCCTGGACGGGACCAAGTATTCTGACTGGTAGCCACAGATTGGCAGTAGAGGATTCAGTGAGCAGGATTCGCAAACAAGACGCGGGCTTTACGCTCATCGAGCTGATGATCGTGATGGCCATCATCGGCGTGCTGGCCGTGATTGCCGTCCCCAAATTCACGACTGCCATCAAGATGGCCCGGGAATCCGTGCTCAAGGAAGACCTGCACGTGATGCGGGCAGCCATCGACTCCTACACCATGGACAAGCAGAAGGCGCCGCAGACGCTCGAAGACCTTATTACGGACGGCTACCTGAAAGCCATCCCCGAGGATCCCTTTACTCACTCCAAGGACACCTGGGTCACCGACTCCAACGGAGCGCTTTACTCAGTGGACCAGACCGAACCCGGCATCGACGACGTCCACTCCGGCTCGCAGGAGATGAGCACCAGCGAACAAGCCTACTCCACGTGGTAGATGCAGCGCCGGCTTCGCCGGACAACCCCTCATGAATTCCATGGCCACTAATCCGCCCGCCGCGCTCGAGTTCGCCCTGCAGGTTGAGCGCTGCTACGCCTGCCTCATCCAGGCCGCTGGCCAAGGCCTGGTTGCGGAACCCAGCCTGGGCGGGAAACTGCTCTACGCCGGACCGCTCGACGCCCAGGCTAGCGCACTGCTGGTGGCGGCCAACATCGCCGGCGCCGCCTCGCTGGCTGTCTCGGCAGAGGCCGCCGGCAAGCAGGCCATCCGCGACGGCGTCGTGGACTTCCTCGTCACCTCGCTCGACGAGGCTCTGCGTATTCTGAAAAACGAGATTCGCAAGCGAACAGCGGTTGCTGTTTGCGTGACTCTTGAACCGCAGGCGCGCGAAGATTACTTTTCCCGCCAACTGCTCGAGCGCGGCGTGCTCCCCGATTTGCTGCCGCCGCGCTGTGCGCCAGCGCCGGAGTTCGCCGCCTTTCTCCGTCAGGGCGCGCGTCCGGTTGTGGCTATCCATCCCGATGCAAACCAGGTGCTGCTTTGCTGGAGCGTGGCGGAGGCGCCGGCACAATGGCTGCCCAAACTCGATGCTCTCGCTATGGATTGCATTAGCCCTGAACCGAGTCCAGCCGTAGCGGCAGCTCATCGATGGCTCCGCCTGGCCCCGCGCTACCTGGGCCGGAGGTTGCAGGGCCTGCGCCTGCTGCGCTGCGATGAATCTACCGCCGCAAGATTTCATAAGAAGGTTCAAGAGCAAGTGGAACGCGGGGAGATTTCCGTCGCGGTAGAGATTCAGACCTCGTATTCTGCCCTTGGGAGCGCAGAGCTACCCTGTTCTGCGCCCCCGGCATGATTAGCTTGCTGTTTTACTGCTTAGTTATACACACATCTTACCCGTCCGTCAGGATCAGTAGAGTGATGCTGTCCCTCGGGGCATGGAGCGGGCTTGCCTCGATCGCCGGTGTCACCCTTTTGTCCCGTATCTCCCGTATAACCCTTGTCACCTGGCCGTCCGGTGTCGCCCGAGTGCCCCCGGTCACCAGTTTGGCCTGTATCCCCCGTTTGTCCCTGCTGTCCCTGCTGTCCGGGCTGCCCTTGCGCGCCATCTTGTCCGGGAGGTCCAGGCTGTCCCTGCGCTGCTGGTGCTGGTGCTGCTTGCTGTGGCGTTGTCTGGCAACCGACACATAGCAACAGGCCCGAGATTAAACCGATACCAATACACAGTGATGTTTTCATTTAATCCTCCTCGTCGATTCTGTTGAACCTTGAATGCCGCTTCCGCAGCCCATGGCTCTCATTGAGGAAATTACCTGTGTGGCGCCACTAAGCGCTGCCCCATATTGCACAGCGAGGCCGAGGAGCGGAGAACAGTTCCAAATAAGCCAGTTCGCGCCGCTGTTTCGCTGACTAGCTGCCCGCCGCCTCAATGCGCGCCCAGAGTTCCTTCACCCCGGAACCGGTTTTAGCCGAGACAGGCAGAAGTTCATCCAGCTCCAACCCCTGCTTCAACGCCAACAGGTTGCGCGTGCGCTCATTGCCGCTGAGGCGGTCAATCTTGGTGGCCACCACAACTAACTCGCGCCCCGCGGCCCGCAGCCAGTCAATCAACTGCCGATCACTCTGCTGCACGGGCACATTCGAGTCCACCAGGCAAACGCATAGCTTCAGCGTGGAGCGGATCGCCAGATAAGGCTCGATAAACTCTGGCCAGGTTGCTGAAATTGACTTTGAAATCTTCGCGTAGCCATAGCCGGGAAGGTCGGCAAAGATCAGCTTCGGCCGACGGCTCGAGTCCAATAACGCAAAGAAATTGATGGCCCGCGTCCGGCCCGGCGTCTGCGAAACTTTAGCCGCCTTCTCGCCAACCAGCTTGTTGAGCAGGCTCGATTTGCCCACATTGGAGCGGCCCAGAAAGGCGATCTCCGGCGCATCCGGCGGGGGAAACTGCGCCGCCGCCAGTGCAGAAAGCAGAAATTGTGTCGTATAGCGCATAGCGTGGGGAAACCAACGAACTGCTTCGAGCATACATCCACAGCCTCCGCCGGCTTGTAATATGTCCCTGGTCGCCTGCTGTTTAGCGGGCCAATCGAACCTCTTCAGGGCAGTTTTCGTTATATTCTCTTAATATGGAAACCACAGGTTGCGGTACAGCAATCGTTACTCCCTTCCGGGCGGACGGATCGATTGACGAAGCGGCGCTGAAGGCGCTGGTGAACTGGCAGATTGAGTCGGGCATCGACTTTCTGGTGGCCTGCGGGTCAACCGGCGAGGCGGCCACGCTGGATGAGGACGAATGGCTGACGACGGTGAGCCTGGTGGTGGAGACAGCCGCCGGGCGCGTGCCGGTATGGGCCGGCTGCACGCACAACAACACCCGGACGCTGGTGCGGCTGGCCAGTAAGCTGAAGCAGATTCGCGGCCTGGGCGCGGTGCTGTCGGCCAATCCCTACTACAACAAGCCTTCGCAGGAGGGCCAGTTCCAGCACTTTTTGGCCCTTGCGCAGACGGTTGCCCCGCTGCCGGTTGTGATCTACAACATCCCCGGACGCACCGGCGTGAACCTTGATCCGGCGACGGTCGTCCGCCTGGCCGAGGCTGCCGCCAACATCCAGGCCATCAAGGAATCCAGCGGCAAGCTGCCGCAGGTCGCCGAATTGGTGCATTTGCTGCCCAGCGGCTTCAAAGTATTCAGCGGCGACGACAACATGGCGCTGGGGTCGATTGGCGTGGGCGGCAGCGGGCTGGTCAGCGTGGCCTCCAACGAAATACCAGCGGAGATGAGCCGCATGATCCATGCCGCGCTCAGCAACAACTGGGCCGAGGCGCGCGCGCTGGAGAGCCGCTACGCAAAGCTGATCGACGCCAACTTCTGGGATTCGAATCCCTGCCCGGTGAAGACGGTGCTTTCGCTGATGGGCCGTTGTACGGATCACGTCCGGTTGCCTCTGGTCCCGCCCCCTGCCACCACGCGTCAGAGGCTCGAGCAGGTGGCCGGCGAGTTGGGATTGCTCAAGCACTGAGTAGCTGCTGAGAGTAGAGGTCAGGGATCAGGAGAGAAACCCGATCAGAAAAGCTCGGCCACGGGCGGAAATGTTAGCAATAGGCTCAAGCCGAGCAGTACCAGCGCTACGGCGTTGATGCGGGCCAGAGTAACAGTTCGGTTTCGCCAACGACCCTCCAGGATTCCCCAGGCAATCAGCCAGATAAGAATGGCCGACGTGGTTACGCCAGAGAGAGGACCGGTTGGCTTGTAAAAGACAAACAGGTTTTTGAAGAAGGCGGATTTGTCCGCCGCGATCGCAAAAAACGACAGCATGAACGAACCAATGCCACCCGACAAAATAGCAGCAGCGCCGGAGCCATTGGGCAGCACGGCGGTGGTTGATGGCTCTTGTTTCTTCATGGTTATTCTCCGTCCATGAGATGAATGGTTCGCCCACCTTCAACAGGCGCGTTTTTCACAAGCATTGCGCCAAAGAAACCAGCTATGCCAGCGGCGAGAAACGAGATCAGGGTAAATGACATGACCGCGGCGCGAAGCTGGGGATGATTTCTGAGGTCCCGGCCGTAGCGGATGACAACGGCGGCCGCCATGGTAATGGAGATGGGCGTGAGCCATGCGACATGCTCTTTCCACTCCATTCCGAGTGAGTGCCATCCACTGGTGGCCGGGCTCGATTGGAGCAATTTCTGCGGGAATGCTGCAAGATTTGCGGTTCCCACTGGAGCGACGGCGCGATACCAGGGGTAGATGATGTAAGCGCCAGTAAGGACCGCTAACCAGGCTAGCACCGACATAGCGACGAGATAGACCTTGAGAAAGTTCTCGTTCTCCGGAGCAACGGAATTTGCTGCTTTGGAGAAGTAGCGGCGATAAAGCTCAACCAGCGCTCCGGAACACGCCAGCAGATAGAGCGCGCCGAATCCCATGCCGTGGATGAGAGTCCATAAGCTGCGTTCCGTGATTTCCATTGACTTATCTCCTGCGCGGAAGGCCGCGAGATCACCTGCAAGCCGCGAGAGCTTCAAAATCCGTTTCTGTTTGGCTGACCTGACAAGAATGCACTTTTGGAGACTGTTTTCTTGTCCTCTTTTCCCCAGGTCCAGTACATGCCGAGATAGGCGTAGTTTTCTGTTTGGCCGGCGATGGAGTGGCCGTAGGCGAAGAGCAATTGATGGTCGGGATTCTTGAAGTGATAGTAGCCGCCGGCGTCGATCATGGTGGAAGCTTGAGTCTGCGCGGCGGCGAATCCCTCCCGCCCATGGGCGAAGACTTCGGCGCCCAGCTCCAGCCTCTTGTTGAACTCGTGTTTCACGAGCCATGCAGTGTAAGGGAAGTTGCGGTAATCGGTTTGCGGGACAACCTGATAGCCGCCGCCGCCGCAAACGGTCCAGCGTTCCCAATCTCTTTCCATCCATAAGGGAAGTTTGTACCAGACTTTGCCGACTCCGAGACCGCGAGTGGAATCTCCGGTGGGCATCTCGAACATGGTGAAGGTTCCGATCTGCGGAATTTTCTTCATTTGTTTGATGATGGCTATCTTCACACCTAATTCCATATCCGTAAGTCCAAAGGCGCTGGGGCCTGCACCGCCGGGAAGATAGACGGGATTGTTGGATGGGACGACGGCTCCAAAAGGCAGGATGGCGTGAAGCTGCACCCTGGGAATGGCTCCCCAGTTAAACTCGAAGGCCGGACCCGAGGAGTCGAGTTCCGCCGGGGTGGCATCCATGGCGCCGAAGATGTAGAACTCGTAATGATGCAGGTCAACCGGCACCGGGTCGTCGGTTTGAAAAGGCGGACCCTGCGCGTACAGCCTGGGGACGGCGAGCAGGAAAAGCAGGAACAGAGTCAGCCGCATGCAATGGCCGGGATAAGGCATCGACGCTCCTTAGATCGGAACAGGGATAGGAACCGGAATCAGAACCGGAATCATAGAGCAGGAATCAGGTTGGCGCTGCGGACGGCGTGAAAAACAATCTGTATTAGAGCCAGCCGGGGAAGGCGCGCAACGACTGCTCCTGCTCCATTACGGATGTATCCGATCAAGCGTTTGATGCAAATTGTACCCGTTGAAAGAGCCTATCTTGAATCCATCGGAAGCTTTCCGGTGAATTCGGCCACTTCTTTCAGAAAAATTCATCGCCTATTCACATGCCAGCGATTTCTTTACCATTTCGCTGACGACACGGCCTTCGGCGCGGAGGCTGGCGGCTTGCAGTTTGGCTTGCACGGCCTTCATGACCTGGCCCATCTCTTTGGGCGTGGGCGCTTTTCCGAGCGCGGCGGAGACTTCGGCCACGGCTTCGGTGACCAGAACGGCGAGAGCGGCTTCGTCGAGGGCTTTGGGCAGGAACTCCTCGATGACGGCGATCTCGGCGGCTTCGGCGGCGGCCAGCTCGGGGCGGTTGCCCTTGGTGAACTGCTCGATGGAGTCGCGGCGCTGCTTGATCATGGTGGCCAGGGCTTGCTGCTCCTCGGCGGGGGTGAGCGCTTCGCGCTTCTCAATGAATTTGTTTTTGAGGGCGTTCTTGATGAGGCGCAGGGTGGTGGTGCGGACGGGGTCATGAGCCTTCATGGCGAGGATGACCTGCTGGCTGACCTGGGCTTCGAGAGCTCCTGCTTCGGGCATAAATTCCTTTCTTTCAAGCTATTAGCTGCTAGCTTCTAGCTGGTTCAGGGCGTGTGCGGGTTCGTGGTTTCCCACCCATTTCGCATCTTTTCTTCGAAGAGCTGTGAAATGGATGGGGCACGGAGCATTTGTGCTGCCCAGCCTTTTGTTCCATCCCCAAAGGAGAATTGTACCGATTTTGGGCTTTAGGTGGGGGAATTGAGTCAATTTGGAGCGGTGGGGAAGGATTTCCACAGAAAATAATTATCACATAAATCACAAATGTGTGTATTCTGTGATTGATGGATGGCCGTGGGGAAGCGGAACTGCTCCGAGGTTGAGAAGAACCTGTCCAACCTTGGATTGAGCATACAGGTTTCCAGCTTCCCCCGCAGGCCCCGTCAGAAATCCAGGAGAGAGCCATGATTCGCAAAACACGCTTGTTTACACCCGGTCCGACGCCGCTTCTTCCCGCGGCTCAATTTGCCATGGCGGCAGCCGACATTCACCACCGCACGCCGGAGTTTCGCGCGCTGTTCCAGAAAGTGCTCGCGCAATTAAAGGTTTTTGTGGGCACACAGAATGATGTGCTGGTGCTGTCGTGTTCGGGGACGGGGGCGATGGAGGCATCGGTCTCCAACTTGACCTCGTCGGGCGACCGCGTGCTGGTGTTGACGGCGGGCAAGTTTGGCGAGCGCTGGGTGGACCTGGCCAAGGCCTTCGGCTGCCAAGTGGATGTGGTGGAGAAGCCTTATGGGCAGACCTTCGAGATTGCCGAGATCAAGGCGGCGCTCAAGCCGGAGCACAAAGCGGTTTATATGCAGGCCTCGGAGACCTCGACCGGCACGAGCCACGATGTGGAAGCCGTGGCCAAGCTGGTCAAAGGTACGGAGACACTGCTGATTGTGGACGGCATCACCGGGCTGGGGACGCAGACGTTTGACGTGGACGGCTGGGGCGTGGACATTCTGATTGGCGGCTCGCAGAAGGCTGTGATGATTCCGCCGGGGCTGGCCTATTTGAGTGTCAGTGAAAAGGCGTGGAAGGCGATGGACGCGGCGAAGAATCCGCGCTACTACTTTGACCTGCGCAAGGAGCGCAA
>PMGP01000336.1 GCA_003156235.1 Acidobacteriaceae bacterium
ACAGGAAACAGGGAACAGGAAACAGGGAACAGGGAACAGGGAATAGGGAACAGGGAATAGGGAATAGCACACCAGCAAAGCCGCGCCCGTGCAGAACACTGACTATTTCAGAGGTTCTTCGGCATCCAATCAAAGAGAAGTCGAGGAGGATGGCATGAGCGAGACGCCCGAAGAAGTTGTTCGCACGGAAGCAGAGTGGCGGGCGCGGCTGACGCCGGAGCAGTACCGTGTGCTGCGCGAGAAAGGGACGGAGCGTCCGTTCAGCGGCGCGCTGACGGAGAATCACGAGAGCGGAAACTACCACTGCGCGGGGTGCGGCGCGCTGCTGTTTCTTAGCGGGGCGAAGTTCGACTCGGGATGCGGGTGGCCGAGCTTCATGCTGCCGGCGAATTCGAAGACCGTGGCGGAGCATGAAGACTCGAGCCTGGGAATGCGGCGGGTTGAGGTTACGTGCGCGCGATGCGGCGGGCATCTGGGGCATGTTTTTCCGGACGGACCGCGGCCTACCGGGCTGCGCTACTGCATCAACTCGGCATCGCTGAGTTTTGAACGAGGATAATATTTCAGTTGCATATTTTTCAAATCCTGAAATAGCAGCAACGGCCCGAGCCTAAAGGCGCGGACATATTAGCACTCATTCAGGGGGCGGAAGAGGCTGCGGAAAAACTCTAAATTTCAGGCGAAATTGACGAAAACATCCCTCAGGGGCTAAAGCCCTGCTTTATTATGAGTCGTTTACGGCACGACTGAAGTCGTGCCCTTTCAAGACAATGTGTTTTTCCGCAGCCTGTGAAGCCCCCTGCTCCCTCCGTATAAAAACGGCGAGACGAAGCAAATACATAAATAAACGCAGGTCCTTCGACTCCCTTCGCTACGCTACGGTCGCTCAGTATGACAGTGCAAATAAGTTTAGAGCGGGAAGAGGGAGCCTGATTTGGTGGGCATGGCGGTCAGGCGGGCGCGACGGCGGGGAGGCTGTGGCTGCGGTTCAGGCGAGGCGAGTATGCTGGCAATTTCGCGCAGTTCGGCGCGGGCATGGGCGATGGTTGCGCCGAGATCCTCTTGAGATTGGCCGGAGAGGGTCTGGGCGGAGACGGCGGAGGGCAGAAGCAGCCGGGAGATTGACTCAAGTTTGGCCTGAGGCTGGGGGGTCTTGCGGGCGTGGGCCTGCTCCAGGGCCTGACGAGCGCCGGAGAGGGTGTAGCCCTCGGTGTGAACCAGTTGCTTGATCTTGAGAGCCAATTCAACATCATTGCGACGGTAGAGCCGCTGGCCGGTGCCGCTCTTGTTGGGCTTGAGCTGGGGAAACTGCGTCTCCCAAAAGCGCAGGACATAGGTTTCGACGCCGCAGATGCGGGCCACATCGCCAATCTTGAAGTAGAGGCGGTCGGGGATCAGGGGCGATCCGGGAGCGCGATCTTGTGTAAGTTGCATGGCCATAGCAAGACGAGGAGGAGACAGCAACCGGGGAGAAACTCCTTCTCTAGAAGAAGTATAGGCCCAGCTTTGCACTAAATGCGATGCAAAAATAGCGGAGTGTGCAGAATCAGGTACGGGACTGGTTGGCGGAGAGGACTGTTTGCAGGACGCGGTCTGTCCAGAGGGCTTGCTCACCGGGGCAGGCGAGGGGCGCTGCGTCGAGGATGGCGGAGACGAAGTTTTCTATGCAGGGATAGTGGAGGTTGGCGTGCGCGGGGAGCGATTCTTCCAGGTTTCCGACGCGGAGGATGGGGCCGCTGAGAGAATCGAGATTGATTTCGCCTTCGGTTCCGATGACGCGAAACTGGTCGCGTTTAATGCGCGAGTTCCAGCGGACATCGACAACGGCGTGGATGCCGGGAGGGTATTGGATGAGGACGGTGGCGGAGTCCTCGACGGCTGTTTGGTGGACGGCGTTGGAGAGCAGGCCGGTGGAGCGGGCCGGTTCGCCGAAGAGGAAGTTTAGGGCGTCGATGCGATGGCAGGCGGTGTCGAAGAGCGGGCCTCCGCCGGCCATGGCGGGATTGAAGAGCCAGCTTCTTGCTCCGTCCGGAGCGTCGTTGCTGCGCCATTCATGACAATTGGCCTCGGCGAGGAGGGGCTGGCCGATGGCGCCTTCGGCGATGAGCTGACGGGTGCGGAGGAGCTTGGGAAAGAGACGGCGGTAATAGGCGACGGCGAAGAGGCGCTGATGAGCGCGCGCGGCGGCGAGCATGGATTGCGCGGCGGAGAGGTTGAGGGCAGTGGGTTTCTCGCAGAGGACGTGCTTGCCGGCGTGCAGGCAGGCGATGGTTTGTGGCGCATGGAGCGCGACCGGCGAGGCCACGTAGACGACGTCGATGGGGGTGGTCTGTAGTGCGACTTCGAGGTTGGTGAAGACCTCAGCGCCAGGGTATGCGGCGGCCTTTTCAGGGTCGCGTGTGACGAGCGCCTGCAGGCGGCTGCGCGGCTCGGCAAGAATGGCGGGGATGACGCGGCGGCGGGCGATGTCGCCGATTCCGATGACCAGCCAGCGAATCATGACTTGATTAGCGTAAATGATTTTTTGAGAGAGCGCCTCAGGGGCTATTGGGCCATGTAAAAGAAATGTCCTTGCACCGTCCCTACGGGACTCCTGAGTGAATCTGTGGAATCCGCTTTCCCCACGCTAAAGCGCGGGGCTAACAAACACTGCGCCTACGGCGCGGCGGCCAGGACATTTCTTATGCAACTTTGGATAAAGCCCAACGATTGTAAGGTCGCGATTACTGTTTCTTGAGGACGGCGGCGTTTTTTTCGTCGGAGAGGATGACGGATTCAAGGTGGCGGAAGTCGGCGGCTCTGGCGGGAGGAATCTCGACCTGACGGACGACGTATTCGCGATCGTAGTGGAGGAGATTTCCTTTGGCGGAGACCGAGGAGTGGTAGCTGGCGAAGTCGAGGTCGAGCGAGACGGGGTCGGGAGTCTCATCGACGACGTAGCCGGGCGGGATGGTGATGTCGAAGGTAGTGTGCCAATGGCCGGTGGCGCCTAGATCAATGGGATAGACGCGCGGCTTGTCGTCGAAGTACAAGGCATCGGAACCGATTACGCGGGGACGAACGAGCAGGAGCGGACCGGCCTGATGGGAGTATTGGCGTGCTGTCACTTTGTAGTGAAACTCGAGGGGCTTGTCGAGGCTGGACGGCTCGATGAATGAAAAAGCGTCGAGGGTGACGCCGGGAAGGGATGCAGCCACGGACTTCTCCCAGAATTCGCGCCGTTCCTTCTCGTCGGTGTGCTTGAGAAACCAGCGCAAATCGGCTCCTGTGGGGCCAAAGTGGGAGCTATCGACCGAGCCGGTTAAAGTTCCATCGAGCGCGAGGGAGAAGACGCCTTTGCGTTCAGTGCCGTTGGCATCGGGATCGAGGACCGGGAGGGCGATGATCTGGCTGGATGCGCCGGCGGCAAGGGTGCCGTAGCTGCCTTGCTCTTCCGAGGGCAGATTGCCGACGGGAGTTCGCTCGTCGGTGGGGTCAAAGATGAGATAGCGCTTGCCGTCGTTTGCTTTGACAATGGCTTTGAGTCGCGGGTCCTTCACGTCTGCCGGAATCTCGATGGCGGTAATCATGTGGTTGCCGTAAATGGATGGAACATCGGGATCGACGACATCGCGGCGATCATCCACGGGCATATAGTAGGCGTGGATTCCGGCCACCTGAAGCATGGAGATGAGCAGGGTGGTTTTGTCTTTGCAGTCGCCGTAGCGATTGCGGAAGATGTCGGCGGCATGGTTGGATTGGTAGCCTCCAATGCCGCGCTCGACGATAAAGTAGCGGATGTTCTTCTGGATGTACTCGGTGATGCGGCTGAGCTTGGCGTAGAAGTCGGGCGCTCCGGCGATGAGGGTTTGGGTTTGGGCGGTGATTTCGGGCGAGGGGTCGGGACGATGCTCTTGCAGCGTTGTTGTCCACTGGCCGATGGCGCGCCACTGATTATCCTTGCCATCCACGGCGGCATCGCCCCACATCACGGACATGCGCGCGGCCAATGCCTCCCAGACGGGACGGGATTTTACATCGCGCAGGTTGAGGGCGGGCATATCTTTGATCTCCCAGCGCCAGTGGTTGGGAGCGACCTCGACGGGTTTGACGGGCGGGAATTTGTGCCATGCCTCGGTGTGAGCGCGTCCAGCGGACAGATCCACTTCGAGGGCCTGGAAGACCACGGGAACATCATCCTGGATGTGCCATACCTTCTCCTGGCGATAGGGCGCGATTAACTTCTCAGACTCGCAGATGATGGTGGCGCCGACATCGGCGGCGGGAGGATTTACGCCGCGGACCTTCTGCGTGGAGAGCATGGTGGAATGACCGGGGTCTCCCACATCGACGAAATCTGTGTCTTGGGCCTGGTACTGCTTCTGGTCGGCGGCGATGGTCCACTCGCGGAAGTAGTTGATTTTTTCGTCCACGTCGAAGGGGACCAAGCAGAATGCATCTCCGCGTCCCTGGGGCTTGAGGATGCGCCGGACCTCACGCTCGCGCTCGACGGCGCGGCCCTGGGCGTCAACCGTTTCGAGGTACTCATAGACGAGGATGATGGCAGCGGCATCCTTGACGTAGGCGGGAGTGGGGGTCTTGGCGGCGTCGAGTCCCCACTGCGGGGGATCCTGCTTGCCGCCGAACCAATTGGCATGGCTGGGCGGGCAGAGGACAAGAAGCAGAGCGGCAGCGAAGAAACGAGCAGTAGCGGAAGAGAGCGAAATTTTCATGGTTGGTTACCTTTATCGGCGGGGGCACGGGTGAGGACGAGTTGCGCCTGGTCGGCGGCGGCGACTTTCTGGTAGAAGCCGCGCAGGTCTTGGTACTGCTCGGGCTTGACGAGGGTGAAAGCGCGGGAGAGGAGCCGGCCGATGGTGATCTGGCCGGGGTCGGTCTTGGACTTGGTGACCAGGACAGCGTAGCCCACCCAGGGGATCTTCGAGTCCTGGGGCGCTCCTTCAACGGCGAAACCGGTAGGCAGGTGATAGACGATCTGGTCGGTGACGACTTCACCAAACTGCATATCGACAGGTTCCAGCCTCTTGGCTTGATCGACAAAAGGATGCGCTCCGCGGGTCTCGAAGAAGAAGGCGGGCAGCAGGAGGCGCTTGGAGGTTGCCGCGCCGAGATTGCCATTTGCCTTGACGCTGGCGATGAGGGGGATGTCCGGGTTGTCGAGACCGGTGAAGCTATCGATGTGAGCCTCGACGCCGTCGGGGACCATGGACTCCAGCCAATGGTCGAACTGCTTCTTGACCTCATCCTCGTCATTTCTGAGGGCAGCCTGACGCCAGCGGAGGGCTCGCTGGCCGGTCATGGCGAGGTTGAGGACACCGGTTACGGCGCCATGTCCGTCGAGGATGAGGTCGCCGGCGCGCTGGAGGGTGTTGACGGTATAGAGGCCAGGCGGCGAACCGGCGGCCGCGCTGCCGCCGGGACTCTGACGGATTCCGGCGGCGCCTTCATGCTTCCAATGCACGGTCTGGAAGGGGCACATCTTCTGGCCGGGATCGAGAAGGATTTCCTTGCCCGCGATGCTGATAATAACGATGATGTCGTCGAGCTGATCAGCGTCGAGATAGGCGGGATCGAAGATGCTGTCGTCGCGGTTGACCACCTTCATGGCGAATACGTTGAGGCCGGCGGCGCGCAGCATGGCCAGATAGAGCAGGGCGATGTCGTTGCCGGAACCGCTTTTCTGAGACCAGGTGTCCTCGGCGCGCTTGACGGGCTTCAGCTTCAGCTCCTTCATCTCGGTTTCAGTTTTCTTGCGGGAGAAGTCGGTGTTATCGAGGGCCTGCACGGCCTTGTAAAGTTTCTTTGCTTTATCGAGTTCGCTATCGCCGGGGGCAATGAGTCCGTTCACTGCTTCATGGATGGATTTGGAGGGTTCGGCGAAGTGATCCACGTCCCTGGACCATCGTTTGGCTTCGGATTGCCAGAAGCCGACGTTGTCATTTGCGTCCTTGTAATAAAACTTCACATTGAAAAGAAAGCTGTGGATGGGCGGCATCCACTCTTCAGTTGGAATAGGCGGAACGTCCGCTACGTCGACTGCGTAATGCCCTAAGCGGTCGGATTTTACGGACATGCCTGGAGGAAGAAGCGCCGTCCAGAGGAGAAAAGTCGCCACTTTTCCATCTTTATCCATCGCCAAGGCCGTCGTTCCAGTGAGCAAGCTGTCTGAATACATCGCCAACGGCTTGAAGCTGTAATGCGCCTGATGGACGAAGTAAGGCTGCTGGATCTGCCAGTACGGAGTCGATACGTGTTTGTCGTCGTAGTGAATTTGATAGCGATATTCGAGGATGCTTCCGACCTCGACACTGGGCAGGTTAAAGACCTTGCGGTTGAATTGGAGCTTCTCGCCTTCCTTGGTGGTTGTCTTGGCGACCAGCAGGTCTTCGGGTTTTCCGGTGAGCGGAATGACGGCGCCGTCGGCGTGAATAGTGCGGGCCTTGATGTCGGAAATCTTGAAGTTGCCGCTCTCATAGGGAATCTCGACGGTGGCCAGCTCCTTGCCCTTCTCGGTGAGCACCTTGATGCGCGCGTAAAAGCTCCTGTAATGGACCTGGTCGTCGGCCATTTCCTCAATGTTGAGGTAGACGGCGGCTGCGCCGGGAGCTTTGGGGTCGGCGGTCATCTTGAGTTCTTCGTCGGTGGGCTGATGAAACTGTGCTAGCAGAAGAGCCGGCGAGATGAATAAGAAGAGCAGGAGCGCGAGGCATCCCACCCTTTCGCGAGAAGACAAGAAGCAGGTCCTTCGACTGCACTGCGCTTCGCTCAGGATGACAGGGGCACGGAGCGCCTCACGAAACCGAAGCCGGGAGAGATTCGTGGTCTCCCACCCATTTCGCAACGAACGCGAAATGGATGGGGCACGTAGCCTTCTTGGGGCATCAGGCCCGTTCATCTCCTGCTGTAACTCGTCAACAAAGGGCTGCGAGATCATCAGTTTCCTTTCGGCGCGGGCTGCGTTGTGTCCGGCGTGGGAACGGATGCGGGAGCCGGAGCGGGAGCAGGAGCGGCAGTGGAGCGGGTGAGGACGAGTTGCGCCTGATCGGAGCCGGCGACTTTCTGGTAGAAGCCGCGCAGGTCCTGGTACTCCTCTGGCTTGGCGAATGTGAAGGCGCTGGCCAGAGAGTGGGCGATGGTGATCTGGCCGGGCGCGGAGACAGATTTGACGGTCAGGATGGCGTGTTGGGGCCAGGAGATCTTGTTGTCCTGAGAGGCGCCCTCGACGGTGAATCCGGCGGGAAGATGATAGGTGACCTGGTCGGTAACGAGATCGCCATAGTGCATATCGACGGGCTGGGTGCGCTTTTCCTGAGCGACGAAGGGCTGCGTGCCGCGGGTCTCGAAGAAGAAGGCGGGGAGCATGAGGCGTTTGGAGGTAGCGGCGCCGATGGCTCCTTTTGCATTGATGACGGCGATCAGGTTTACATTGGGATCGTCGAGTCCGGTGAAGTGGTCGATGTGGGCCTCGACACCGTCGGGAAAGATGGACTCAAGTCTGTTATGGTCGAATTGCTTTTTGAGTTCCTCGGGATCATTTCTGAGGGCAGTTTGCCGCCAGTAGAGGGCCTCCTGGCCGGTCATGACAAATTGGAAATTGCCGGTGAGGGCGCCGTTGCCGTCGAGGGTGACGTCGCCGATGCGAAGGGTTTTGTTATCGGGATATTGCTGGGCGGCGGTTGTAACGGCTCCGACGCCTTTAGCGGACTGCGTAAGGCCGCCAGCGCTGGAGTGCCTCCAGTTGACAGTCTGGAAGGGGCACATCTTTTCGCCGGGGTCNNAAGACACCCTGCTGGCGATTCACGACCTTGTTGGCGTAAGCGGTGAGGCCGGCGGCGCGCAGCATGGCCAGATAGAGCAGGGCGATGTCCTCACTGTCGCCGCTCTTCTGCGCCCAGACATCCTCAGCGTGCTTGGCGGCCTTCAAGTGAAGCTGCTTCATCTCGGCTTCAGATTTTTTGCGGGAATAGTCGGTGTTATCGAGTGCCTGAACGGCTTTATAGAGCTTTTTGGCCTTGTCGAGCTCGCTGTCGGCGGGGGCAATCAGACCGGCAACCGCTTCCTTGATAGATTTGGAGGGTTCGGCGAAGCGATCCAAGTCCTTGGACCAGAGCTTGGCGTCGTTAATCCAAAACTCGGCCGCGCTGCTGGCAGCTTTGTAATAGAAGAAGACTCTATAACGAATGCTCTCGATGGGCGGCATCCACTCCTCGTCGGGAGTGGGGGGAACGTCGGAGACATCAACGGTGTGACGGCCATCAGCGTCTTCTATCACTCCTACCCCCTGGGGAAGCCTCGGCCACCAGATGAGGGAGTTGACCACGCGTCCGTGTTCATCCTCCATGTACGTACTGTCTGAGTGCTGGCTGCCGTGCAGGAACATCTTGGAGGGCGTGAAGAGGTAATGGGCCTTGTGGACGAAGTAGGGGCGCTGAATCTCCCAGTGCGGCTCTGAGGAGATATTGTCGTCATTCTGGATTTGATAGCTGTATTCGAGGATGCTGCCGACCTCGACGCTGGGCAGTGTGAAGACCTTGCGGTTGACCTGCAACTGCTCGCCTCCCTTGTTTTTTACCTTGGCGACCAACAGGTCGGCGGGCTTGCCGACGAGGGGAATGACGGTTCCGTCGGAGTGGATGGTGCGGCCCTTGATATCGACGATCTTGGATGTGCCGCGCAGGTAGGGGGGGACATCGACCGTGGCCAGCTCCTTGCCCTTCTCGGTGAGCACCTTGATGCGGGCGTAAAAGCTTTGGTAGTGGAGCGGATCGTTGGTGATTTCCTCGACATTAAGGTAGACGGCGGCGGCTCCGGGAGCTTTGGGGTCGGCGGTCATCTTGAGTTCTTCGGCGGTGGGCTGCTGGAACTGGGCGAGCACGAGGGCCGGCGACGTGAGGGCAAGAAGAAGGGGGAGATGACGCACAAGAGCAGTAATCCGCATGAGACGTTCCTTTGGCAGCAGAAAATTAGAGGCCTGTAGCGAGACGGTGGAAAGATTGCAAGGATTCTACATCGGAGGCGGGGCGGAGTCGAGAAGAATGTCAGCGGGAGTCGAGGAGGGGACTGGCCGTCCAGGCGTACGGCGCTTGCGCGCCACGGAATTTGTCGAATCCCATCTTAAATCACCCTAAAGTGTCAGCGGGAGTCGAGGAGGGCGGAGACGAGGGCGATGGGGAGGCCGACGACGTTGAAGTAGTCGCCTTCAATGCGTGGAATCCAGCGGGCGGCGCGGCNNCGCGGCCCTGGATGGCGTAGGCTCCGGCTTTGTCCATGGGTTCGCCAGTGGCGACGTAGTCGGCGATGTCATTGTCTGAGAGGAAGATGAAGGTGACGGCGGTGGTTTCGGCGGCGACTTGGGTGGAGGTTGCGGTGATGAGGGCGATGCCGGTGATCACCTGATGGGTTCGGCCGGAGAGGAGGCGGAGCATTCGGGCGGCGTCGGCGGGGTCGGAAGGCTTGCCGAGGGTTTGGTTGTCGAGGGTTACGGTGGTGTCGGCGGCCAGGACGGTGAGGGTTTCAGAAAGGACTCCCTCAGGGGCTAAAGCCCCGGCTTTTTTTGAATCGCTTTCGGCACGGCTAAAGTCGTGCCCTTTCAAAGCCAGTTCGTGGAAGACGGCTTCAGCTTTTTCGCGGGCGAGGCGGGTGACGTAGGCTGTGGGGTCTTCGTTGGGAAGCGGGTCCTCGGGGATGTCGGCGGGATGGACCTCGAAGGAGTAGCCGGCCTGTGTGAGGAGTTCGCGGCGGCGAGGGGAGGCGGAGGCGAGGACGAGGTTCATGATTCGATTATCGCGGAGAGGGGCAGGTTAAGCCGCGCACAGTCAGGGAGCGAGCGGTCCCTCACAGGTGAAGTTGGCGGCGTCTTCGGAGTTCCCGTGGCCGGTGTATTGAGCGTGCTTCGGGTAGGCGCAGAGGGGGCGGCTGCGGCCGGGAAAGGCTCTGCCAGTGGCGAGGATCGAATCGGGCGCGATGCCCTTCTCGACCCAGTTGACGAGGGGACCGAGCATGTCGAACTGGTCGAGGGCCTGACCGCCACCGCAGTGACCCATGCCGGGGACGAGGTAGATTCGGCTCCATTCGGCGACTTTGTCTGCGCCGCCGTTGGTGGCGGCGAGGGACTTGTAGTAGCCGAGGGTATCGAGCGCGGAGAACCAGGCGTCGCTGTCGCCATGGAAGAACAGGAGCTTGCCGCCGTTGCCGGAAAAGGTGGAGAGGTTGGTGGAGGCCGGCTCGACGAGGGGATCGGAGACGTTGAGGGCGAGCTGGTCGACATCGATTTCAGTTGCTGTGGTATAGGGGCCGAAGAGACCGCGCGGGCCGAGGGCGAGGAGGCCGTTGATACCCTGCGTGTAGGCGATACCGGTGTCGTAGAGGAATCCTGGGTAGACTTGCGTGCCGTAGGAGTTTCTGGGGCCGGCAAAGGCTTTCTTGATGGCGGCGATCTTTTCGGGGGCAATGCAGGCGTCAGTCTGGCCGGGCTTGCAGGCGAGCACGGCTGGATCGAAGTCGCAGCCGAGGGGATCAAAGATGAGGCCATCGGCGATACCGTCGCGGGCGTCGCAACGGTTCATGAGGGTGTCCATGAAGAGTTTGCGGTCGGCGGCGGAGAAGGCTTCCTCGATTCGCGGCTTGCCGTTAGCGTCCTTGGGCGCAACCTGGTTATAAGCGACGGGAATCCACTGGCCGATGGCGAGGTTGGAGAGGCCGGTGCGCATGGCGGGGTCGCCGGAGACGATGCCGTTGAATGCGGTGGGAAAGCGTTGCGAGAGGATCATGCCTTCGCGTCCGCCGGTGGAGCAGCCGACGAAGTAGGAATAGGCGCTGGAGCGAGCGTAGTAGTGGGCGATGATCTGGCGGGCGACGGCGGCAACCTGGACATTGGCCTCGAAGGCGAAGTCGAGATAGGCCTGCTGATCGCGCATGAAGTTGAAGTCGAAGCCGCCGGTTGCGGATTTGTGGCCGGTGTCCGTGCTGGCGACGGCGAAGCCGCGGACGAGGGCGGGCTTGTCGCCGGTGAAGGATGCGCCGGCGGGGTAGCCGACGACTCCGTTGCTACCGCCGCCGCCCTGCATCACGAAATCATCGTTCCAGGCGTCCTTCTCGGGCAGGGCCACGGCAAAGGAGATGCCGAACTCCTCGCCGCCGAGCCCTTTCCGGCGGTTGATGATGCCGTCAACGCGGCAATGGGCGGGATAGGGGCCTTTGTAGGCGACATAGGGCAGGAGGATGGGGGCGCCAGCGGACACGGGAGCGGCCTTGGTAATTTCGACGCCGTCGATTTTGAGGCTGGAGAGGCCGGCGCAGGAAGGAGTTGAGGGGGACTGAGCGGCGGCTGCAAGCGAAAGCAGCGGAATAAGACAGAAAAGGGCGAAGGGCCGGTGAGCAGCCATGCAACCATGATAGCGCCGTTGGGATGGGGTAGGCCGGGGAGAGGAGTTTGCGGAGGCGAGGACGAGCATAGGGAAATTATTGCAGAGGCAGCGGAGTTAGCAAGTTAGCCCGCTTCGCGAGTTAGCAGGTTAGCGAGTTAGCCCCGCTTCGCGGGTTAGCAAGTTAGCAAATCCCACCCTAGCGACAAAAACAAAAGTGTCGCGAGGGTGGGGCACCCAATTTGTGGAGGGTTATACGGTGAGGCCGGTTTGGAGGGTGGTGGGAGTGGCGAGGCCCCAGGCCATGGCGGGGGTGTTGTGGGCGAGTCCGAAGCGGCCGTCGGGGCCTAACAAGATGATGCCGCCGTGGCCGCCGAGACGATTAAAGAGGTAGGCGATGGCTTCGTGGGCGGCTGTTTCGGGGGCTGTGCCCGCGGCGACGCGGTCGGTGGCCCACTTGCCGAGAACCAGCTTCATGATGGGTTCGCCCCAGCCGGTGAGGGAGACGGCGGCGGAGAGATTGTCAGCGTAGCAGCCGCAACCAATGAGAGAGGAGTCGCCGACGCGGCCGGGAGTTTTGTTGAGGGTGCCACCGGTGGAGGTGGCGGCGGCGAGATTGCCTTGGGAGTCGAGGGCGACGGCGCCGACGGTGTCGTGGCTGTTCAGATGAGGCAGGAAGGCTGTTTCAGGACTTTTGTCGTCGTGGAGAACGGGGAGCGGTAAGGATTCGGGGCCGGAGAATGTGTCGTCACTGAGGCCGGCGGACTCACGGAGCTTGGCATGGGCGAGGCGCTCGCGTTCGCGGTCGAGAACCAGTTCGGCGTTGTCGATGAGGGTCATGCCGTGGGCTTGGGCGAAGTTCTCCGCGCCGTCGCCTACGAAATAGACGTGAGGACTTTTTTCCAGGACCAGACGGGCGGCCTGAATGGGGTTGCGGAGTCGCTCGACGCAGGCCACGCCGCCAGCCTTCATGCGCCCGCCGTCCATGAGGAGGGCATCGAGCTGGACGCGGCCGTCGGAGGTGAGAAAGCTGCCGCGGCCGGCGTCGAAGGTGGGGTCGTCTTCAAGGACGGTGACAGCGGCTTCGACGGCATCGAGGGCGGATGCGCCGCGGGAAAGGATTGCGTAGCCGGTTTCAAGGGCTTTGCGGACTCCGGCCAGGTGGGCGGCCGCGGCGTCGGCGGGGATGGCCCATGCGCCACCGTGAACGAGGAGAGTGGGGGAGTGCGCGGCTGCGGAGTTCACTTGGCTATCGTAGAACATTCGGCGGACAACCGGCAGGGAGCGCGCTCGCCTGGTTCGAGAACGCAAGAAACAGCTCGCCGCGCAGGTAAAAGGTCATTAGAAAGCTCTAGGTGAGGGTTTGTTGCGCCGATAGGTTCGTTAGAGGCTGTTTCATAACCGAATGCTGGCCGTCTTTGAGCTTTCCCTCAGGGGCTAAAGCCCGCGATTTTTATGCTCTGTCAGCGGCACGGCTCAAGTTCACCCCATCGACGAAGACCTGTCGATGGGGGCCCCGAAAAAGCCGTGCCCTTTCAAAACCAGGTTATGAAACAGCTTCCAGGTGCAACTCATGATCAGACCCCTCGCACTCTCTCTTGCTGCCGGAATAGCTCTGCTGACCGCAACCCTATGCGGCGCGGCGGAGATTTTTCCGGTAGTCCACAACGAGCCCATCACCGTTCGTATCCTTGGCGGGAAGGACGGCCAGCCGCTCGCTCATTTGCATCTGGTTCTGCTTGCCGGCTATGACCGGAGCGATTTGCACGGCCAACTCTATCGCGCGGAATTGCTCACCGACGCGCATGGTCAGGCGCATCTGCCCAAGCAGTTGGCAAATCTTCCCTGGCTGCAGGTCTGGGTCGCCAAAAAGCCGCTCTGCCAGGTCAAGCCGCGTGGGGACAGCTTCAGCGTGGAGCTGATTCGCCGCGATGGGGTGAGCGCGCCGAATCTCTGCGGAACGGCCACGGTCGAGGACGCGCCCGGCGTCTTCACGGTTTTTGTGAAGAGCAAGGAGAGGAACGCACCGGCGGAAACGCTCGTGACAAGAGCGGAGGCTCCAGTGGCGGTTGCAATAGCTCAGCCAGCGGTTGTGGCTCCAGCGCGGAAGCCAGACGAGGCGGAGACTCATCTGCCCGCCGCGCAGATTCCAGCATTTGCGGTTGCGGCTGCATTGCCGGTTGCGCCAGCGCCAGTTCCGGCGGAAAAGGTGCTCAAGTCCGCAGAACCAGCGCGGCCTGTAGTTGCTGCTCCGGCGGCAGTTCCCACTCTCGTTCAAGCGGCAGCTCCCGCTCCTACTCCGGCGGTTGTTCCCACTCTCGTTCAAGCGGCAGCTCCCGCTCCTACTCCGGCGGTTGTTGCGGCAAAAGATTCACACAGCGGCAAAGCAAGAGTTGCGGCGTACCGCAGGGCCAGGCGGGTTGCCATGAGGCCGGCATCGCATAGAGCAACACCTGTCTCACACAGCGCAAGGCCGGTTTCGCACGGTGCCAGGCCTGTGTTGACCTCGTGCGAGGTGCGGAAACCACGTGCAAAGGCAGCGCCAGCGGCCTTCTCCGCGAGAAGCGAGGACAAGCCGGCAACGGCGATCAACGCAATCCTCAAATCCAAGCCGGCGGCTGGGAGCAGGCTGGAGGCCGCAATTCCTGGCAAGCCAAAAGCTCAGCTCAAGTAGATTCCTTGCGCACTCCGGGCTGGCTGCGGTAGCGTGAGCTTAATACGAGCCTCTTGCAAAATTACCAAGAAACTGGCATTACAGATTCAGTTGCCTCTCCGGGACTTTGGTTTGTTCCGACGGCAAAGCTGGTGCAGCATTGTATGGTACCCCGCCACCCGTACTTTGGACGTAAAGTCGTTGTTTTCTTGATGTTACAGACAGGGTGTCGCTGTAAAATCTTCAAAACAAAGGAGTTATTTGCAACGTCGTCCAGGATAAGGAGTTAGCGGCACATTTGGAGGACGATTGAAGGAAAAGCACCTG
>PMGP01000102.1 GCA_003156235.1 Acidobacteriaceae bacterium
GTTGGCTGGCGCGGCACCATGGCTGGCTGCAAGGTGACCGTGCATCAGCATCTGGACGCAACCCTCACATTGACCATCAGAGCACGTCGGATCGGACACTACAGCGCACAGGGAAAGCTCTTGATGGCGACTGCCTCCCAGCCAGCAAGGGCCGTGGAAAAGACGCGAGGAGGAAAAGTCAAAAAGCCGACTTTACCTCCCCGCTTGCAAATCCCGCAAACAGCGCGGGATTCGCACTTTCCCACCGCCACGACGACAACTGGCTGATTTATCAAACCGGACACTTCATTTGCTTCAAATACCGGACATCTGTACTTGCTAAGAACACTATTTACTCATAAGTAACTTCCGCATAGCGGTCCGCATAGCCGGTCACTCGCCCACTTCGCAGAGCGCAGTGGACCGTCCACATCATCATCTCCTGTGTCGTACGCGACTCATTACAGGTGGAGGCTTGAGGCGAGCCGTGCCAAAAACTCATCGCAGTTCAGGTCGAATGCACAAAACATTCCCGATCTTGCAGGTGTGTAGCCCATGCCTTCGATTCTGAAAGGTGCTGCGGCATAGAAGAACGCGCCGGTTGCCGCAGTGTCTTTCTTTCTTAAAACCCCATCACGTTTGGTGTCGATGAAGTAACGAATCATTCCAGCCAGAACCTCACGAACGTCAGAGTTTGCCGGAGCTTCCCAATGTCCATCGCCCCGATAGAATACGCGCGAGATGTTGACGGCGACAAGTCCCAACTCGCCATCAGAAGGGTTCACCGTCTTTCGAAGTTGGCGGATTCCTTCAGAGATGGCGTCGAGCGTCCTCTCGGCGGATAAGACCCTCTTACACTCCACAAGGACGCGGCGATCTTCGAACCGAAACTCCACGTCTGGATTATCAGTGCTGAGTTTGGGCTTGAGGTTATCTCGTGCAAGCATCGCTCCGATGGACAGCTCAAACATCGCATTCCGGCCTTGATTGTTCTTTGGGCTTTCGCGTGAGGCATCCGTGGTGCCTTCTAACGCACGTCTGAGCAACTCATCCGGTATATCGACCTGAGCGGCCCGCAGACACATCAGTGCGTCCACGAATTCGTATCCTTCGACATAGGAAGCAAGAATCTCAGTCAGCCGCCCAACCTTCTGCACCTCTGTAAAAACCTCGGCTACGCCGATCGCCTTCTCGCGGTCCCTCATGGCGATCACGTTCTCGCGATAGATGCGGAGCCGATTCCTTTGCGTGATGCCACGCCCGGCGAGCCACACGTCCAGTTCGTCCAGATCGCTGAACAGTGTTGTCTGCGTGAAGGGCGTGTACTTCATGATCAGAGACTACTCCTTTCCCACGACTGTGCTACCATTCTCAGCAATTCGGGTTCCGCAAGAACCCAGTGGAGCACGACAATGAAGACAGCGCACGTGAACGAAGCGGGTATCGGTGATGCAGACCCTCGCTGAACCGGGGAGTCTTGCGCTGCTTGAGACGGGGCTGCTTGAGCTGGGTGGAGGCGGGACAGGTTCAGCCACGGAAGTGTCGTTGGCGACGACTCTTTTACAAACACGTAGCATCTCTGGAGTTCTCCGCCGGTTCGCTCTTCCTCCAGCGCTATCTCTTTCTTGCGGCTTCCCATCAATGGTCCGGGCAGGTTACCAGCGCGAGGCCGGTCCGGTCTCCTGCCGGGTGAGAATGCTGCAACGCCGGGCAAGAGCTGTTTATATTCAGCACAACCTTGATGCGGAACTGCCCGGCTCCGATAAGATGGTGCTAAAGCTGTCGGCGTTTACCCGCGACGAGGGACAAATTATGAGCACCCCTTGGGCAACAGGAATGAAGGCCACCTCCATCGAAGAGCCGGTGCGGCTGATGCCGACCCTCACTGGCGCAATTCTTGGCTGTGGTGGCTGGGTGCTAAGCCGCGGCGCCAACGATGCCGGTACAGTGAACATCTTGTTTGAGTTCGAACGGCAAGCCTGTATGGAGATTTACACTGTGCTGGCCGCCACCGGGGTGGAACTGAGCCGGAGCGGCCACATCTGGTTTACCGAACTTTGCCAGTGCACTCGCGTCAATCGACAGGATTGCGGCACGGAGATCGTCAGCGTCGAGTTGGAGATTCAGACCTTCCCGCAGGTGATGGTGCTTGGATCACAGGCAGGGCTGGTTACGTAAGTTGTGCGGTCGTCTTCACGCCAAGGGGGCTTGGCCCTGCCGGCGTCTATACAAACAATGCGGAAGCTTCCCGAGGTTCTCTGTGAGGTCCACCAGTGCCCTTTCGGAATCCCCGCAACTGTCCGTACCGTGGCCAATAGCTGAGTACCACCACGCTGACCCGAACCCTACGCTGCCACGGCGGAGCTATCTCTTGGATAATTGGAGACGTGGAATAATCAGCGCTCTAAGCGTGTAAAGGGGGAGACCTAAAGCGCCTGTGGCGCATCGGATGGTGAGAGGACAGCCGAATAGGTTGCCCCCCCTGCGCCGGTGCCTTCGAACGCACTGACCAACTAAGGTTACTGAATTCTCCCGATCCGGATTTCCTTTACCATCCGCACACTGCGGTCGATGAAGAAGTCAGACCTGGAAACTATGTGATAGCGGCCGGAACCTGCGCCAAGCGCCTGGCCATCTTCCCGGTCGGCCAGCAGAACGCTCTTGCCTTCTGGGGCGGCAAAAACCTCACTGCCGGAAAAGAGTGAACGATAACCGTCCGCGGCGGTCACCAGGACCCAAGTCTTGCTGGGATCGGTGCCAGGGGGCAGCAGCGGACGAAGCAGGGCGTCCAGACTGGTCCCCTGCCAGGTATGGCGGCCATGGAAGCCTTTTCCCAGACCAAAGGTCGTATCCTGCCAGGCGGATTTGGGCAAGCGACGGTATTGTTGTGCTGTCAAGGGCGTTTGTTTACCGTCAGGCCCGACAAGCATAGGAACGTCGATCACCGCGTTCTTTGCGGTTGCACGCGTATCCTTCACCGGAATGCCGACCTGGTGAACGTTGATTTCCACTACATCCTCTATATAGCGTCTGCTGGAATCGTCCGATGAGGTCACAAGCAGCCACCCCTGGGGAACCGACAATACGGGAGCTGGATTTCCGGTGTGGCAGGCGGAACAAGTTTGCAGATTCAATCCGCCGCGCTCTTCCGCGTTGTGCAAAATCGTTGGATTGCTGTTGTCATTGCCGAGCGGTTGGTGATGATGAGGAAACAACAGTCGCGCCCTCTCGACCAGCAGTGGCCCCCCATCGTTGGCCAGATAGGCCTCGCTGTAAGAAAGCAGACTCTGCTCGCCCCCCCGTCCCTTGACGGTGATGTAGGTGTCCAGCGCTTCGTTGAAACCGTCGTCCTCCTTTTTCACCTGGACACGATCGAGGATATCTTTCAGCGCGTAGCCTTCAACTTCAATCGTGCTGCGGTATTGGCCGTTGCTCCCCGTCACCTTTACCAGTCGGCGGTAGGTCGGCAACCCGCGCGTCAGCGCAACATTCAGTTGGCCGGGCCGAGCCACCGCACCTTTGAAGTAGACGGCGTGAGTTGAGGCATCGGGCAAAACAGCGGCTTGCCCGAATGGCACCACAAACAGGAATAGCAAGACAAGAAATGGCATAGCACTCTCCTTGCGCACTTCGCGGAAATCAACCTTCGCCCTGTGCGGATCACACTTATAATAAGGACAATTAACTAATAATGGCAATTAACATGAAAAAACAACTTGCAAACAATCCTGTTGGCGGGTGACCCAAATCTCAATCTACCACCAGAATTGGGCGCCCCAGGTCTCGATTTTGAGACCTGGGATCGATCAACCCATCCCGCCGCGCGCCGGTCCAGAAAGAGGCGATAGCGAGTTGGCTGCGCACCCGGCGCGGAATCCTGCGTGTGGGCCGGCAGTGTGTTGAAAGCTGCGTTAGAATTTGTAGCGCATGTTGACGAACCAGTTCCGGCCTTCTTCCGGAATGTCCAACGTCTGATAGTAGTTGCGGTCTAGGAGGTTTTTCACGCCGGCCTGGAGGCTCGCTCCCTTGTAGAGATGAGCGGTTCCACCCACATCCCAAGTGGCGAAATTCGACATGCGAACGGCCTCGTAGTAGTAAGTGCCGCTATGCTTATAGCTGTCGATGGCCTTGTTGCCACTTTCATAACGAAGAGTCGAGTTCACCATCGCCTGGTAAGGCAGGTGCAGCGTCGCCATCCCCACGGCCTTGTGCTTGGGAAGGTCGGTTGCGGTCAGGCAGGTATTGTCCGGGGTTGTCGTTTCCATCGCATTGCTGCCGGTGCCGACCACCAGATACCCTCCTGTGTAGCATGGATATACCTCGCTACCTATTGTAGTCAGGCCCGGAAAGGTGAAGCCGTCGATCTCCTTGTTGACATACGTGTAGTTGGCATCGAAGGCCAGCCTTTGTACCGGAGTTGAATGCACCGTAAGCTCAACTCCCTGGTGGGTCTCATGGCTGGCGTTTTCGTTTACGGAGCAGCTGTTAGACTTCGTGCATGCCCCAGGAAATTCGGCTTGCAAACTGAGCGGAGCAGGAATCGATTCGATGGCATTCCTCAAGTCACTGCGGAAAAATTCCACTTGTGCAACAGTGTTTCCCGGAAAGACTCGCGAATAGCCAATCTCCCAGTTCCGCGAGCGCTCGGTCTGCAAATTCGGATTGGGAATCCCCTTACCCATCTTGTAGGAGAACATATCCTTCATTACTGGGAAGCGGCTCTTTTCCGTGAATCCGACAAACAGACGGCTAAAATCCTTGAAGGTATAGGCCGCTGAAACCTGGGGATTGTAGGCCCACTGATGCGGCGTGCACGCTTTTAAGTTGTTCTTGTCCGAGTTGCTGGGGCACGCGGGAGATACAAAAGCGTAGAAACTGTTTTTGCTGTCGGAAGCTTGCAGGCCGTCTATGTGATCGAGGCTTATGCCGCCGGTGACCGTCAACCGCGACGTGATGGTGATAACGTCCTGCAGGCCGATGGAGGAAATCTGCTGGCGAGTGAGGCCATACCGGGGCAAGTCGGAGGCCGGCGCAACCTCAGGAACCTCTTTATGCGTATCGTCTTTGAAGTAGAACGAGCCGCTGATTGCGTTCCTCTTTACCAGCTTGGTGTCAAACTCCGTAGAGAAGCCGTCCGAGTGATCGTCGTAAAGCGAAATGTACGAAAGATTCAGTTTTGCCGGGATGTAAGGAAGTCCCGTGTAGAAGTTCATCTTATTGGGATACTGGTCATAAAAGACGCGCGTCTTCAGTGAGCTTTTCTGGCCCAGCCCCGTGTCGGAATGGAAGTGGTAGCTGACCTTGTCCCAGAAGCTCCAGCTGCGGTACGGCGTACCGTTGTTGTTTGTATAGCAAGCGGGGATGGTGATGGTTGATGCGCTGCACCCGGTGCCATTCAGTGGATCGTTGCCCGTAATGAGCGGTATGCCGCTATTCGCCTTCTGGCTCATATAGCTGAAGACATATTCGTCCTGGCCCCTGGGTGTCCAGCCGATGCGGCCGTTATACGTGGCATTTTGTGCATAGGAGTGATTTAACCGGTCGTTCGGCTGCGCCACATTGTTGACAAAGTTCCCCGAGAGAGGAATGTAATTATCCTGCATCCAGTTCATCGAACCCTGAACGAAGAAATGGGAGATACGAGAGCCCAGGCGTATTGACGAGAGGAATCCATCTCCGGAATAGCCTTCGGTCAGCAATTCCCCTTCGTACTTTTTCTGCGGCTCCTTGGTAACGATATTGATGGCGCCGCCCACCGCATTCGGTCCCATCAAGGCCGACGAGAAGCCCTTGGCGACCTGAATCTCCGCGATATCGGTGGTCGGAATCTGCCTGAAGTCCAGGGTTGCGTCGTAGGGGTCGTTCATCAGGACGCCGTCGACATAAAGCGGAACCTGCAGGTAGCTGAAGCCGTGAATGGAGATCTGCTCCTGGTTCCTTCCGCTATAGCTATGCGTGACCGAGACGCCGGGCAGGTTTTCCATGGCCTGGGCGGCATTCACCTCGTTCTGCTTAGCCATTTCCAACTGGTCGATGCTGTCGGAGAGAGGCGAGAGCTGGGAGACCGGGGCGGTGACGTTCACCTGCACGGTGCCGAGATGGAAGGGATGCGCCGGATCCAGCTTGACAACCTCGAGGATTACCTGGTCAAGCTCCTTGACTTCCGCTTCGGCCTGATCGGCGGTCAAGGGCAGCGCTGGCAGCGGCGCGAGCTGAATCTTGCTCTCGGAGTGAGCCGTGATCCAGAGCGCGACATTCGAGCGGATTTCGAGGATGGTGCCCTGTTGCGCGGCAGCGTCGGCAGGCGCCAACTGTTGCAAGTAGGCGATATCCTGCTCCCAGGTCTGGGGATGTTCGGTTTGAGCAAACGCCGTCGCGGCCGTTAGAGCCATCGATGCGCACAGGCCAAAGTACAACAAATGTTTAGTACAAGCCATTCTCGTTTCTCCATGACACACTACCAATGTGCGGTTATGTTAATCCACGGCGCGGCGGGCGTACAAGAACAATTTAAATATCTTATTTTGTTTGTCTTGCATACATTACCATATGCCGAGTTATTCGTCTCGCATACGCTACACGCCACCGAGGAGGAGGCCCGGACGCTGGCCGAGTGCATCCGCGCGGTGATCGTGGTCTGCTCTGCCGTTGCCAGCCAGGAGAGCGTGAGGTTTTGGGACCGGGACGGCATCTATCCGATGGTCTCGCGCGAGGAGGGGACCGAGCCTGGCTACCATATCGATCTGGTCAAGACGAGCCTTCCGCCCGAGTCGCATATCCAGGCGGTCCGGCTGGAGGAAGAAGCTCTCGGCTCGTTGCGCGGCCAGGACTACGCCGTGCGCGAAGTGATGGAGCTCGACCACATTCTGAGCGGTGCGGCTGTCGGCAAGAAGAACGAGCGCAAGGCCTGCGCCTCGATCGCGCTGGCTGTCGATGCAGAGAGTGGAATGGTTCTTGCGCCGGAGGCAACCGATTCCAGAGTCGCGGCCGGAGACGCGCTGGCAAGAGTGTTTCTCAAGGCGGTTCAGGCCAGCCGCGCGCTGCCCCAAGAGGTCAGGGTGCGGAGCCAAAAGCTGAAGGAGTGCCTTGCCCCGCTCTTGGCGTCCTTCGGCGTGACGGTTCGAGTTGCCAGGCGGCTTCCAGCGGCAGACGAGGCTCGATCCCATTTGCTCGGTCTTTATCATGGCGGCACCGGCGAAAGATAGAAGGCCACGACCCGTTCTGAACGGCGCAGGGCTCCGGCAGCCGCACGCAGGACATTATGCACACAGTCGCCAATCGATTCAAATACTTGCCGCGCGAGCCAGGAAAATCGAAGACAAGAGGGGAAAAAAAGGCACAAACAACTGGCACAGTACCGCTGCTCAACAGGCCAGGCGCGCCCGTGTGCTCAGGCTATGCATAATTCAGGTGATAGCGATCCTGGAATCGGCCCCGGCCCACGCGCCTTGCCACTCGATGAGTGTAGCCATTTCTGGTCGGTGGAAATCATGCGAAGAGACTTCGCGCCATGAAAGCTAAGGATTCGATGGAGGACGATCGAGGTCCGCGAATTAAGGAATTCCATTTCAAATGCGGTGAAATGCGGTGAAGTTCGCTTGGGCTGTTGCTGTAAGTTATTGATTCTTTGGCTCCTCAGGTAGGACTCGTTCTCTGAAGCTCCTCCATAAACTATTGAAAACACGTATGTTATTGAAATTACTCGCTCAAAGATTTCGCATATTTAGCACATTTCGCCTGTTTCATATTTCCTTAGGACAGTTTTAGGGACGGCGGCATTGGACAACATGAGCATCTTCAGCCCCGGCACTCGGTAAACCAAGATCGAACAGAATCCCCGTTTGGCCGATTTACCAATCGGTTGTTCCCCTTTGGCAAAAAGATGAGTGACGGGCACTTGTTCTTCGCCTTCTATTCTCCTATACTCGCTCAATGGCCTTCGGGTTCCCAACCATCGAGCGGAGACAGTTCGTCGTCACCTGCAAACGGTGCCGCCGCGATGTGCCGTCCGGCGTCCGGGAGTTCCCGTTCCAGTCGATCACGGTCGAGTGCCCGCTCTGTGGCGAGTTGCGCCGGTACCTGCCCTCGGAGGTCTTCCTCGGACGGCCTAACCAACTTGTGACCCGCCAGCAGCGGAACAGAATGAGAAGGGAGTAGTTTAGACTACCTTATAAGGTCATGCCCCCTTTAGTGTAGGAGCCATCATGTCTGGTGCGCTGTTTCCATGGATTATTGCGAATAAGGAGTGGTGCTTCAGTGCACTGTGTGCCGTATTTGGTGGGGCTTTTGCTTCTTTGAAATGGATTCTGCCGTTAATGAAGAAGCAGAAAACAATAGGCCCCTGCCCCAATCTAAACATTGCGGTCGATGGAACCGACAACAGCCTTGCCGTGATTGCTAATGGAGCCAACGTTGTTGGTGGGGTTATTACAGGTTCCCACAATGTGCAGACCGTGGTGATAAATCAGGGCTTGCAACAAGTAGAAAAGAACATCCCGGTTCGGAGTCGCAAATCCTCGATACCAACAGGCAACGAGATTCGGCAAAAGCGAGAGAGGGTTCTAAAAGATATTCCCCTCTATTTGCAAGACAAGGTTCTGAATGATTATCTGCGCGGATATATGAATCTGCGCGTTGAATGGTTAATTCGGATTTGGGGCATAAGCAAACTGACAGAGGGTGGAGAGGAAGTACTGAGACTCGATGCAAGATATGGGGAGGAGAATTGGGGTGCCTGTATTCAAATTGATGTTAACGCATCCGATTATCCAATTTTACGGACGCTAG
>PMGP01000015.1 GCA_003156235.1 Acidobacteriaceae bacterium
GATGGAGAAAAGAGAACCGGCCGGGGCGCTCAGCCCGTCAAATTTGAGAATGTGCCTGAGCAAGCGAGTTCTTCCAAACGAGATGTCTTGTCCTGGAAAGCAGCAGAAAAGGGGATGTCACAGCTACAGGTGAATTTTATTTCATGTTTGTTGTAACGATTTCCCCATTCCAGGACTTTATTCATATGGATGCACCACGCAAGGACATTTCGCCCAATGAGTTCTCGCCTTTATCGATCCCTGGGCCTTTCGCTCCTGCTTTGTATAGGAGGATTGGCCACTATGGCGCAAGATCCGCTGACGCTTCGTCAAGCCATCGACGAGGCTCTGCGGCAGAGCCCTCAAGCCGCAATTGCACGCGCCGACTTGAGCGACACCAAGGCCGCGGCAACGATGGCGCGCATTCAACTACTGCCGCAACTCAACTTTACTGAAGACATATCCCGAGGCAACGACCCGGTTTATGCCTTCGGCACCCGTCTCCGGCGGCGGCAATTCACACAAGCGGACTTTGCACTGAACGCGCTGAACTTTCCACAGCCCATAGGAAATTTCTCCACGCGCTTGTCCGGCTCCTGGATGGGATTCGACTCATTCAAGACGCAGAGGGAGATTCGCCGCGCCGATCTCTTCAAAGAAAGCGCCTCCTCATCCGCCAAGGCGGTGGACCAGCAGATTGTCTACCACGTTGTCGGGGCGTACCAGTCGGTGCTCTACGCGCAGCGGGAAATCGACGTCGCCCATCATGAGCAGGACACTGCCGCGGCGCTGCTGACATCGATTGAGGACCACGTCAAGGCCGGCCTGGCGGTCGAGTCGGACCGGATGTCGGCCCAGGTAAATGTGGCAGTCCGCAAAGAAGAATTGATTGCGGCCCAGGGAGACCTGGAACTGGCGTGGGCCGAGTTGCGCGAGGCGATGGGTGCTCCGGAGCTCAAGGCATCCGAACTGAAGCCGATTGAGACGCATACATTCTACCGGCCTCCGCTGGAACAGGAGATAGCCACGGCCGCAAAGACGCGGCCTGATTTGACGGCGCTGGGGCAGGCGCAATCGGCGCAAGGGGCCGCCCTGGGAGCGGCAAAGTCGGAGTTTGGTCCCCGCGTCAGCGCCTATGGCAACTGGGAAGAAGACCGGACATCCATTGCAGGATCGGGAGGAAACAACTGGGTGGCTGGCATCCAGATCAGCGTCGACATTCTGCCTCTGGGCAGGCGCGGCCAGCTGGCGCGGGAGAGCGCCGCTAAACAGAAGATCGACGCGCAACTAGCTGCCTCGCAGCTTCACGTGCGTACGGAAGTTAACCAGGCGCATATTCACCGCCAGACAGCGGAACTCTCGCTGGAGACGGCTCATGCAGCGATGGATCAATCGGCCGAGAGTCTCCGCGTACTGAAGAATCGTTATAGCGCGGGGCTTGCCAACCTCACCGATCTGCTGCGAGCTGAGGATGCCGAGCGGCAGAGCCAATCTAGCTACTGGCATGCCGTCTACAGCAATGCCATGGCCTATGCCGAACTGCTATACGCGACAGGGACGCTGACTCCCGATGCAGCGGAGGAATTGCAATGAAGGTTCTGTTACGGGCAAGTTTGTTCGCCGTTTCTTCGGCGATGATGGCCGGCTGTCATGGCGTCGAATCAGCTTCACAGGCGGTCGTACAAACCATGCAGGCGCGTGTCGTTGAGAGCCAGCAGCAACAGGTGCCTCTGAATGTGCGCTCCACGGGAACCATTCACGCGCGGGGGACAGCAATAGTCTCTGCGCAGGTCATGGGTCGCATCCAGCAGATCCTGGTGCGCGAGGGGGACAGCGTGCGGGCTGGACAGACGCTGGTCGTGCTCGACGATGCGGCTCTGCGCGCCTCGACAGATCAGGCGCAGGCCGCGGTGAAGGCCGCCCAAAGCGAACAAATCGCTGCACAAACAGATGCCATGCTGGCAGCAAGCACACTGGAACGCTACAAGCAATTGCAGGCTGAGAAAAGCGTGAGTCCGCAAGAGATGGATGAGGTTTTACGTCGCGCCGAGGCCGCGGCTGCAAGGCTTGAAGCCGTGCGTGCGCAGACCGATGCAGCGCGAGCGCAGGAGAGTGGCGCGCGTACGTTGCTTGGCTATACGCGTCTGCTTGCGCCGTTTTCCGGCATAGTGACAGCGCGCATGGCCGATCCGGGAACGATGGCCTCGCCAGGGGTGCCTCTGCTGCAGGTGGACCAAGCCGGAGCCTTGCAACTCGACGCTACAGTGGATGAGTCGGCGATCGGCGCGGTTCACAAGGGTCTGAAAGCGCAAGTTGCAATCGACGGCGGGAATTCCGCGAGCCTTGCGGGCACGGTCGCTGAGATTGTTCCTGCCGCCGACCCGGCAAGCCACAGCTTTTTGGTCAAGATCGACTTGCCTTCTTCGAGTCAATTGCGCACCGGGATGTATGGCACGGCGGAGTTTGCCAACGGCACACGGCAGGCGATACTCATTCCGCGTTCCGCCGTTGTTATGCGCGGTTCGCTCGCATCGGCATACGTTCTCGATGGCCAGGGCATTGCACAGCTGCGTTCCCTCACGGTAGGCGCGACACAAGGGAACCTCATAGAAGTTCTGTCGGGCATCTCCTCAGGGGAAAAGCTCGTCGATGCTCCTTCCGACCGCGACCTCGCAGGCAAGCGGATCGAGGTCCAGCCATGAAGCCAGATCCATCCAAGCAGGAACTTGGCATTGCCGGACGCCTTGCTCACTCCTTTCTCAACTCCAAGCTGACGCCGCTCTTTATTGCCGCGTCTCTGGCCCTTGGAATCTTCGCGGTCGCAATCATTCCCCGCGAAGAGGAGCCGCAGATTCTGGTTCCAATACTGGACATCACCACCGCGATGGCTGGCGCCTCTCCAGCGGAGGTGGAGCAGCGCGTGACGTTGCCCATAGAGAACCTGGTGCATCAGATATCTGGCGTCGAGTATGTCTACTCAACATCGGCTCCCGGACAGAGTCTGGTGATCGTCCGATTTCTGGTCGGTACGCCCCAGGAAGACGCGTTGATCAAGGTTTACAGCAAGCTCTACTCGAACTTCGATCAAATGCCGCCGGGAGTCTCGCAGCCGATCATCAAGGCCCGCTCCATCGACGATGTTCCGATTCTGGCATTGACGCTGTGGGGTGAGCACTACGACGGATATCAGCTTCGCGCCATTGCCGCCGAGATGCAGCATAACATCGAGCAGATTTCCGATGTATCGGAGACGACGATTATCGGCGGCCTTCCCCGCACTATGCGCGTGGTGCTCAGCACCGACAAGCTGAGTGCCTACGGCCTATCGCCGTTGGCTATCGCCGGTCATCTGCAAGCTGCAAATGCGAGCGTGCAGGCAGGGAGCTTTGCCGA
>PMGP01000334.1 GCA_003156235.1 Acidobacteriaceae bacterium
GGAGGCGACGATTGGAAGCGGCAGGTGGTCAAAGTATCCGTCCAGGCCGGCATCTTCGTTGAATTTACCGACCCGGAGATGCGAGACGCCCTGTACCAACACAAACTCCTGGCGAATCCGCTCCAAATCAAGGCTACTCACCTCCATGCCCTAGAAACCAGACTGCAAAGCGAGGATACGAACGAAATACTCTTCACGAATGAAGCCGACGTACACCTGCTTCTTTCATGCCTCCAGCCTGCCGCCCACTCCCAACAACTTCTCCAGATCCTGAAAACGTCTCAAGAACCAGACCCGAAGGCCAACATCGGCGGCAATCTGACGGTTGCNNGTCCTCGAACGGGTTGAACAGGCCCGCCAGTCGGCACATTGGGCGTTGCGCAACAAATTCAAGACGCTCAGCCACGAAAGAAAGGGCAGGTAGCCGTGACTGGGGTGGAGATTCGTCGTCAATGAACGAGAACCTGCTCCCCCGGCTCACTTCCCCCATTGCAACTTGTGGGGGCCGTGAGCGGGAAAGCGATTTTGCACTCGGGGACAATTCTCCATAGCTCTGGCAAGACAAATGTCTGAAATGATCGGCGTTTCAGAGGACCGAAATTACCTCACGGGTCGTGGGCGGTTATGGAACGATTTGTGCTCGAATCCCTCTCTCTCTGCCATAGAATATTGCATCCCATCGATTACATTGACAAACTCTAGATAACAGGTGCTTTATGCGTATTCCGTCTTGACCGCATTATCCGGATTTTCCGTCCAATTCGGTCCCGTGAACGGTTTTTGCATGACAACGGACGGGATGCATGACAATGGCTTGCCCCGAATACCGAGCTATTTTGAGAACCACACCGATCTCGCACATCCTTTGCGAATCCCGCCGCGGACGGGAAATCGGCCCAGCCGGCTGCGTGCTATCCCACCCTTGTCGCAAAGAACGCTAAAAGGATGGGGCACCCGTGACATTTCATTATCGGTAAAAAGTCCGCTAATTCACGGTCAACGTGAAGGTGGCGGGGAGTACGGAAGTGACCGCAGGGTTTCCTGTTCCCGTTACGGTGAAGGTGTACGTGCCGGCTGTTGTTCCTNNGAAGACGAGGAAGGCCAGCACCGCGCCGCCGTCCGCTCCAGCCCAACCTCTTCCGGGCTGCTTGGAATAGACCAGTTTGTTGGTGGCCGCTGATGTGTAAACCGTCGCGATCACCGTTCTACTCGCCGAGCCGGAACTCAGAGTCACCGGCGAACCACTTGTGACTGAACAGCTAGGCAGATAAGCAGCCCCGGAGGGATACGATGTGAGCGCGCAGGTGAGCGTGACGGTTCCCGCATACAATGTGCTCGAACTCACGGTAATGGTCGAAGTATTCCCGGTCATTGTTCCAGGGGCCAGACTGGCTATATTCGTCGCATGGAGCGCAAATGCGGACTTTGTCATCGTCACGGTCGCCGTTCCCGTGCCCGAGGCGTAGTCCGCGTCTCCGCTGTAGGTAGCGGTGATCGTATCGGTTCCGTTGCTCAGGCCATTGGCCGGAATGGTGATGGTGACGCAACTGCCCGATGTGCAACCGGCGGTTCCGAGCGTCTGCGTCGCGGATAGATAACTGCCGCTGGACAGGGTTACCGTTCCGGTTGGGGACGACTCCAGTGTGCCGGAGCCGGTGACCGTGACCGTCACACTGGAGGCCTGGCTCGAATCGACGCTGCCCGTGGCTGGAGTTACTGACACGGTTGGCGTTGACACAGTCACATACGTAACCGTCACGGAGGTCGTGCCGGTAGCCCCCGAATTGTAGATCGAGCTTCCGTTGTAGGTCGCGGTGAGGATGTCGGTTCCGGCGCTCAAGGAGTTGTAGGGGATGGTGATGGAGTAGCTGCCAGTGCCGGATAGCGACGTGGCCGCCGAGGTGTAGCCGCCGCCGGTGAGCGTCACGGTTCCGGTCGGCGTCGTGCTGCCAGTGCAGGTCCCAGTGCAGGCCACCGTACCGGACACGGTGAGTTTCTGGTTAAAATTGATGTCTGTGCCGGAAGTCGGGGAAGTAATCGTCACGGATGCGTTCAACCCATTTACCGTCACTGTTGTAGAGTTGGTCACCACGGCATAGGTCGAGTTGCCGCCATAGGTCACCGTCAGCGTGTCGGCAGTCCCGATCGGCAGGTCTCCAGCCGTAATGGTGAAGGCGCAATTGGAGGCTGTGCAACTGCCGGAACCAATCGTCTGGGATGAGTTATAGCTGCCGCCGGTCAGTGTTACCGTTCCGGTGGGCGTTCCGCTGGCGCCAGAGACCGAGATGGTCACGATGAGGCTCTCGACGGCTGTTACGGAGCTGGGCGAGATGGAAAGAAAAGATACGGTTGCCGACGCCGAGCCGGTTCCCGAGCTCCAGTAGTTCACCAGTTGCGTGGCATCCACGCTGCCCATCCCGGTGGCCAGGTCGTAGCCGGAGGTGGTGTTGTAGCCGCTCTCAAAGTAATATCCGACAGCGTTCTTGACACACGAGCCGTCTGGGGCGGAGGTGCATGGCACAGAGTTATTGCCCACGGTCACATCGTGGAAGATCGAACTCGAATGACTGCCGTTGAACAGGCCATACAGCACAGTGGCCGGCATCCCCAGCCGGTTGCCGGTCTTCTGCTGCACCAGCGCAAGGATGCCGGCGAAGGCCGGCGAAGCGGCGGAGGTGCCGCCATAACCGTCAAAGAAAAAATAACCGTCCGATTGCGTCTCGCAATCCAGTATCACCTCCGAGCCTTGGTAAGTGGTTGTCGTGCCGTCGCATACCAGCCATGTTGCAGGCTCGCATCCGTTGCCCGACATCAACGCCACATCGGGCAGATCGCGAGCCTTGTCCGATGGCACACCCGTGCCCGTCTGCCACGAGGGCTTGCCGTAGATGACGCTGGCACCGCCGCTGCCGGCTATGATATTTGCGCCGCCGGCGCAGCTATTCGTCGAAGGGACATTCAAATTGAACGCTCCCTCGGTTGTCGTCGAGTCATTCCAGGCCGACTCCGGGATGTACTGCAGGGCCGTCCGGTAATAGGTCGAAGAGCTGCCTTGCGAGGTGCTCGCGTAGGTGGAGAAAGAACTGCTTAGTCCATATAAATCCGTTCCGCCCACCGCGATGTTATAGGGCGTGGAGGCATAGCCGCTTACCGCCAACCCGCCGGAGGCATCGGGTTCGTTCATGCCACTGTTGGTGCTGGGGTAGTCGCAGCCGGCCGAGCCGCTGTCGCCGGCCGAAACCATCACCGCGATACCCTCCCCCGCCGCCTGCTCCCACCAACTATTGATCTGTGCATTGTCGCCGGAGCCGGATTCATTGTCCTGTTCGCACTCGCCGAAGCTGAGGCTGAAGATGNNATGCCTCCGGAGAGTTCGGTGTCGATATACGCTTCGTCGGCATCGCTGACATCGTACCCATTCCCTGGGGTAGTGGAGCATGAGGCAGAGGTGGTGCAGTAGTTGAGGTTGACAGAGGTTGAGCTGCCTAGAAACGTGCTGCGGTAGGCCCCCACGATGTTGGCGGTGATCTTGGCATCGCCGCCAACCCCGATGTTCACGCCCGCGCCGGTATAACTTGTCCCCGAGGTGAAGTTGGCGTTGAAGGAGTTGGGCGTGTCATAGATGGTTGCCGCATCGCCAGGGACGATATAGAGAAAATCACCGCCGCTTGTATCAGTAAGGCTGGGAGTTTGCCCGTTGGCCGGCTCCAGCCGCCTGGTCTGAGGGTTGAACTGGCCTGCGCTTCCGCGCTGAAATTGCGGTCTGGGCCGGATGGTGTTCAGGTGCGCGACCCCCTTGACCACGGGTGCGAGCGCCGAGGGAATCCGCAGGGCGGTGGAATTGGAGGTGAACTGCCGATCGCCGGCCTGGAAAGAGTGGATTGAGGTGTGAAAGGCCTCTTCCACCTGGCTCACCGTCCCGTTGAAGGCTATATTCGTGCGCCCCTTGGAGACAGTCTCCACCTGGAGCCCGCGCGACTCCAGCCAGGCGACCAGGGCGGCGATGTCCGAATCCGCCGGGCCGTAGAGCTGGCCGAACTGCTCTGGAGTGAGCCACTTGTGGTAATTCGGCGAGGATTTACTCTGCAACTGGGCGAGATAGGAGTCCAGCGCCACCTGCTGCTCGGCGGAGCGCGAGAGGACCAGGCGCATGTGAGTCAGTGGCGTCGAGGGCGCAGCCTCGCCCTGATCGAGCTCCGCCCGCGCCAGGCGCGGTACGTTGCCTTTCAGCGTTGCCAGCGACAGCTCATTTACATCCGTGGTAATCCGCGGGGCGACAGTGGAATTCTGGGCCGGCAAAACCGGGCCGCAAAGGAGGGCCGCCGAATAAAGCAATGCGCCGGCTAATACACTTAGGGGAGACGCCTTCATTAAGCACATAGTAGTTTTTCCTATAACCTTCCTTCGGAGGAAACCCCCGAGTAAACAATGAGTTGCGGCACCCATCAAATCATTAACGTCAAAAACGCGCTTGCCGCATCCCATTCATGATTTAGATGTGCGAACCGCCCGCGCGTACTGCCCTGCGGTCACTACACCACCGGAGAAACGCCTAATAAATTCATCGACGGATATAATTGGTTGTGCAACTTTGCGAGGGAGCCGGTACTCCTTTTCGTTCATAACCCGGAGGAGTCTTTTTCAAATGGGGAAAATTCCGGTTTTGGTCCCAGTCTTCGCAGGCCGCCGGGCGACGGAGATTGCCCCGGCCCAGGCGTTGTGAATACTTTTCTGGCCGCAACTTTGCACTAACTTTGGTGTCTAATCGAGAGCCACCAGCCAACTAATGACACCTTCAATAATGCACCAGATTCAGTTCATTCCGGTATTCTCACCTGTAAATTATGGCCCACACCACCTTCATATTGCATTTTTGTTAGTTTTTTGCTCAAACTTTGCTTGACAAGAAATAATTGAACCCATATGGTTAGAATTCAATCCGTATAAAAGCGGAAAACAGGCTACTTGTTAAGTACTGTCGCTTGCATTTCCGCTAGAAAGCTCTTTTTTGGGCACCTGATGAGGGGTTTCTCATTGACTATCCTTCATTTGGATTTTGAGCTGCTTAGATTGTCCTCAAGATCGCGATAGGAACGAAATAATTGTCATTCTGCGTTGATCGTTGAGGATACAATGAAAGAACTCGGAGGGAATTTCCTCTTTTTGACCCGGTATATCCGCAATTTGCGCGGCGGGTCACAGCCCATTCTAGCTGAGGCAAGCGATGGCTTGCTCTATGTAGTCAAGTACATAAACAACCTCCAAGGGCCCAATCTGTTGTTTAACGAGAGTGCGGGAAACGAGCTTTTTCAAGCTAATGCGCTGGCTGTTCCAACGTGGAAGCCTATTTTTATCAGTGACTCTTTCCTCGACCACAATCCTGATAGTTGGATGCAGACCCCAGAAGGGCGTCTACGACCAGTCTCAGGCTTATGCTTTGGTTCCCACTTCCTCGGCGGTGATGACGTTCGACTATTAGAGATCCTTCCCGGATGCAGCTTCATGCGGGTTCGTAGCCGCGAGAACTTTTGGCTGGCATGGATGATCGACATTTGTGCCAATCACGCCGACAACCGGCAAGCCATTTTCACAGAAGATGCTGGGGGCGGATTGAACGCGAATTTTGTCGATTTCGGACATCTCTTCGGTGGTCCCAAAGGGGAACTCCATCTGCCCTTCCTGGCATCCCGCTACCTTGACCCGCGCATCTATCAGAGCATATCTTTGAAAACACAGCACGATATTCGAACGGTTGCAGTGTCTATAGAGGCGGATCAACTCTGGCAGCGGGTACATGCACTGTCGGACGATTGGACGACAGCAGCGCTTTTCGAGAGTTTTGCAGAGAGCCTTGACAAGCTTTCAAATGCCAATCTCTTGCGAAATGTATTTGATACGATGGTAGATGCATTTCAACGGACCGGGAAATTTGAGCAAGACAAACAACACAACGGACGAAAGCCCCCTGAAAAGGTTCTGTGCCATGGAGTACAGGCCACAGGGGTGGAGCGGCGGCTCATTACAGGCCGATCCGGTAATNNCCTTGTCCACCCGGAATTGCATGTGGTTGTTACGGACAATGACCTGTCCTATATAGAATCGCTGCTCAAAGACTTTCTGGAACGAGCCAAAGAGAATCCGGCAGCTCTCTTTATGCAGCTTTCCTCACTCGGAGTCGGACCACTGGTGACCC
>PMGP01000470.1:0-1238 GCA_003156235.1 Acidobacteriaceae bacterium
CCCATGTTGACCACGGCAAGACCACCCTCGTGGACGCCATGCTGCGCCAATCCGGAACATTCCGCGCCAACGAGCAGGTGGCCGAGCGCGTCATGGACTCCAACGAGCTGGAGCGGGAGCGGGGCATCACCATCCTGGCCAAAAACACCGCCATCGTCTTTGAAGGCGGCAAGATCAACATCGTGGACACCCCCGGCCACGCCGATTTTGGCGGCGAGGTGGAGCGCGCACTGAAGATGGTGGACGGCGTCATGCTGCTGGTGGATGCGGCCGAGGGTCCGCTCCCGCAAACCCGCTATGTCCTTGCCAAGGCTCTCGAAGCCAAGCTCAAGCCCATCGTGGTGATCAACAAGATTGACCGGCCTGATGCGCGGCCGCAGGAAGTCCTGAACGAGATCTACGACCTCTTTATCGATCTCGACGCGGACGAAACACAACTGGATTTTCCCGTGCTCTACGCCGTGGCCAAAGATGGCACAGCGACTATCGATCCGGCCATTCCCGGCGTGAACCTGCAACCGCTCTTTGAGTCCATCGTCGCCACCATTCCACCAGCTACCGGCGACGCGGATGGGACTTTGCAGATTCTGGTCACCAATCTCGATTATTCGGATTATTTTGGCCGCATCGCCATCTGCCGCGTCTTCCAGGGCACGCTCCACTTCGGCGACGACGTCACCATCTCCAAGCGCGACGGCAGCCTGATGAAGACGCGCATTACAAAAATGTTCACATTCAGCGGCCTCAAGCGCATCGAAATCACTGAGACCACCATGGGCGACATCGTGGCCGTGGCCGGCGTCGAGGGCATCACCATCGGCGAGACCATCACCAGCGTCGAAAATCCCTCGCCGCTGCCGCTCATCGTGATCGACGAGCCCACCATCGCCATTCAGTTCAGCATCAACAACTCGCCCTTCGCCGGCCGCGAAGGCCAATACGTCACTAGCCGCAATCTGCGCGAGCGCCTGGAAAANNTGGAAAAAGAGCTGCTGACCAATGTTTCAATTCGCGTGGAAGACACCGGCTCGCCGGACAGCTTCAAGGTGCTGGGCCGCGGCGAGCTGCAACTGGCGATCCTCATCGAGATGATGCGCCGCGAGGGATTCGAGCTATCCGCCGGCCGCCCGGAGATCGTCACCAAGGTGGTGGACGGCACGCGCATGGAGCCGGTCGAGCATCTCACCATCGACGTGCCCGACGCTTACACCGGAACGGTGATCGAAAAGCTCGGCCCG
>PMGP01000470.1:1256-24395 GCA_003156235.1 Acidobacteriaceae bacterium
AGATGCTCACCGAGACCCGCGGGACGATTGTCATGAATGCGCTCTTCGACGGCTACATCCCCTACCAGGGCGAAATTCCGCAGCGGCCCACTGGCGCGTTGGTCTCCGATCGCCAGGGACTGACCACCACATACTCGCTCAACGGATTGCAGGAGCGCGGCATCTTGTTTGTGGGCGCGGGCGTTGAGGTCTACGAGGGAATGATCGTCGGCGAGCATTCCCGCGACAAGGACCTCGACGTGAACGTGGTCCGCGAAAAGCACATGACCAACATGCGCGCCTCCAGCGCCGATGAGGCCATCCGCCTGGTGCCGGTCAAAGCCCTGAACTTGGAGCAGGCCATCGAATTTATCGCCGAGGATGAGATGGTCGAGGTAACTCCGAAATCTCTCCGCCTGCGCAAAAAGGTTCTGCAACAGAATCGCCGTCCCAAGCGCTGGGAGAAAAATTTAGAATAAGCTTGGAAATTACGCAAAGCTCAGCGCCGGAACATCGCCGTCACCGCCACTTCAATCACCGCAAACAGCACGCTGACCGCCGCCAGAAAGCCTTTGGCGCGCTGCCAGTTCTGCTCGTGCCGCTCCATGCGCCGCTCCAGATCGGCGACGCGTCCGCCGTTGCCGTCGCCCATCAGGCCCGTCATCTGTGTTTTCAGCACGCTCAAGTCGCTCAGCACCTGCGCTTCGAATTCATTCATCATCCGCATCTGCTGAACCCCATCCACTCACGTTCCCTCAAAAAATCGTTGATCATCACAGCGGCAGATTGATGAACAATGCCGTTGAAAATTCCGAGTAGTTCGGCGGCGTTGAGCCGTCGTACATCCGGATAAAAAATCTGTCATTCGCGCTGATGCGAGAGAACGTCATCGTCGGCTGCGTCGACCGCATCACCAGAGCCGGGTCTTGTCCTGGCATGAATGCAAAGTCCCTCGTCCGAACCTCGAATCCTCCGCCTGTTGGCGGCGTCACGCCGGCATTGATCGTCACCGTCGTTCCATTCAGTGTAGTCACCGTAAGGCCGGTTAGATTGGCCAGTACCGTCGGCGCAATCGTCGCCGGAAGCCACGCATCCACGGGCACCGTCACGCTCGATTTAATGGCCAGATCGTCGGCCCAGTCGTTGGCGAAAGCGATTGCATACTCCACCAAGTCGGGATAACTCGCCCGATAACTCACGGTAATGGTCCGCACCACTACCTGTGCGTTCAAGCTGGTTGAAGGCGCATTCAGTAGCAGAGCATCTCCCGGCCACACATCGCTGGCGAAGCTGAATCTCGTTCCCTTGTAAGTCCCGCTCCACAGCGCGCTCACGCCAGCCGCTGCCTGCTCCATCACCAATGCAGCATTGCGACAATCCGCGGAACTGCGCGTCGGCGGATTCGTCACTGAGCCGATCCACGCAGCCACGCTCGGCATTCCCGCCGCGGCCAGCGCCGTCTGGCTGGCGGTGTTCACCGCTCGTCCCACCGCCCTGCCCACCGTGCGATAACTCACCGCAACCTGCTCGCCTGACACCGGCGCATACCCGGTATAAAACACCAGTTTGCCTGTCCGCTCCAGATGGCACTCGGCCGCCTCGGTCGTCGTGCCCACTCGCCGCGTGTACGCGCCTCCGCTTGTCGGAGTGCTCACTACCCAGCCAGAGCCGAGATTGGTCAGATTCAGCGCGCGCATGGTTCCAAGCAGGTTGATGCTGCTTGCCGCCACCACATTACACGCTCCGGGAAGGCTTGTAATCGCCCCGTCATAGAGCGTCACCGGCATCCCGCCCACTCCGTTCATAAACTGCTGGATCTCCACCTGCACGTTGCCCGGAGCTGTATCCCACTGTCCGCCGGCCGTAATTTCCCCGCTATCTCCATAGGAGCGATAGATTGCCAACTCCCGTTCGTTCTCCACACAATGCACACGCACGCGCAGCGTATATTGGTAGGCCGGATTGATCGCATACGCCGTTCCCACCGCGCTGCCATTGATCAGCGGCTGCAACGTAACGGCTCCTGTGCCCGCCTGCGCTGTTGCTTGAAAACCCGCAATACACGCGGCCTGCGTGTCCCGGCCAACAAAGAAGCCAGCCAGAACTCCGGTGCTGTTCGTAGCAAGAGTCACGCCTACGGCCTCCAGCAACAGCGTTCCGCCCATCTCCACCGGATCAAGCCAGGCCAGCAGCGTTCCTCCGTCGACTCCGTTGCCGCCGTTCATCGCCAGTCCGCCTGCGCCCAGCGTGAGATAGCCGGCCCCGCCCGTCACGCCCCACACGCTCTGGTTGATCTGCGTCTCGTTGAAGAGTTCGCTGATGATAGTGGCTTTGGAGGCAGCGGGAAAAAATGGATCTTGTGCCAGATAAAACTGTGTCGTCGCCCCATCGCCCAAAAAGTATTCGGTCACATAAGCCACCGGCTCATGCTCGCCGCAAACCGTCACATCGTTCGCCAGCGCGCGCTTCACGCTGGCCGTGAACGACAACGTCGCCAGGTTCAGGCTGCCATCCGTCTCGTTCAGCGGATGCATGGTCGTCTGCACGGGAGAAACTGTCAGTGCGCCATTGACAGCGCGATACGCGGCCCGCGCCATGCTGGCCACCTGCCCGGCGCTCTTGCTCCACGGCGCTCCTGGATCCGGTACAAAGTTGCTGATCGCCGTACTCAGCGAAAGCCCTGCTGTCGATAACCGTGTTACTCCCGTGCGGGTCACCAGCGTCGTCAGCAGCGATCCTGCTGTTTCCCCCGTTGCACCCTTACTGGGAGCCATCAGGTTCTGATCCAGCAGAAGCTCGTCGCTTAATGCCTGAATCGCAATCCGGTAGCGTGGACCCTCCAGCGCCAACCCGGCATATTCCGGCAGGGGAGTTACTGCAATGTAACCCGTAAAGTAATAAGTCCCATCGTCGCCCGTCACAAGAATCGATTGGTTTCGCAAGGGCATCGATAAGTTGCCGTTGGTCGCTAGGCTTAGCCATAGCTGACAGACAGAGGGCTCGTTCAGTTTGCGCTCAATCGTCAACGGCCGCGCTGCATCGAGCGCGGCCGTGTAGTCTTGCCCGTTGATCGTGATCTTCATTGGATCTCTCTGCTCTGCTAACTCGCTAACTTACTAACTTGCTAAACCAGCGCATGAACCGCTGGCAGAAAACTCCGATAGCAAACCACTCGTTCCCCGTCCAGAGGATCGGTCACCGGCAGAGCTAGAAACTGGCCCTTGAGCAACACCCGCGCCTGTCCGGACTTCTGTTTGCTGTCCAAAGGCAATGCGGCTTCCTGCGAGCTGGACGCCGTCTGCAAACGCGGATAGTGGAAGAAGATCCGTTCTCCCTGGCTGCCTTCCATCACAAACAGCGCCGACCACTCCTGATAGAAGCTGCCGCCTTCGCGATCCACAAATCCAGTCACCGCCTGCAACTTGGAGCCAGCCGCCGGTGCGCCGCCCGGCAACGGACCGGCCAGCGTCAGTCCGGTCGTGCTGGTCTGCGACACCAGCGCAACGTTGAAGGTCACTCTCCTGATGTAATCCACATCCGTCAGCGCTGTGCGCACATACGCTCCCGACACCGGAGAGCCCACAAATCCCGTCTGCCCCGTGTAATCCGCGTCCAATGCGATGATCGAGCCTGCCGAAAATTTTGCGGCATCCGCCGAAGCCAGCGCGATAAATGTTGCCGTCGACCCGCTTTGTACCGTCACCGCCGAAGCTGCCTGTGCGCCATCCGCGGCCGCCGTAGCTCCGCTCGCCGGAGCCAACAGGTTCATGTGCTGCGCGCCCGTCGCCAGAGCCATGGTCAGCTTGGTCCAACTCAGGAATTCCAAACTCACTTGCGCCTCCAGCGTTTCGCGTACCTGCTCCAGCGGACTGCTCGGAATACCTGTCAACACCGCGGCGCTCTTGCTTCCCGCCTTGCGTGTAAACTCTTGAATCCATCCCAGGCTGATCCACGGCGCCGGAGGAGCGTCCAGGCTGAATCCGCCTTGCTCAGCCGGATCGAAAAGCACAGGCGTCTGCCCCGTCCGATTCACCGGCGCAAAATAACCTCGAACCCGCCGCGCTACTGGAGCGGGAGCCGAATACCAATTCGTCGTCATTTACTCCCCCTGCTCCTGATAGCTGTAAACCATCACCTTTGCGGAACGGCTCAACATATCTCGCTGCGCCACAATCGGCCCAAACCCCGGCTCATCCCAAAACACATTCGTCAGCATCAATGCCGGCGGTGTCGCCGTGTAGTTGAGCTTGGGAGTGTAAAAAGGCTGCACCATCTCCGTAAGCTCCTCGTCCATCTCGCTCAGCGACCGGCCGCGGTCCAGCCCGCCGAAACTCTGCGTTCCGCAGCTCTGGTAAATCACCTCGCACTGCTCGGCCGCCATCGTGGACCCCAGATCAAAATCGACGCCCAGGCCCAGCCAGCGCAGAACAAACACGTCGTTGGGAAGCTGACTGAAAGGAGCCTCGGCTTCCTCCGCCAGAATCCCGGGCCGCACCGCTCCGCGCAGCAGGATCGTCCTCTCCGGATTGATCGCCGCCAGCCGNNGTGCGCAGCGCCATATAAAACGAATCTTTCGCATTCTGCATAGTTGCTCCACGGAGGGACTAGTGACTGGGGGAAAGAAGCATCCTGACAGTGCAGAGAAAAACACCGTACTCTTGATGGGCAATTACAATAATCCTGACACTTGCCCGAGACTTGCGTATGCTCCTCTGCCTGAGTCCCTATTCCCTGCTTTTCTCACACCGCTTGCTGGCGCGCTTCCCGCAACAGCAACCGGTACATGTACACCTGGCCGAAGGCTTCGTTGGCGGCAACCGATTCAATCAGGTAATCCTGCCCCGCCACCGTAACCGTCAGCGTCATCGCAAAAAGAGCCTGGGCTGAATCCAGGTCAAGCGCATTCACCTGCTGCTCCACGCCCGTTGCGGAAACCAGCAGCTCCCACTTGGACTCGCCCTTCTCCTGCCATGTGGGGCGCAGTTTGCGCATCACTACCGGGCTCACCGCCGCTTCGGCAAAAGTCGTTGCCACCAGCCCCACCTCCGACTGGCTGCTCGTTATAATCGCTCCCGTCACCCGCAGAAGGGCCGTCGTGCCTGTCACGCTTCGCAGCAGGGCATCGGCCAGCATCCGCGGCGCTCCCACCGGATTGCGCGCCGCCGTATCGCTCATCCCTCACCCCAACCTGTTCGCAATGTAAGGACGCAGCCAGGCCTGCACTGTTTCGTCCACCAGCGAACTCGAGAAATACTGCATCTGCATCGTGTCGATTTTGGTCTTGCTCGCGTTCAACGCCGGCGTCGACTGCGCATTGCGCACAATCTGCGCGCACGCCGTCTTCACGTCGTCGCCAATCGTCGCCAATCCCGCCGTGTAGGTCGCCGACACCTCGTTGTAAGGCAGTCCCAGCACACTCCACGGCAGCGTCAACTCCCCGGTATTGGGGTCGTAGTCCACCGTGCTGGGATCTATCGCTGTCCACTGCCCCGGCAGAGAAAACGCCAGCGCAATCTCCAGCAGCGGCTCGTTTGGAAGCTCTCCCCGCCGCGGTCTTGTATAGCGGCCTTCGAGGCTCACCAGCGGCGTTGTGGCCGTGCCCAGCGGCGCTAGTGGCAGATAGCTCAACAACACCGTTTGCGCTCCGCTCGTCACCCGCAACCGCTCCGTGTACTGAATCACGTTCAGGTCCGGCCGTCTGCAGTAGCTGTTGATCAGTGCCGTCGCCGCAGTAATCCAATCTGCCGTCGTTCCTGCCGGCAAGCCGTAATTCTGGTAATCCGCTGGCTGCAGATATGCCATAACCTATCCTTTCGAAATGCAGGGAATAGGGAACAGGGATCAAGGTTAGAAAGCAAAGACATTCGTGCTCATCGCGCCTGTATGCAAAAGTTGAGCAATGTTTTCACCGCAATCGAATCGATGAAAGCAATCAGGCTGACTGTCTTCTACTCCCTATTCCCTGTTCCCTGTTCCCTGTTTTTCTACCGGTCCACCAGGACTTGATAGTGAGCGTAGTTAGCGCCCTTCACCACCACGGCTCCGAACTTGACCGCAACATATTGGTAGGTCAGAGAATTCGGCAGTCCCAGTTGGAAGACGCGTGGCGCCGGATCGCCCAGCCAGTGGTATTCGATCAGATCCTCGGTCACGATGTAGGCCGGCAAAACCGCCGTGCCCGATCCCGGCGTGCCCGTGTAGCCCAGGCTCCAATCGGGAATCAGAGGCAGATCGCCCGCCTGCGTCGANNCACCACGTTGAACTCCGTCTTCATCTCCCGGTCGATCAGGTCCAGCAGCACCGGGTTGGCGTAGATCGCCGTGGGCCGCACATGGTAGCCGTTCAAGGCCACCATCTGCGCTACTGCCGACTTGATCCCGTCCACGATCGAAGCTGTCGTGCCGATGGTCGTCGTCAAGCCGCCAGTTGCGGCAATCTGCGAGACCACACCCATGTACTGCGTGGTCGTCGGCGTGCTCAGGCTGGTGTCGTTCCCGTTCCACAACGCCACGTCGTGCGCCACCATCACGCCGCTCACCGTGTCCACCAGGTCTTTGGCCTGCAGATAGGCAAACTGCTTCTGCTGGTCGCCCAGTTCGATGTCGAACAGGTTGTAGTTGATCTGCGAAACGATCGCCTTCAGCGGTACGCTCCGCTCCACCCGCGTCGGGCTCACCACCGTCGGCGAAATGCTGCGCGGATTCACGAAGCCAGCCGTTCCTGGATTCGGAATCGCCGTCTCCTCAAAGAACCGTGACGGATGCCCGGTCGCCGGTACTTGCTTGATGCGCTGCCCGAAGGGGCTCGAACGCCGGCAGATGTCGAAAATTTCGGTCTGATACAACGGAACTTCGATAGCGCCCGGCCCGATATAGTCTGCTGCCGCGTGAATGTCTGCAAAGGTTGCGTTCATAGGCTCTTTCCGCCCCCTCCATGGGGCCGTTCTAGCTGCTAGCTTCTAGCTCTTAGCTGCCAGCTTGTTCTGCCGGAATCCGGCTGTGGTTGAATCTCTCCCGGCAGGACTCGGTCCTGGTTTCTTTCCCCCAGGGTCGTATTCCAGCCGCAACTGATACGCCTTCCCATACGTGCTTTTTGCTAAAAGCTAGAAGCTAATAGCTAGAAGCTGCTTTCACGCAATCGCGCCCGCTCGCAGTAGTTGCGTCTTCACCGCGATGCGCTGTTCCAGGCTCAACCCGGCCAGCGCCGCGTCCAGGGCCCGCACGTCCACCGGGCCCTCGCCGATGCCATGCTTGGCCAGCATCTCGCTGGTCGTCGAGGGCAGCGTCCTGCGCAGCGGGTTCAGCACATTCTGCGTAGACCCCGCCTTCAACTCGGCTAGCTCCTGTTCGGCTGCGGCCAGCTTCTCCGCCAACTCCGCTTCCCTCCGGCTCTGCTCAATGGTCGCCGAGATCCTCTCCACTTCGCCGCTCAGCGCGCCTTGGCGCTCTTCAAGCCAGCCCAGCGTCCGTTCCAGCAGGGTCGTCGCCGCTTCCAGCCGATCCGCTATCTCTTGCTCTTTGTTTTCCATGCCATTCCTTTCGTTAGTTGACAGCTCACAGCTGACAGCAAACAGTTACCCGCTGTCAGTTATCAGCTTTGTTGTCGGTTGCACTTGTCGGCGGGCTGTTCTTAACTGTCCGCTGTTAGCTGTGTGCTGTTAGCTGCTTCTCGCTAACTCGCCATGCGGAAGCTTGTGGCCCGATAGGCCGCCTTGTCCCGAAGCAGTATGGCCGCTCCCGTAAAGGTCACGCGGGTCAGCTTCCATACTTCAGCCCGCATATCTTCCACCCGCGCGTCGGCCAGTTCATAACTCATGCCCAGCGACTCGGGAACCTGCGCCTCAATCGCCCCCGCCACCTCGGGAAAATCCCGCGCATACAGGTAGCCCTTCACCACCAGCCGCTGCCCGATCAAGTCCGCCTCGGTCAGCAGGCCGATCTTGTGCCGCGCGTCGTGCCCGTCCCACCCCGGCCGGTAGTCCACCGCCATGCCCAGCAGCGATGGCAGCGCTTTCTCCGCTGCCGCATGCGTCAGCATCACCCGGTGTCCGCGCGCCCCCGCCGGCGCTTTGTCGCTGGCTGTATTCACCATCGTCAGCACCCCCTCGAACGGCACCCGGTTGGGGTGTCCGTCCACTTGAGGAATCTTTACCGCCATCGCTTCCAGTCTCATGCGCTCTCCGCTCTGTAATGCAGGGACTAAGGGACTAGGGACATAGGGACTTGGAATTACTGCCCAGCTTCAAGAGTGTTCGATCTTCGGCTCCCGTGTTGTTTTTCCCTATTCCCTATTCCCTATTCCCTATTCCCTGTTTCTTCCGCTTCGCCCGACAACTGCACCGCCGCGCCATCCTGCCCCAGCGGCCCCAATCCCCGCATCGCCCGCACTTCGTTCACCGTCAACACGCCGGCCTGCAACAGTTGCACCTGCACCGCTAGTTCCGTCGTCTCGTCCCGCGCGCCCAGTTCGTTGAAGACAAACTCAAACTCCCGCCAGCCGATGCACTTGCCGAAGAGGTCCCGGGTAATATGCCCGGCCAGCAGCAGGGCCAGCGGCGAGATCGCTCCGCGGAAGGCTTCGTCGGCCATCTCCGAAGCGGTCGACTGGTTCACGTCCGCCTCCAGCCCCAGCATCAGCGGCGGCAATCCAAAGGCATTGGCCACCATGCGGATCAAAAACTCCTGCCACTCCAGACGCATATCCGCGTCCGTGCCCTGAGCGAAGCGCAGTACCTCCGGCTTCTGCTCGGTCGAAATCAGCGGTACCCGCCCGGTTCCTTCGATCTCGTCCTGCCACCAACGAATTAATCTGTCGTGCTGCGCCGGCGTCGCCTCGTTCAGCCACAGCGCATACTGCGCCACGGAGTTCGCCGCCAGCTTGCCTGCAAAGCGGTGCGCGCTCAAAAACTGGTTCACCGTCTCGAAGGCCACTTCCAGCGGCCCCAGCCCGAAGGGCGTAAAGCTGCGCGGATTCATGCGCACATACATCAGTTGGTCGTCGCGCAACTCAATGGCGCTCGACGCCAGTTGTCCCGGCAGTGCCTGCGCATACCGCGGTGTCTCCGGCTGCCCGTCCCAGCGCGGATTGATGCGGATCGAAGCCCCATCCACCGCCCACAACATCGCCGGACGCTCACCATCGCCGGTCGGCTCCATCTCGATGGCCCCGTACCCGCCCGTCAGCACGTCCTCCATCACCTGTTCCATCAGCGTCCGGAAGCTGTCCGAGGCATTCGGCTCTTCCAGTGTTCTGCGCAGCGCCCGCAGCTTGCGTTCCGCAAAGGCCAACTCACCCGCCTTCACTCCGCGCCGCACCCGAACCTGCCAGTCCATTGCCGCAATGCGATCCTTGATGACGTTGATCGCCCGCCTGACTACCGGAGTCTCCGCAAACTTACGCAAATTCATCGGTGTCGGCTTGGGCAAGTGCTGCCCCGGAAACTGGACCGGCGTCAAGATCGAAGGCAGCGCCAACGTCTTGCGCTCCGCCTCCGCATCGGCTGCGCCGGCCGCGACATTCACATTCCGTCCGCTCCCGGTCGCCTGCCGCCAGATCTCCCGCAACTGCTCTCCAACCTTCACGCGCACCTTCCTTCTTCGCCGCCCAAAAACAAAAAAGGCACAACCCCCGAAAGGGCCATGCCTCGTCTTTGCCAGAGATCAGAGATCAGAGATCAGAGATCAGTGGTTCGTTGTCAGTTATCAGCAAACAGTCCGAAACTTACTGCCGTTACTCAACAAAATCGATCCTACATCAAACACAGATAATTATCTGCAAGTCATCAACGGATAATTTGATGAAAGAAATCCGTTCCTCGCAATCAGCTGACCGCCGTTACTGATCTCTGATCTCTGACCCCTGATCTCTGTCTTTTCACACTCGCAGCTCCCGCCGCGCCGTCTCCGCCACCCGCCCCAAATCCGACGTTGTCAGCACCCGGATCTGGTTCTCTTCCATCGTCTCCACGCCAAAGCGATACATCTCCAGCCGCTCCGGCTCCTCGTCGGTGGCTCCCAGGCGGACCGCCGGCTCAATCACGGCCGTCAGCTCCAGGCTGGCCCGCTCCATCCGCTCGACGCCGATTCGTAGTCCCGCCGCCGAAAAAGCCAGCACCTTGGCCATCTCCACGCCCGGCTCCAGGCTCACCGCATGAAACATGCGCACGATTCCGTTCGGCCGGTACCCCACGTCAATCCTCAGCGGATCCCCCGGACGCGTGTACTCCGATGCCGGGATCTTTTTTCGCATCAGATCCCACACTCCGGCTCGCTCGAACTCCGTCCTCATCCTGGCCTGTATCGCCGCCCGTCCGCTCAGTCTCGGCACCCGCTCCCGCGGCGGCGGCTCCACATACAGCCGCATCAACTCTTCCATCCCCGCCGGAAGGCTCTCCGCCAAGTAAGCCTTGGGTTCGGTCATCTGCACGTTCAGCGAAAGCGCCTCGCTCAGCAGACGCATCAACTTCCCATCCGGCTCTTCCTGGAAACGCCGCCGCAGCTCGCTCTCCATCCCCTCCAGCAGCGCGGTGTCGGCCTCCGGNNCCGGCACATACCGGAGCAGTTGAAACGTGCATGCCCGCCGCTGACTTTCGCTACTCATAGATGCAAGCTTTCAGCCCTCAGCTTTCAGCTCTCAATCCTCAGTTCTCAGTCCAAACTACCAGCCATCAGCTTTTAGCTATTAGCCCTGCTCTAGCCGTTGTCCATTTCCAAGGCCGGAATCTGAAAGCTGAAAGCTGATAGCTGAAGGCTGCCCTTCAATTCACCCTCCCCATGTTATTCTCCCACCGCTCATCTTTCCATCCCTCCCCAACATCTTTTCCCATCCCCACCCATTTCGGAAATGGCCTTCTATCCGACTTCCCGAACCCTTCAATCAGCTCCCGAATCCGGCTTTGCCGCGCCAGCAGCTTCTCCACCAGCGCTTCCATTTCACTAAGATCGCCGCCATACCACTCCGGCGGGACTTCATTGGCCGCCGCCCAAACCGTCTCCGCCGCCATGCTCTCCAGCCGCGTCAGCCAAGGTTCAAAAGCATCCCACCCGGCAATCTCCCGGTACACATCGTTGCGGTAGTAAACCCCGCGCAGCGGCAGATCCTCGAACCTCCACTCCCCGGCGTGAAAGCAGTACCCGTAGTCGATGAAGACCGCCCGGTAGCGCCGTTCCCGCTGCTTGCGCGCGAAGACCGCCTGCCTGCCATTCGCATTGCCCGTCCACTTATCCAGCGCCAGGATGCCGGCAAACTCACCCAGGTTCCGCACCTCGGCCATCTGCTCCTCGGGCAAGTAGTCCACCACCTGTCCCGGCATCAGCCCGCCCACAAATCTTGACCCAAACTGCAATCCCGCCGTGCAGCGCACCCGCGTCCTACCCAGGTCCATCTCCAGCTCCGGCGTATTCTCCACCAGCCAGTTGGAAACCTCCACCAGCTCCGTCTCCGGCGCCGTCAACCCCGCCGCCGCCGCAATCCTCGACGCCATAAACTCGTTGGCCAGCACCCGCACGTGCTGCGGATTATTCTGAAACTTCACCACGTACACCTGGCCGTCGGCGCCCAGCATCAACTGGCCTTGCGCTCCGCCCCGCATCCGCCGGATATGCTGCACCGCCAGAACCGCCAAGCCCTGCCCCGTCATTCTGAGCGAAGCGCAGCGGAGTCGAAGAACCTGCGCTTCACCCTTGTTCGCTAAAACAGCAACCTCACTCGAATTCTATGCGCCCAGACCAGATTCCCCGCAATCCACTCCCGTTTCAGGCCGTTTTCAGCATTTTTTCTTGTCTATCTCCCGACAGCCGCTAACCTGCTAACTCGCTATCTCCGCGAAGCGGAGGCTAACTTGCTGTTCTTACCCAAACTTCCGTACTGCCACAAATGCTCCGTGCCCCACCCTTTTCGCGTTCTTTGCGAAATGGGTGAAAAACCACAAACCTCGACTCGCCTTCCGTTCATCAGCACCCCCAAGCTAACAGCTAATAGCTAACAGCTAATAGCTGCCTTTCGGCAGCTCTTCCCGTGCCCCCAATCCAATCGCCATGGCCATCACCCGGTCGTCATGCGTCCCCGGCCGCGCCCCACTACCGCCATCCGGCAGGCGCACAAAACTCCGGCACTCCGCCAGCAGCTTCCGGCTCTGAAAGCAATCCGGCCGCTCCACCAACGCCGCATCCAGCCGTCCCAGCGCCGTCGGCCGGCTCATGGACGTGGTCAGCCACCCCGCCTGCCCGCCCTGCTTGTAGACCCGCCCGTAGCCGCACGAGCTCTCAATCAGCGCCAGAATCCCGCTGCCGTGATTGTTTCTCTCCACCACCAGCCACGCCTGGTTGTACTCCGCGGCCAACTCCGTCATAAGCCGCGCCAGCTCCAGTCCGCCCACATGCCCGGCAAACTCCGCGCACTGCAACCCCGTCTCCAACTCCAGCACCTGCGCCGCCGAATAATCCCCATCGCTTCCGCCCCCGGCCGGGTCCACCGCCACCAGGTACTGTTTGCCCGTCAGCGGCGGCAACCAAATCTCCAGCGCCCCGTTGTGCCGCCGTTCCAAAGGTTCAGTCACCGTCGCGAGCCGCGCGTCTATCGCCGAAAGTTCAAAGACCGAATCCCCGCTGGCCAGAAAGCAGCCCTCGCCGTCTTCCGCGTACTCCTGCCGCGCCAGACCGCGAAAATCCGCCCGTATCTGCCGCCGGAATCCGATCTGCTCTAGATCCAGCCCCTCGCGGGCCATCAAATCCCGCTCTTCATCCGTCAGGCTCGCCTCATTCACTGCCTTCGCCCGGTACTTCCGCTCCATCCACCAGGGAAAGAAGTGCCGCACCATCCCCTGCTCGCCGGCCTTCTGCCACTGCTCGTAAAAGCAGCCTCCCACCCCTTCCGGCGTCGATTCCAGAATCAGCTCCGCACCCGGTGTCATCGCCGCCCGCAATCCGGCCAGCGTCTCCGCCGGATCGCCCGGCCAGCGCGCCAGCTCCGAGCAGTGCAGATTCTGCACCGTCAATCCCCGCCCCGCGTTCCGCTCGCCCGCCGACACCACCCGGTACTGCGAATCTAACTCCGGAAAGACAATCTGCCGCACATTGGCCCGCGAAATCTGCAACGGCCCCTCGCGCAGCGCCTCCGGTAGATAGTCCACAAAGCGGTGCACGATCCCGAAGATCTCCTCGGCCGCCTCCTGGGTGTGCGCCACCTCCAGCGTCAGCGTCCCCGGATGTGTGATTGTCTTCAGAAAAAATCGCGCCGCCGCCCAGGTCGTCAACCCCATCTGCCGCGCCTTCAACACAATATTCCGCTCGCCCCGCCGCCGCTCAAAGGCCCGCTGCACCGTGTTCGCCCGCAACGGCGCCGTTCTCCCCTCCCGCGTCCGAACCTTCAGCAGCTTCTCGGCCAGCTCCATCCCCACCGTCCGCCCCCGCAGGCTCACAGGCCGAGTATCCAGAATCCGTCCGAACCGCTCCAGCTCCTCCCGGTCCATCTCCTCCGGGCAAAAAACCCTCGCAACCGCCGCGCTCTCTCCTGTTGTCTCCTCCACAAATCCCTCATTTCATCCAGGTAAGCAATACGATTGATTCGGCCGAAAATTACTTGCACGATGCGGAATAGGCCCAGGATTCGGCATGCGGGTGTGCCTGGAGCAATCTGTGCGCCATTCTCATACTGCGTGTAGGTCGTGCCATCGAAGGTCGCCGCCAGAATCACTGCGACTGACCCCCCGATGGCATAGTTGAGCTTTCTACTGCGTTCGTCCGCTTGGATAACTGCTTCGGCTCTGTCAAAGGATGTGTTTGCGCGAATAGAATGTCGGCAAAAATGCGCCACGCTTCCCACGCTGCAAGCACAGTGGCCACGCTTGATTAACTATGGCCCCATGTACTCCGCGTACACATCAACAGAGTATTGGCCCCCGACATTTCCAGAAACGTAGAAATCAGGTTCCACGCCATAAGTTGAACCTGAAACTGGGATGCGAACGTCTAATCTTTCGCTGGAGCAAGCGCCGAGTGGGCTGGTGAAAGGCATTGTATTACCAGCGGGCAGAGCCGTATATGCCTGAGATAAACCTGTAAGAAAAACAGGTTGCACAGTGCCTGCCGTTCCAATCGTGGTAATGCAAGCCGTTTCAGATACTCTATACAATCCCGCAGCAGTTGGATTGAAGGTGCCTGGAAAGGCGGTTGTAGTTTGCGCGGTAGCTTTTTCGCTCCACACCACGCATCCGAGATGATCGTAGCCGTTAAGACAGCCATAGGTATTTGTTGCCTTGACCGGAGAGCCGCCGGAGATGCCCACCTGCGCTACAGCGGTTGGAGTGGCCGCTCCCGCCGTATTATTTACCAGCACAGTATTCGCAGCTTGAGTTGCCAAGGCAGTCAGCGGTAGTGCTCCGAATGACGGTGCTGTACTTGCGCCTTGCCCTAAAAGAACGGTATTGGTTGCTCCAGCCGCCGTTGCCGTAGGTGCTGTAGTCGAACCTCCACCTAGTAACACCCCATACTGCGTCAAGGCTCCAGTCGTGCTCATCTGTGTGGCCGTGCTCATGTAGGGGATACCCCACTGAGTAGCAGACGCAAGCCAACCGATAGTAGAACAGGCCGGGGCAGTTGCAGACCCCACAACCGGGAAATTCGCGCCACACGCCGCCAGGCTTACAGGAGTGCCAGCAGCGCCACCACCGTAGACCAAGCCATAATGAGTAAGCAAGGCGCTCGACGCCATCGCGGTAGTGCTGGAAAAGTATGGCATTCCGCCGCTCGTGAATCCTGCGCTGGCCGGGAACGTGTTGCTGTTCACTGCATTGGCGCTCGATGCCGTGCAGGAGGTGCAAGTACCAGTCAGGTTGGTAATCACACCGCTTGCTGGAGTCCCAAGTGCGGGAGTAGTAAAGGACGGAGACACTAGCGGAGCAAACCCTGAGATCGATGCGCCACTCGGAATTGAGACCGTCCCGGTGAAGGTCGGTGATGCCAACGGTGCGTAGTTTGCGATGGTTGCGAAGGCNNCCCGTCCCCAAGGCCGTGCCGTTGCTCTTGGTGCAGGTGATCGCCCCCGTGGAACTGCGCGCGCAATCCCCGCTCATCGTAACTGAAGCATAGGCCGTACCGCCCGCATTGCCCACTAAGTCCTGACCCGCTGTCGGAGCCGTGTTCGGAACAATGGAGGCTTGTGTCTGCGCGTTGTTCGTCACGTTCCCAAGGCCAACCATCGTTGCCGTGATGCCTGAAACGGTACCGGTAAATGTCGGCGAGGCCAGCGGTGCACCACCCAAACTGCTCAGCGTCGGAACTGCTCCACCGTCCGTGATTGATGTTCCCGCAGTGTTTCCCATCACGGCCATATGGCCTACGGTAACGCCGCTGCCTGGTCCTGTGACGGGATTGGTGAGCGCAAGTTGAAAGTATGAACTAGCTTGATAGGCCGCCGTTCCTACAGCGCCGCTTCCCAAAAGAACTGACCCGCTACCGTAACTACCAACTGACGTTCCCCATGCGGTGCAGGGCGTGCCGGTGCATACGGTGAATCCCGCCACCGTAGGCCAGGTCATCGAGCCGCCGCCCGCATACTGCGGAATGTTGAGGACATTGCCTGAGTAGGTAGCCGCGCCACTTGTGCCGGTGGTCGTCAGCGTGAAGATGGGCGCGTAGGTGCTGGTCGCGCTCGCCGTCGTCAAGTAATTGGAGATCGTTGCGAAGGCCCCCGTCCCCAAGGCCGTGCCGTTGCTCTTGGTGCAGGTGATCGCCCCCGTGGAACTGCGCGCGCAATCCCCGCTCATCGTAACTGAAGCATAGGCCGTACCGCCCGCATTGCCCACTAAGTCCTGACCCGCTGTCGGAGCCGTGTTCGGAACAATGGCGGCTTGTGTCTGCGCGTTGTTCGTCACGTTCCCAAGGCCAACCATCGTCGCCGTGATGCCTGAGACCGTCCCGGTGAATGTCGGCGATGCTAGCGGCGCGTAGTTTGCAATGGTTGCGAAGGCCCCCGTTCCAAAGGCCGTGCCGTTGCTCTTGGTGCAGGTGATGGCGCCGGTGGAAGCCAGCGTGCAGTCGCCACTCACAGCAACCGGAGCGTAGGCCGTGCCCCCTGCATTTCCCACCGGAATCTTGCCCGCGGCAGGCACGGTGTTGGGCATGATGGCGGCTTGTGTCTGCGCGTTGTTCGTCACGTTCCCAAGGCCAACCATCGTTGCCGTGATGCCTGAGACCGTCCCGGTGAAGGCCGGCGATGCCAACGGCGCGTAGTTTGCGATGGTTGCGAAGGCCCCCGTCCCGAGTGGCTGACTCGAATACAGTGCAGGCTGTCCATTGATTACTTGGCGTGGCTGAATGGCGAGTGCTGTTCCTGCCAGCGTAGTGCTCACATAGGGGTTGATTGCTATGCCCGGCGTAAACTGTACTCCGTAGATGTCAAGGCATTGCGTGCCCGCGGATGGAGTTGTCCAGCCATACAAGCCAAGCCATATCTGCGACGTTCCGCTGGAGGTCTGCGCCGTGCTGAAAACTCTTTGCCATGCTGCCCCCACCGTGAACGCCTGCCCTTGGAGTCCTTCATTGCTCAAGGTAATCGTCGCGGTTCCGCTGCAAGCCTTCACCCAGGCGGAAAGGGTGTAGATTCCCGCCCCCAGTGTAATCGTCTGCTTATATTGCGAGTAATCGCTATTGGTCGCACCAGAGCCGATTCCGAAAGTTACTTGCACTGCGTTCGTTCCGCCGAGAGGGTCCGTAATCCCTGTTACTGTGACAGGTGCGCTTCCCGCGCCGCCATTCACTGTGTACCATCCGGTAGTTAAGCCATCGCTTCCGGTCAGCAGATTCCCCGTCATGCCGCCGCCACTGAAACCATCCTTCGTGGACCAGACGCCCATGAGTGAGGCATCGGTCTGCTGCGCGGGAGTGTAATCCAGATAATGCGAAGGATTCCAAATTCTCTGATCGAAAATTATTCCTCCCAAGTTAGCAACTTGAAACACTGAATTGTGGAACTCGCATACCCCTGCTGGACAAACGAGATCGGGAATCGATGCGCTGCCATAAAGCGAAGTCACAGATTTTAGTTCAACTTGACCTGATGCCGAACCGATTGTGATAAACGGCCCCGTAGGAGTAGTTGGCTGGTCATAATTGACTACATCGTCGATAGACGCATTGCCAACTGCATTCAGGTTGAAGCATCCCGCCGTGGCGGATTCGCAGAGCGAGTCGTGGATATGAACGTTACTCGCACTTCCGGAGTTTTGGTTGATCTCGAAAAGATAATGGGCCGAGTATGATCCGGCTGTTCCTGGACTTGTGATGTTCAGATCCCCTATATCCATGACATTGATGGCGCCGTCAAGTTGAACGGCGGGAACTGTATTTCCAGCTGCAACCGTTCCATAGATGTGATCCATCGTCATTTCCTGCATCCCGCCCGAGCCCACAATCCATGATTTCGCTGGATTATTCTGGCTGAAAAATATGTCAGTCATTTCAAAATCGACAACATAGGCGCTGCTCCCTAAATTGAAGATGTGTCCGCCGCCCGTTGCGGAAATCAGTTTCAGCCCGGAAATGCCAATATATGTTTGACTCGTTCCCCCAACCACCGTGAACATATCTCCGGACGCGCACGTAAGCGCCGCCGCAAAGAGGCCGCTATAGGCCGAGGTCTGTCTCTGTCTATCGTTCGAAGGGCCGACAAGCTGCATTGAATCGGGTATTTGCAGGCCGCATACATTGTAAAGTCCGGGCGGGACAGACACTTGCTGCCCGGTATTGATTGCCGCCTGAAACGCCGCGGTGCTCGACGCCACGCCGGTGGGGTCCACTGTTCCATAAGCTGCGGGGTTCACTTGATTAGGAAGCACCGTGGTCCCATCTTGCACTGCCCCTGTAAATGTCGCGCCGGTCAGAGCCGCCCCGCCCAGGTTCGCCAGCGCGCCGGTAGCTGTGGAGGCTCCTGTTCCGCCTGCCGCTAGCGGTACCGCGCTTATCCCGGACAGCACCGTGCCCGTGCTGCTGTAATAGGCAATCTGCCCGCTCGTGCCGGAGTTGACCGTGCCGCTGCCGCTGCCGCTGCCTGCACCGCAGGCCGACCCCGTATTCGTGACATATCCGGAGTTATCGACCTGTAGGCAGTTATGCCCGCTGCTCGCCGCCAGACCCGGAAATTGAATCGCTGTCGTTCCCGTGAAGCTGGCATAGAGCGTGCTGCTGCTGCCTCCGTATACTTTGAATTGCGTGCCCGACCCGGTTTCGTAGTTCACGCGCACCACTCCGGTTGAGTTCGACGTGTTGATGTACGTGTCGCCGGTATTGGTGCTCTGGTAGGCCTTGAAGCTGTCCAGGCCGCCGATGGCCGAGTTCAGCGACCAGTTATTGCTCGAGTCCTTCACCATGTACCACTGGCTGGTCCCGTTCCAATCCTTATAGATAAACGACTCTTTCTGGCTCGTGGTCAATCCCGCCCACAGCGTCGCGTCGATCTCCGCGTCCGCCTGGTTCTTCACCGTGGTCGAACCCAGGAACGTCGATGTTCCGCCCACCTGCAAGGTGCCGTTGAACTGCGCATTTCCCGCGTTGTTGACCGTTGCCACAGTCGTCTCGCTCGTGCCGCCCGACCCGATCACCACCCCGCCGGTCCCAGAGTTGTTTGACCCGTTCAGCACCACCGCCCCGGTCCCTGCCGCATTGATCACTGTCTGGTTGTTGGTGCTCGACTGCCCATTGTTATATTGGCCGACCGACAGCCGGTTCACGTTGTTCAACAAGTCCTGTACCTGATAGAACTGCTCGCCCGCTGTCGCGTCCGTGTACCCTTCCGTCCAGCGGTATCCGTAATCCGTCTGTATCTCGTTCAGTAATCCGCGTTCGTTGCCCGCCCCGATTCCAAGCCGCAGATGATTGGTCACCGTGGCGTCTTTCTGGCTCCCGTACCAATCACCATTCAACCCGTTGAAACTCCGGTGAAATGTATCGAGGAAGCTGTTGCGCGTGCCGTTGTCGGTCAACGCCCCGGTAAACATCGTGCCGCCCGTCATCCAACTGTTGTACGAGCTGCCCGTGTCCGCCACCACCTGATTCGTCGAGTTCTCGTTCCGCAGCCCCACGATTGTGTTGTTCTGCGCGTTCGCGCCCAGGTGCAATGCCGTTGAGCATCCCTCTACATCCCCTCCGGTGAACGTGTTGCCGTCGCCTTGCTGCAAATTGATCCCGTACGTCCCGCTGACCGGGCTTCCTCCGCTCGTTGGGCAGTCGATGTGCAGCCGCACAAACGTGCTCGCGTTCATCCAATCCGTCGTCGCCGGATTCGTAATCTGGTGACCAATCGCGTTCACCGCCGTCCGGAATCCTGTGAACTCGTTGTCGTAGAAAGTTCCACCCGTGTAATTCCCTGTCCCGTCCAGCGTCATGCCCGTCTGGTTCGAGTTACCAAGAAAATACAAGCTTTCCAGATCCAATTCTTGCGTGCGATAGGCCGCTAATCCTTGCGCGCTGGCGCTCGTCGCGGCCGTAATATTGATCGCCACGTTGTCCAGATGAAAACCCATCGTATCCGCCACATACGTCGGGTCGCCCACCTGCACCATCGCCCCCGTGCCCGAGTAATAAAACACAGTCCCGCCCTGGCTCCCGCTCGCCGTGCTCGCCCCGCGCAGTGCGCACCCGCGCAAGGTCACATTCCTCGTTCCCGCCGTCACCACTACCTGATTAGCCGTCCAAATCGTTGCGCACGGCAATAGAACCGTTGCATTCCCTGTCGAAATCGTTAGGTTCGATCCCATCGCCAGCGTCCCGCTGAAATTTCGCGCATCGCACGTTCCGCCTTGAATCGAGCTCAGCCCGCTCAGACACGCTCCCAGCTTGGCGCCAAAATCCGCTCCCGCAAACTGGTCCACCTGGTAGACCGCTCCCAGCTTTGTCGCCGTCAATGGCCCAGTCATCGTTCCGCCCGCCAACGGCACCGCCTCGGCAAAGTTCTCATCCACATAGTGCTTGTCTGCTGCCTGCAACGGCTGTGTCGGATCGCCGCTCAGATAAAGCGGCCCGGTTAGCGTTCCGCCTGTTGTCGGCAGGTAGCCTACTGTCAGTGTGCCGACTGCAGCAGCCGCGATCGCCTGATCCACATACGCCTTGCTCACCGNNGCCGCCGCCGGAACCACCCAGTACTGCGTGTTCACCGCCCCGTCGCTCAAATAGAAAATCGCCGTGTAGTACAACCCCGCCGGCGTCGCCCCTTGGTTAGGAGCCAGACTCACGCTCACAAATCCATCCGGCGCTATCGGCATTGTCGTGCTGGCGGCCGTCACCAGCTGGCCGCTCGCCGTCGTAAACGATGGCCAACTAACCACCAGTGTTCCCGTCCCCGGCTGGCCGTTAGCCAGGTACACTGTTCCCTGAACCGTCGTCGTGCTGAACGCCTGCGTGTGGGCCAAGCTTCCCAGGCCCATCAGGCACAACTCAATCAACAACAGGCCAAGCCATCCGCTGGCGCGCAAACCCTCGTGATTCGTGAGCTTCATTCGTCTCTCTTCTTTCTTCCTGGGAACAAGGCAAAGAGTCCATCCTCTCCGCTCTGTTTCCGCAATGTCTATTGACTTCTGGAACAACGAACCGCAGCCGACTCAGACTCGCGCCGAATTCGCTAACCTGCTAACTCGCTAACTTGCTGACTCGCTATTGATCCGGCCCAGAAGTTTTGAAACGCTGTGCCCCATCCATTCCGCGTTTTTTGCGGAATGGGTGGGAGGGAGTGTTGCATTTCTTTGGGGCCGGATCAGTAATCCCGCGAAAGCCTGCCCTGAGCGTAGCCGAAGGGCGGGTGCTAACTTGCTGCTCTTGTCATCAAACACGCCGGACCGTCAACCCACCGTTTCGCCCTCGCCCTGCTCCGTCTTCGCGGCTGCATCGGCTTCGTTATCAGTCAACTGCTGCTCCGACTTCAGCTTCTCCGCATAACTGCAAAGTTGCCTCATCACCACTGGGTCTTCGCAATTAATCAGCCCGTCCGCCAGATCGAACAACAGCTTTGCGCTCGTCGTGTTGCCTTCGATCAAGCTGTTGAACAGCGCCTTTACAATCTGTGCGCTTTCCTCTCCTACCTTCTTGTCCGCATCTGCGTTCAACTTTGCCTTGCCTGGGTTGACCGCCTTCACTTGCATTCCTGTTCCACGCGGCCTGCTTGCAGCCGCCTGCCACTTCTTTGTCAACACCATTTCTCCGCCAATCCCGTCCCGCTCTTCCACGGCCTCGCACTCTCCGCAGAAAGAAAAAGGGGTGATTCCCTGTGGGAACCACCCCTGCATTCACCGAATTGGTCTCCTTGAACGCCGCGAACACCAGCGGCTTCCTGTATTTCAAACCGCTTTCCTAGGCCCCTCGCAGCTCCGCTTCAATTCGGAGAACCTTCTGATCTCTTCCAGAGTTTGTGCTGCCCATGCCATTCTGCCTTCGGCCGCTTTCAACGCTTCCATGCGCGACCCTTCGCTAAGGTAAAACATCCACTTGTTCTCTGAAGATGGACTCAGCCTCTCTTCACGCTTGCGACTCCGTGGAAGTGGTCCGAAAAAACCAGGAAAGCCACTTCCTTACTCTCCTGTCACCTCTCTTCTCGTTGTTCCTCGTTGAATGTTCTTAGCTTAACCAATCTCCCCGTAATTAAATGCAAGGATTAAGCCCTTATCCTTTCCTATCCTTTCAACCACTTAACCCCGTTTTTCCAACTTCCACCCTTTGACAAGAATTCCAAATGAGACAAAATAAGATCGACTGCTCCCGAGCCGCCTTACTTTGGCTTCTTCGCCGCCTCTGTGATTCCCTGCGCGCAGGCCGTGGGAGGATCGCCGAAATGTTGCTGTAAATCCGGCCAATACGTACTCTGAGAAAGTTGCCCGCAGAACTCCTTCAGGAACTCATCCTTGCCTGGCTTCTCCGCCGGCCAGGTCATGTTCACGAGCTTCCAGGCCCAATTGGACTCCCCTCCGTAGATCCAGCCCAGCATCTGCCCCCACAATGCCGAACCGGCATAGTAATTATCAAAGGCAGCATCCGGCGCAAAAGCCGCTCTCGCTTGCGGAAGGTACTTTTCCTGCCACTCCTCCTTGGTCGGCGGACGGCGGTGCATCTGTTGCTGGTCCAGTTGAAAGGTCAAATTACCCGTTAAATCCGAGACGGGCTTGAGGATCACCTTCTGTATCGGCGAGTCCGCAAAATCGGTGTGCCAATACGCAAAGCTCTCATCCGACCCTACAAAGTAGTAGCTGCCATTCTGTGTGTCACGCTCGAAATGAGAATTGCTGCTGTCGCCAACATCCAACGTTGAAAGAAGTTTGAGTTGCGGTTCCAGTTCGAAGAGCAAAATGCTCGTGCAGCAGTGTGCGCCCCCGCTGTAATACGAAACAATCATCTCCGGATGGCCGCGTCCGGTCACATCGGTTCCTGGTTGGATGCCTGGGACACCGAACTCCGGATCAGCTATCTGGCCAAGGCTGAACGATCCCTCATCCTCCACCTTGCGAAAGACTACCTGTCCGGCGCGCGCGACCTCAAGGCAGGCGGATTCTGTTGACTCGTCATGTTCCTGATAGGTCTTGAAGATAGAGCCGTTCACGGTAACAGAATGTTGAAATAACTTCGGAGTACAAGCTTCCCGGGCTGGATCAACCTGGGCGCATAAAAACTGAGAACCCAAAGCCAACACCAACGCCGCTGTTGCTAATTTGAGAGCCTTCAAACAAATCCTTGCTGAAATCATGGTCAACATCCCTCGATTCAATTCTGTCCGTCCGTCGATTGCATCATAACTCTGCTTGACCAGTGTCCTGAGTCAGAAATAGCATCACAAAAATTGCTGTCATCCTGAAATACGCAGCACAACAACTGCTGTCATCCTGAAATACGCAGCACAACAACTGCTGTCATCCTGANNCCTTTTCGCTGCCGTCGAGGAAAGCCTTGCACTTGGCGGAAGGTTTCTCCTCGCCAGGCGCCTGCCCGCCGCAAGCAGCAATCGGTGTGGTGAACGCATCCGGCGCGGCCCACAGGCTCTCGCCGGGCAAAAAGTTGTGCTCCATGCCGGTGCGTGCCAACTGCTTCATATCATGGTAGTTCAGGTGGTAGTCCAGAGCGGCGCGCACGTATTCACCGGTAATGTCGATGCGGCTGACCCCCTCATCGTCGGTCGAAAGCGCCACCG
>PMGP01000081.1:0-15202 GCA_003156235.1 Acidobacteriaceae bacterium
GGTGTAGAGGATGAGGAAGATGGCCATCACAGTGATGGGAATGACGATGTCCATGCGCTTGTCGGCGCGCTTCTGGCTCTCGTACTCGCCGGCCCACTCGGTGTGATAGCCGGGCGGCAGCTTCACGTTCTTGTTCACCTTGGCGAGGGCTTCTTCGACGGTGCTACCCAGATCGCGTCCACGAACTGAATATTTAATGGCAATGTAACGCTGGCCAGCCTCGCGATAGATCTCCTCGGCGCCGTCGTCGGCAGAAACTTTGGTCAACTGCGCCAGCGAGACGCGCTCGCCTGAGGGCGCGAGCAGGCGCACGTTCTCGATGGCCTCGCGTGTGTCGCGGTACTGCTGCTGATAGCGCAGCGTCACATCGAATCGCGCCTCGCCCTGCTGCACCTGAGTGAGCGCATTGGCGCCCACGGCGGTCTGCACGGCGTCCTGAATGTCGGCCACATTGATGCCCCAGCGGGCGGCGGCGGCGCGATCCACGGTGTAGTTCAGGTTTGGCTGGCCGATGATGCGGAAGATGCCCAGGTCCTCGATGCCCTTGACCGCGGCCATCTGGGATTGAATCTCATCAGCTTTCTTTTCCAGGGTGCGCAGGTCGTCGCCGTAGAGTTTGACGGCCANNACGCCGGGAAACTTGCTCAACTCCTTATCCATTGCGGCGATAAGTTGTTCCTTGTCCTGGTGAAAGACGGGTCGCCACTGCTTCTTGGGTTTCAGGTCGACGAAGTATTCAGTGTTGAAGAATCCGGTGGTGTCGGTGCCGTCGTCGGGGCGTCCTGTCTGGCTGATCACCTGGGTGACTTCGGGAAACGAAGCCATTACGACGCGCGCCTTGTTGGTGAAGTCGATGCTGGCGGTGGGGCCTTCGCTGGGCGGCAGCGTTCCTCGAACCCAGATCGATCCCTCGTCCAGGTGAGGCAGAAACTCCGAGCCGATGGGCCCGCCAAAGGTAAGAAAGATGGCGATGGCGAAAAGGGCGGCGGCGATTCCGAAGGTTCTGTAGCGGTGTTCAATTGCCGAGCGAACGGCTACGCGATAATGCTCCGTAAGCCATTGCATGAGCGGGTTGTGCCACTCCTTGGCGCCTTTGCTGAAGACCATACTGGCCATTACTGGCGCGACAAACATGGCAAAGCCCAGAGCGCCCAGCAAAGCGAAGCAGACGGTCCAGGCCATGGGCTTGAAGAGACGGCCTTCGACGGCCTGCAAGGTGAAGATGGGCAGGTAGGCGGTGATGATGATGCCGCGCGCGTAGAACACGGGCCGTTGCACCTCATGCGCGGCCTCGCGTATTCTGCGCGCAGGAGCTCGGGGGTCGTCGTGATGTGAGAGATGACGGACGATATTTTCGATCATCACCACCGAGCCATCCACCAGCATTCCAAAGTCCAGCGCACCCAGCGAAAGCAGGTTGGCGGGAATGTGGCTGATGTCGAGGCAAATGGAGGCGAACATCAGTGCAAAAGGAATGGTGAGTGCGACGATAATCGCGCCGCGTATATTGCCGAGGAAGAGAAAAAGAATGATGGAGACCAGAATCATTCCCGCAGTCAAGTTGTGTTCGACCGTGTCGACCGTGAACCGAACCAGATCGGAGCGGTCGAGGAAGGGAACGACCTTCACGCCCTTGGGCAGTATGCCGGGGTGGTCCTTGTCCCCGTTGAGCTTGTTGACTTCAGCGTGAATGCCGTCGAGGACGGGGTCGGAGTCGGCGCCCTTCTGTAAGAGTGCAATGCCTTCTACCGTATCGGGATTATCAATAATCCAGTCACGCTTGCCGTCTGTGCGGTGAATCGCCTTGCCGACCTGGCCGAGACGAATCTTGGGACCTTGAGAAACAGTAGCGATGTCCTTGATCTTGATGGCCGCGCCGTTCTGAGTCTTGACGACGGTGTTCTCAATGTCCTGCACGCTGGCGAAGAGGCCTACCGACTGGACATTGATCTGTTGCGCGCCCTGCTCGATAAAGCTGCCGCCGCCGTTGGTGTTGTTGTTGGCGATCTGCTGCTCAACCTGGCCGATGCTCAGTCCGTGAGCGACCAGCTTATCGGGATCGAGCTTGATCTGGTACTCCTTGGTGGGTCCGCCGAAACTGGCTACATCCACCACGCCCGTGACGCCCTTGAAGGATTTCTCCAGCGTCCAGTCTTCCAGCGCCTTCTTCTCCATCACGTCGTAGGAGGGGTTGGTGCTTTCCAGCGTGTACCAGTAAATCTGTCCGACGGGGCTCCAGTCCGTGCCCATCTGCGGTACCAGATTGGCGGGCAAGCTGACCATGCCCAGCCGCTCCAGCACGTGCTCGCGGTTGACGTCGCTGGTGGAGTCATCGTCGAAGATCAGCATCAGGCTGGACAAGCCGGCCAGCGTCGTCGAGCGCAAATGGGTCAGATGCGGAATGCCGGCCATCTGAATCTCGACCGGCACGGTGACCTGGCGCTCGATCTCTTCAGCCGAGCGGCCCGGCCATTGCGTGATGACCTGCACGTAGTTGTTGGCTACGTCGGGATAGGCTTCTATGGGTAGGTTGCGGAAGCTCACGATGCCCCACGCGGAGAGCACGACGACTCCGCCGAGGATTAGCCAGCGGTTCTTGAGCGCGAAATCGACGAGTGCGCGAATCATCTACTGATTCCCCGCGGTTTCAAGTAAGAGTGCGTTCCTGACGACCTGCTGGCCGGGTTGAATGCCGGAGAGAATCTCCTGGCGGCTGCCGTCCAGCATTTTGCCGGCGTGAACCTCAACGCGTTTGAACTGATTGCCGCCGGCTGGCATGAAAACCCAGTCGCGGTCGTGCAGGTGCAGCACGGCATCTGCTGGAACCACAGCGTGTGTCTCCTTCGCGCGGCTGGTAAAGGTGGCTGTGCCAAACATTCCCAGCTTGAGGAAGCCGGGGTTGGCAAGCTCAATGCGGACCTTTGCGGTGCGCAGCGAAGGATCGAGAATGGGGCCGATGTCACTGATGCGACCGGTCAGAGGGCGATCCGGCCATGCGTTGAGCTTGATCTTCGCTTGCTGGCCCAGTTGCAGTTTGGGAATATCGTTCTCGTAGACGTCGCAGATGATCCACACAACAGAGAGGTCGGCAATGGTGAAAGCTGTAGCCGAGCCGGAGAGGCTGACGCCCGCGGCGGCGGCTTGGGTCACGTTCTGCGCCACGATGACGCCGCTGATGGGCGCATAGACGTTGACGACGCTGCTGGGGTGATGCTTGTCCACGCCCAGCGTCTTCAGTTGTTCTTCGGCAGCCGTCAGATCGGCCTTGGNNGTCCTTCTCCGTGTCCTCGGCCTGCTCCAGCATGGCCTGCGAGATGGCGCCGTGCTCCAGGAGATCTTTGGCGCGCATGTAAGCCATGTCGGCCATGTGCTCGTCGTTGGCCGTCTTCAGGTAGGTGTCGAAGGCCGCTGTGATGTCCGGGCTTTGCACCTTCAAGAGCAGTTGCCCTTTCTTCACGTTGTCGTCGAGACGGGCCTTGATGTCCACCACGCGGCCATTGGCCAGCGAGATCACCGGAATCTCGCGCGCGATGTCGGGAAAGACTGAGCCGGTGGCTGTCAGCTCAGAGGCGGATTCGATCTGCGTAGCAGAGGCGAGGGGAAACTTGGCAACGTCGTTGGCGTCAATGGTGACCAGGTTCATGTCTGCCACCGAGATGACCTTGGCCGGCGGCGGCGCGCCATCGCCTTCATCCTTGCCTTTGCAGCCGGAGATGAATACTGCAAGGCAGAGCGATGCGGCGATATACGCGATAGGAGACAATTTCCGATTGCGGGAACTATCAGCCTTGAAAGGGCAAGACTTCAGTCGTGCCACTAATGCCGCAAACTGAACGCAGGGCTTTAGCCCCTGAAGGAATGTGTTATCGGCAACGAGCATTCCCTCGGCGGCTAAAGCCGCGTCTATGATTGTCGTCTCTGCGGCACGGCTAAAGCCGTGCCCTTTCAAAACCTGCCTACTCACCGAAGTCCGCGAAACAGATGTGAACGAAGATTCAGTGCGGCGATGCAAAGAGAAAATTGAAATCATTGGATTACCTCGCGTCCCACGGCAAGATTCAGTTGTCCTGTAGCGGTCAGATAAGAGCCGACCAGTTCCGCGTAGGCCAGTTGGACAGCCCGGTAGTCGCTCTGCGCGTTGAGAAAATCCATCAGCGAGGCGCCGCCGTGCTGGTAAGAATAAGTCACCGTATCGCGGACCCTGAGCGCCTGCGCCTTGTATTGCGCCTTGTAGGGGCGGAGCAGCGCCAGACTGCTTTCCACCTCGACGTAGGCCGAGTCCACGTCGCTGAAAACCTCGGCGCGCACAGACTCACTTAATTCGGTAGTGCGGCCGATGTCGATCTGAGTGCGCTTCTTCTCGCCCTGGTTACGGTCAAAGATGCGCAGCGGAATGCTGATGTTGAAGCCGACGTATGGATCGAGCGGGGGATTGGCGCCCGAATCCACGCTGAAGGTGGGATCGGCGGAGCCGTTGGCCTTGGCCAGCTTGTGGTTGGTCTGGGCCTGCACGATGGACTCAAGCGCGGCTCTCAAGTCGGGCCGCTCGTCGAGCGCGATTTGGCGGAACTCATCGAGCGGCTTCAGATCGTCTGTAAAGTCGAAGATGCCGGTCACATCAAACTGCTCGACCGGGGTGCGGTCGTTCAGCAGTTGCAGAAGCTGAATCTTCGCGGTGCGCAGGTTGACGATGGCTGTCTGAATCTCCATTTCATATTGAACGCGAAAAAGCTCGATGCGGTCGAGATCGATCTGGGCGATGTCGCCGGCGCGGAGGCGATTGCGGCTGATCTGGATGATGTTGTCGTAGTATTCGAGGTCGGCCTGGGCCAACTCCAGCACCGCTTTGGCTTGCAGGGTATCGACGAAGGCCGAGCGCAGATTGAAGAGCAGATTGCGCTCCAGGTTGATGTGCTCCGACTGTGCAATCTGCGTGCCCTCTTTGGCGCTCTCCAGGCGCAGTTGGCGCTTTCGCTCGCGCTCGTACAAGTAGCTCACAGAGCCGGTGGTCAGAGCATTACTCAGTGGACGATTGCGTGTGCCGGGTATGTTGGGGTCGTAGTGCGAGCCGAAGGGATAGAGCTGATCCATGGTGAACGAAGCCGTAGGATTGGGACGCAAAAAAGCCGTAATCTCCGCTGCCTTCATCTCGTCCACGCCCAGGGCGTCGGCCTGGAGCGCGGGGTTTGCGGCTTCAAACCTGGCCTTCACCTGATCCCAGGTCAAAGCAGGGCTCGGTTGCGCCGGACCAGTCTGTTGCGCAAAAACTAAAGCCGGCGCAAAGAAAAACAGCGCGGCCGTCGCGGAGACAGACAGGGAAAGGAAGAATCGCTTCATGCAAAGCCTTTGCGCCGTGGTTAGCACGACGGTCACAGAATGAACAGAATGAAAGGAGCCTTGTTTGTTAGACGCGAGGCCAACCAATCAGGCGACAGGCGGCGGGCGATTCTGAATGGAGGCCAGGGCGGGAATCTTCACCAGCGGGGCGGGACGATTGCCCGGCGCGGAAAAGCGTAAAAATCCATAGGTAAGCTCGGCAATAACCGGCGGGGGAAGCGCTGCGGCGGCGGGAAAAATGGAGTGAGCAGAGGCGACCGCATGATGGCGGCGTGCGCAGCAATCAAGTTCGGCCGGGTTCTGGAGGGCTTGCACGTCGTCGGTCACCGAGATCACCGGAAGCAGGATCAGGATGACTACCGCCAGAGCGACCAACTGCATCTGCCGGCTTGAATACTCGCGCGGAGCGTGGCGCATCCACAGCCAGTACATCAGCGTGGCCAGTAGTGCCCAGACAAGATTGAGGGCCAACTCCATTCTTTCTCCGATTCTACCTCAGTTGCGCTTCAGTCCCCAACCGGAGTTACAGACCCGCGGTGCATGAAACTGTAGCGCCGGCCTCCCGGTCCACGCTTGCTTCTTCATAGCAATGAAGCAACTAAAGCGGGTTTGACCAAGCCAGGGAATCCCCTTATGATGAACAAGATGGCTTTTGGACTTTGGCGCCCTGTCGAGGCCCTTGCCAGCACCAGATATTGTGTTTTGTTGGCCCTTCGTTCAACGGTAGGACAGCTGCCTCTGGAGCAGCATATCGGGGTTCGAATCCCTGAGGGCCAGCCATTTAGAATCAATAACTTACTCTACTCCCAACTTCTTTTGTATCCGCCACTTCCGCCTGCGACAAGGTTGCGAATTCGATCAAGCTTGTGGCCGCCGACGACTCAATCAAAATCAACAACATTCCTGAATTTAACCTGCATGTCAGTCGTCCACCGGCTTCGACGACTCATGAGGAATGAGACTTCCGCTAACTTGCTAACTCGCCCGCTCCGCGTAGCGGAGGCTAACTTGCTGCGCTTGTTCAAAAAACTTTGGGTGCCCAGCACTCGCCATCCTGAGCGAAGTCGAAGGATCTGCGTTTCGTAATTTGCGGCTAGGACTACAGTTGTAGATGGAAGGTAACGGAGGGAGCAGGGGCCTTCAGGCCCCTGAAATAGAGTAAATTTAAAGGGCCTTCAGGCACGGGCCTTTGCTTTTTTCCGAAACTCATTCAACTACAACGTAGTACTAGGGCGGGAACGGAAAACCCGCCCCGGAATTGTTCTTTTATTGTTGAACTTGCGGTTTTGTTTCGTCCTGGATGAAAGAATGAGGAATGGAGGGTTCACATGGTAAAAGTGACATTGGTTTTTGCGGTTCTATTGATTGCCCTTGGCCTGGTTGGCTATCTGGGCACCGGCAGCCTGCACCCCACCGCACTGATCCCTTCCTGGATCGGCATTGCTCTGGGCTTTGGCGGCCTGCTGGCCATCAGCCCCAACGAGAGCCGGCGCAGGCTGTTCATGCATATTAACGTGACCATCGGAGTTATTGGATTTCTGGGGGGATTTGTGGAAGCTGTGCGCGGCTATCTGCATGCACAGGCGGTCGGTCTGGCACCAGATCGAATTGCACTGACAGACAAACTCGCCATGTCTGCTTTGATGCTGTTTTATGTTGTTCTCTGCGTGCGCTCCTTCGTCCAAGCGCGGCGCTCCGGGAAGGTTTAGAAGATGGGCGGACTGCGAGGACCTGTCGGCGGAATGGGATTGGGCGGGCGCGCCGAGCGTTCGCCACGAGGCGGCGGAGCGCGTGCAAATCAGGGCGATCTGCCCAAGCGCAAGCCTAATCTGAAGAAGCTGTGGCCGCAGATCAAAGCTCTGGTTGCCCCGCGCCTGGGACTGCTCATCGCCGGCATGGGGTTAATGGTCATCAACAAAGTGGCTCTGCTGGTCATGCCCTATATTTCCAAGCCGTTCATGGATAAGGTGCTCAATCAGGATCACCCTCATCCAGAGCTGTTGCCGGGTATCATCGCCGTGGTTTTCACGGCCATGGTGGTGCAAGCGATTACCTCGTTTGCGCTGACCCAGTTGCTCTCCAAGGCCGGCCAGCGCTTGATTGCCGAGATGCGCCGTCAAGTCCAGCGCCACGTAGGGCTGCTCAGCGTCAAATATTACGACGAAAACCGGACCGGAACTTTAGTTGCCCGCATCATGACGGACGTCGAAGGCGTACGCAACCTGGTTGGCACCGGACTTGTGGAGTTTGTCGGCGGCCTGTTCACGGCCATTTTGGCCTTTGTCTGGCTGCTGCATCTCAGCGTGGCGGTGACCTTGACTGCCTTTACCGTGATGGGCGCTTTCGTCTTCGTCCTGCAATACGCCTTCAGAATTCTCCGTCCAATCTTCCGCGAACGAGGCAAGATCAACGCCGAAGTCACGGGCCGGCTCACTGAATCGCTGGGCGGTGTGCGTGTCATCAAGGGCTACCACGCCGAAGATCGCGAGGCAGGCGTCTTTGCCGTGGGCGTTGGCCGCTTGCTGGACAACGTAATGAAGTCACTGACCATGACCAGCGCTCTCGCAGCTGCGGCGACCACGGCGGTGGGCCTGCTGACTGCAGTTGTGATGACCATGGGCGGACATTTGATCATGGCCCATCGCTGGACCTTTGGCGACTATCTCAGCTACAACATGTTTCTGGTCTTCATGACGGCGCCGATCTTCCAGATTGTGGCTATCGGTACGCAGTTGACTGAGGCCTTTGCAGGTCTGGACCGCACCAACGAACTTATGTCCGAGCTGGAAGAGAACCAGAGCCCCAGCCGCACTCTCAAGCTCCCGCCCATTCGGGGCAATGTGCGCTTCGATGATGTGGAGTTCGCCTATGATCCGGAGAAGCCCGTGCTGCACGGCGTCAGCTTCACCGCCGAGCCGGGAACGGTGACCGCGCTGGTGGGTTCATCGGGGTCGGGCAAGTCCACCATCATCAGCCTGCTCTGCGCCTTCCACACGCCGTCAAGCGGCCGCGTTCTGGTCGATGACGTGGATCTGTCGCAGGTCAACCTGGACACTTATCGCACGCAACTTGGCGTGGTCTTGCAGGAGTCGTTCCTCTTCGACGGCTCGATTCGCGAGAACATCCTGTTTTCACGCCCCGACGCCACCGAGGAGCAGTTTCTCTNNGCACGGCCCGCGTGGACGAGTTTGCCGAGCGCTTCCCGGAGGCCTACGACACGCTGGTGGGCGAACGCGGCGTGAAGCTCTCCGGCGGCCAGCGCCAGCGGCTTTCCATCGCTCGCGCGCTGCTGTCCGAGCCGCGCATTCTCATACTCGACGAGGCCACCAGTTCGCTCGACTCCGAGTCCGAAGCCATGATTCAGGCAGGCCTCAGCCAACTGATGCAGGGGCGCACAACCTTTGTGATTGCCCACCGCCTCTCGACCATTCGCCGCGCCGACCAGATTCTCGTCGTCGAGCAAGGGCTCATCGTCGAGCGCGGAAACCACGCTGAGCTATTTGCCCTGCGAGGCCGCTACTACGACCTCTACACCCGCCAGCACGGGCTGGAGGCTAACCTCTTCCTCGCTCCGGGCGAAGGGGATGTGGTGGATGAAAGCAGCGACGGGTAGCCGCAATCTGCCAACTCGCTAACTCCTCGTAGCGGAGGCTAACTTGCTGCACTTTTTCAAAAAACGCTACATTGCCTTGTGGTTTAGATCGTTAAATTTGCGTGCAGCCAATCTCCTGTTTCTTGTTAAATAAAGCGTTCACTCCGCCGGGGCCGTAGCGTAAGCTCCCGCCATCTCCGCTCCATCCCTACCGGCTATCGCTGCATGGGCGATAGTCTGCGTGAGTCCCGCCTCCCATGTGCGCGATGGCAATTCTGGCATCGGCTTCGCCCGGAAGAGCTTCTTGCACTGGTGCGCCGTCCACTTGGCCCAGGCCTTGGACTTCTTGCGGCGCGCGCTGTCGGTCGAAATGCCCGTGCCCGCATACATCTGCCGGTAGAGCTTCGATAAAAACATGAACGCGACTCGCGAATAAATCGTCGGGCAGCAGGCAGACCGCTTCCAGATGTCGCCCCAGTTATAAAACTTGTCCCAGACCTCTTGCGTGCGATTGCGAATCTCATTCGAGCTCATCGTAGGATGCGGCGTAAACATCTTGGGCCGCGTTGCCGCCGGAATTAGCCAGTAGCGCGTGATAGGAACATCGCCCACCATCGTCGGATTCGCCGCCTGCTCCTTCTCCCAGCGGCTGAAGTCCACCGTACCCGGAAACGGCGTCATCATCACAAATTGGGCGAACGTGATGCTCGCCCTCTTCGCCATCGCCACCGTGGCATCGAAGGTCGCCGCCCTGTCCGTCGGCAGCCCGAAGATAAACGAACCCAGCACATGAACGCCGTGCTCCTTGAAGGTTTGCAACTGCCTGACCATGGCGTCGCCAGAGAGGTTCCAGTCCTTGTAAATCGCCTTCAGTCCCTCTGGCGTCACCGCCTCGATTCCCACCAGCGCGCCTTTGATGTTGGCCTTCTTCATCGCATCCAGAAAAGCAGTGTCTTCGCCTGCCTCCATCGTCATCTGCGTGTAGAAGACCATGTCTCTGGGCAGCTTGGCCAGCTCATCCATCAGACGGAAGCGTTCGGCGCGAATTGCCGTCAGCTCTTCAAGCATGGCTGAATTGCCCTGCTCGCGGGCCAGCCGCAGATCGGTGAAGGTCACCGGATAGAAGTTNNAGAAGTTGTCGTCGGCCAGGGCAATGAATCTAAACCCAATTCGGCGCAGTTCCACAATCTCGTCGATGACTCTCTGGTGGTTCCGTTGCCGGGGCTTTTGCCCATCCGTCCGCCACACGCTGCAAAAGGAACAGTGCTTGGGACATCCGCGAATGGTTTGCACCGAGGCCCACATATATTTTTCCGGGTCCATCAAATCCCAGCGCGCGCTCAGAAACTCGTCGCCGCCAATCCGCCCGCCCGCGTAGACTTTTTCCGGCTTTCCCGCCAGGCAATCCATCACCGCCTTGCTCCACACGACATCGCCATCTCCGGTCACCACGGCATGCGCTTGCCCGCGCTCCAGCGCTTCCTCAGGAAATAGCGTGGCGTGAATTCCGCCGTAGATCACCCAGGCGCCCCGGCTGCGCGCCATCCTGCCCACTTCGTAGCCGCGCAGCGCATTGCCGGTGTGGACGCTGATGCCAACGATGTCTCCCGGCTGAATCGTCTCCGGGACAATCTGCTCCAGCGATTCATCGACAAGAATGGGATCTCCTGCCACCTGTGGTGTCGCTGCCGCCAGCACAAACAGCCAGCGCGGCGTGATGACTGCGGTGCCAAAAGCATTGTCGCTGGGATTGACCAGATGAACGCTCAACCGATCCACCTTTCACAATTCGAGAGTGGCAGTTCTTGAGAGCGTTGTAGCAACCGGACGCTTCGATTGCAAAGTTGCTATTCCGCAATAGGGCCGATGACGATTTATCTCGCCAAGTATGCTAATTCATACAGGCAGTATACGGCATACAGCAGTCAAAATTGACCACATTTGGCCGAGTTGAAATAAGTTTCGATTAATTTGAAGAATCGAGTGCACTTGCATCTATGTACCTGGCGCACTATTCTCTAGCGGAATCGGCACCTGCTCGACGATTTCCAGGCCGAACCCCTCCAAAGCGGGGATGTGCATGGGAGTATTCGACAGCAAACGAATGCGCCGGATGCCCAAATCCGAGAGAATCTGGCCGCCCAGGCCGATGGCTCTCAGTATGCGCCCGGTGCGGGCCTGCGAGCCTTCGCGCGCGCGCAACTGCTGGTGTAGAACAAGCTGGTCGGCGCTCAACTCGGGCGCGACATTCAATGCCGCCGCTCCACCTGGCACGAAAGCGCTCTCCGGCGTCACCGCTCGGTCAATCTCAAAGCCCCGCGAGGTGTTGTGCAGGTAGAGCAGCACCCCGCAGCCCTCCTCGGCGATCATGCGCAGCGATTGATCCAGAATCTCGCGGCAGCCGCAGTCTGCGGCAAAGACATCGCCCGCCGTGCAGCGGGTGTGAACGCGCACCAGCACGGGCCGCTCGCAAGGCGCGCGCAACTCCGCCTGCGCTGGCTCCCCTGAAACCTGATCTCCCGGCAGGCCGACAGCGGGACCGGTGTGAATGGCCGGGCAATCGGCGCAAAGCTCGCCGCGCACCAGCGCGATGTGGCTCTCTCCGCCGTTCACCTGGCTCTCGTAGGCGATCANNTCATGCGGAACTCGCCGTAGCGCGTCTGGATGCGGCTCTCGCCGGCGCGCACAATGTAGCGCTCATGGCGCAGCCGGTAGCGGATCAGCTCCGCGACGGTAAGAATCCGAAGCCCATGCTCCTTGCAGAAAGCAATGAGATCAGGAACGCGGGCCATGGTGCCGTCGTCCTTCATGATCTCGCAGAGCACGCCGGAGGGATTCAGTTCCGCCAGCCGCGCCAGATCAACCGAAGCCTCAGTCTGTCCAGCGCGCACCAGCACTCCACCGCGGCGAGCGCGCAGCGGGAAGATGTGGCCGGGGCGGGCCAGGTCGGCGGCGGTCGAACCCGGCGCAATCGCCGTCCGGATGGTGTGCGCCCGGTCGTATGCCGAGATGCCGGTGGTCACGCCCTCGCGCGCTTCAATCGACTCGGTAAACGCCGTGCCAAACCGCGAGGTGTTCTGCTGCGTCATGGGGAAGAGCCGCAGATAATCCGCGCGCTCCTCGGTTAGCGTAAGGCAGATCAATCCCCGGCCATGCTTGGCCATGAAGTTGATGGCCTCGGGCGTGACAAACTCGGCGGCGATCACCAGGTCGCCCTCGTTTTCCCGGTCCTCATCGTCAACCACAACGATCATGCGCCCGGCGCGCACCTCGGCCAATGCGCCGGGTACGTCGGTGAAGGGAAGCTCGAAGGTGCGTGCGGTTTCTGGCATGGCGCCTTCTTATTCTCGCCCATGACAGGTGCAAACAGCAAAAGCGCCACCCGAAGGGGGCGCTTTCACTGGAAACACGCAGAAAAGATTTGGCTTACAGAGCTGATTCGATCTCAAAACCCCAGGCTTCGAGAAGAGCTTCGGGGATGTACTTGGAATTTTTGTTGCGGCGAGCCCACTCCCGCAGGCGGGTGGACCGGATGTACTGATCCGGGCTGAGCTTGAACTCCTTCACAATTTGCTCGAAGGAGGTCACCGTGGGCACAACCGGGCCTATGGGCTCCGGCTTGCCCCAATTGGGATTTCCACGACGCTTTGCCATTGATTTGCAGTCCTTAGTGATTGAAGGTGTGTTGCCTTAAAATCCTGAATTGCGGGCCGGGGATAGAGGGCCCTGAGAAATTACTACACTCCTATTTTACATATTTTTCCTTCAGAAATCAATAGCAAAGTTGCACAGTTTCCATAACAATTTTCAACACCCACTTTACCCATGTGGATAAGCTATATTATTCTTAAAGAATGAGTTAGCAAGCATAGAGCGGTACAAAAGGCCTGTTTTGGGCTGCAATCTAAGCATTCTGTAATGACCTTTATTTGCACCAAGCATTGAAAGCTCCAGCCCTTACGGCTGCCGCCATGGCCTCGATGTCGTGGGCCAGGACGCGGTCTTGCTCCAGCCGCGGCACCACTGCCCGCACCACGGCGTGAGCGCGCTCCACCTCGCGGCTGGCCTGGAGCGGCCTGCGGAATTCCAGCCCTTGCGCGGCGCACATCAGCTCAATGCCCACAACTCGCTCGGCATTTTCGACAATCTGGCGCAGCTTGAGCGCTCCGGTCATGCCCATGGAGACGTGATCCTCCTTGCCTCCATCTGTGGGAATGCTGGAAGCCGAGGAGGGATGGGCAAGCACCTGGCACTCGTTGATCAATGCCGCCGCTACAATCTGCGCCATCATGAAGCCTGAAGACAGCCCCGGATCAGGCGACAGGAAGGGCGGCAACCCTTCGTTGATGTCCATATTCAGCAGCCGGTCGATGCGCCGCTCCGTGATGCCGGCCAGATCGGTGAGCACAATGGCCGCGTAATCAAAGGCATAGGCCAGCGGCGCGCCATGAAAGTTCCCGCCAGAAAGCACCGCACCGCGAATGGACGTTTTGGAGGAGTTATCCGGAAAAACCAGAGGATTGTCCGTGGCCGAGCCCGACTCAATCTCCAGAATTCCGCGCACGTGCTCCAGCGCATCGCGCGCCGCTCCATGCACCTGCGGCATGCAGCGCAGGCAATAAGCGTCTTGCACGCGCGAATCCGCAGTGCGATGCGACTCGCGAATCGAGGAGTCGGCTAGCAGTTCGACCAGGTGCTCCGCCGAGCGAATCTGCCCCCGGTGCGGACGGGCCTGCTGGATGCGCGGGTCGAAGGCGGCCGGCGTGCCCATCAATGCTTCCAGGCTCATGGCTCCGGCCAGATCGGCCAACTGCGCTACGCGCCTGGCGCGCGCCACGGCCAATGCCCCCACGGCGGTCATGGCCTGCGTTCCGTTGAGCAGCGCGAGGCCTTCCTTGGCGGCCAGAACGATGGGCTTCAATCCAGCTTGCCTGAGCGCCTCGCCGCCGGCCATTCGTGCTCCTTTGTAGAAGGCCTCGCCCTCGCCGATGGCCACCAGCGCCAGATGAGCCAAGGGCGCCAGGTCGCCGCTCGCGCNNCGTGGCTGCGCACCAGGTTGGTTTGCAATTGTGCCAGGTTTTCGGCGGGAATCCGCACATCCGAGAGCTTGCCGAAGCCGGTGTTGACCCCGTAGACCGTCTCCCCGGCGGCGAGAATCTCCTCGATCAGAGCCCGGCTTTGGGCTACGCGGGTCAAGGCGGCGGGGGCAATGGCTACCGGGCAGCGGGTGAGCGAAACAGCTTCAATCTCGGCCAGTGTCAGAGATTGGCCATCAAGAATCAGAGCATCCATAAACCGATAGTAGGCTGCTGGAATGGTCCGGTCCAGAGCCACCGCACGGAAGAATCTGCGGAAAACAGGTTACTTCCCCAGCTTGTCGAGAGCGAGATTGAGTTCGAGTACGTTCACGCGCGCTTCGCCCAGCAGGCCCAACTGCCGTTTGGTAGTCTGCTGCTCGATGAGCTTGCGAACGCTCTCCGGGCTGAGGTTGCGGGCTATGGCGACGCGGGGAACCTGATAGTCAGCGGAGTCGGGGGTGATGTCGGGATCGAGTCCGGATGCGGAGGTTGTCACCAAGTCAATGGGCACCGGCTTGCCAGGATTCTGCGCGGCCAGCTTGTCGATGTCTCCCTGGATGCGCGTGACGAGTGTCTTGCTGGATTGAGCCAAGTTGGAGGCGCCGGAGGAAGTCGCGTCGTAACCGTTGCCCGCAGCCGAGGGCCGGGGATGGAAGTACTTGTCGCTGGTGAAGCTCTGCGCAATCAGCTCGGAGCCGATGACCTGGCCATCCTTGGCGTCTTTGCCATCTTTGTCGATGAGGCTGCCGGCAGCCTTGTGGGGAAAAATCACAGCGGCGACGCCGGTGACCAGCAGCGGATAGCCCAGGCCCAGCAGGACGGTGGTCACGATGGTGAAGAGAATCGATGTCTTCCAGACCGAATGCACTTTGAATCTCCTTGCGGGGCAGCGCCCCTCGTATTACGCCAGATGCAGCGCCACCAGTACCACGTCGATGGCTTTGATGCCGATAAAGGGCACAATGATGCCGCCCGCGCCGTAGATCAGCAGGTTGTTGCGCAGCAGAATATGGGCCGACTGGGGCACGTATTTGACGCCTTTGAGGGCCAGTGGAATGAGGGCCACGATGATGACCGCGTTGAAGATAACAGCGGAGAGAATAGCCGAATGGGGCGAGGCCAGGTGCATGATGTTGAGCACACCCAGCACCGGAAAAACGCCGGCGAACATGGCCGGGATGATGGCGAAGTACTT
>PMGP01000081.1:15214-15892 GCA_003156235.1 Acidobacteriaceae bacterium
TGCCGGAGTTCATGGCCACGCCTACATCAGCCTGAGCCAGCGCAGGGGCGTCGTTGGTTCCGTCGCCTGTCATGGCCACCAGTTTCCCCTTGGCCTGCTCGCGCTTGATCAGGTCCATCTTGTCCTTGGGTTTGGCTTCGGCCAGGAAGTCGTCCACGCCGGCCTCGCGGGCGATGACGGCCGCGGTCAGCGGGTTGTCGCCGGTGATCATGATGGTGCGGATGCCCATGGCGCGCAGGCGGGCAAGGCGCTCCTTGAGGCCGCCTTTGACGATGTCCTTGAGGTGAATGACGCCCAGAGCGGTCGTGTTTTCGGCCACCACCAGCGGAGTCCCGCCTAGCCGGGCAATCTCTTCTACGCTGTCACGGACTTTTTTAGGCAACGCGGAGCCTTGCTCTTCAAGAAAGCGGGCGATGGCGTCCGCCGAGCCTTTGCGGATGCGCACACCGGGCAGGTTGACGCCGCTCATGCGGGTCTGGGCGGTGAAGGGCACAAACTCAGCGTGAATGTTGCTCAGGTCGCGCCCGCGCAGGTTGTACTTTTCCTTGGCAAGCACGACAATCGACCGGCCCTCGGGGGTTTCGTCGGAGAGCGAGGAGAGCTGCGCGGCGTCGGCCAGGCGCTCCGGGCTGACGTCGGGTGCGGGAATAAACTCCGTGGCCTGGCGGTTGCCCAGGG
>PMGP01000066.1:0-12388 GCA_003156235.1 Acidobacteriaceae bacterium
CGGTGGAAACGTGCAGAAAACGAAACGCGCGCTGTTGCTCGGCAGGCAGCTCTGACCAATATCCCCGTACGGCTTCCAGCACCTGGAAGGTACCCTCGATGTTGGTGCGAATGAATTCGGCAGGACCGAGAATGGAGCGATCCACGTGGCTTTCCGCGGCGAAATGGATGATCGCGCCGGGGCGTTGCTCATCGAGAATGCGGCGAACCAACGTACCATCCACGATGTCTCCGCGCACGAATCGGTACTGGTTGTCGTGCGCAACCGGCTCCAGATTCTCAAGGTTCCCGGCATACGTCAGCTTGTCCAAGACGGTCACAGTTGCCCGCTGCTGGGCCAGCCATCGCAGCACAAAATTGGAGCCAATAAAACCGGCGCCTCCAGTCACCAAAATGGGCGAATTCAATGACACTTATCCACACCTTTCGCGGTAAAAATTAAGCTGTTCGTCGTGACATCAGGAGTGCTGAACGACTACGTCGGCGCCAGGCGGCGGATAGGCCAGGAGCGGCTCCTGGCGTGCGGCCATGCGGATGACGAGCGGGTCGAGTCTCCAGCCGTTGAGTATGGTTTCAAGCGCACGGAGAGCCGTTGGCTTTGAGATGATGGCAACCACCGTGAGAATGATCAACCAAAGGTCAACCCAGAAGCTCCGGTGGTCAATGTAGGCCAACGCAAGCCTGCTCTTCCAGGGGCGAATAATTTGGTTATAAAGGAGATCGGGGTCGCTACTGTCCTTCAGTATTTCGCCTTCGTCGGAGAAGACAATAGAAGCGGGGTCTGTAACTCCAGGCGGCACGGAAAGCATGCGTTTCTCCGCATTTGTGTAAAGCGCGGCGTCGCTCAGCACCTGGGGCCGCGGTCCAACAAAGCTCATTTCTCCCTTCAGGACATTCCAGAGTTGGATTAGCTCATCCAGTTTGTAAGCACGGACGAACTGTCCGACTGGGGTGATGCGGCGGTCCGTAGCCGCCGTGGACGAACCACCTATTTTGTCCGCATTGACGACCATAGAGCGAAACTTGACCATGCAGAAGGTTCCCCCTCCGCGAGCGGCCCGATGGGCAATATAAAATGGCGATTGCCAATCCTGTATCCATATGGCGAACATCACGGCAATCAGCAGCGGAGAGAATACAAGCAGGCCAAGCGACGCGGCGAGAATATCGAAAGTCCGTTTGATCATCATGAAAGCGCCTCGGCAACAACGCCCAACTTTGTGGTCACGGTTCGAGTGATTGATGCGGCATCCAGCGAGTAGACCTTCCGTAGATATTTTTGACTGCCAATAACGGATGAGAAAGTATTGCGGAGTCCCATTCGGACGAAGAAACCAGGAAATATCCCGGCCTCCATGAGCGATTCGGCAATCGCACCGCCCAAACCGCCATCGACGGCGTGTTCCTCGATGCTAATAATTCCGCCCGTCTCTGACGCAGCAGCCGCGAGCGTATCGGTGTCCAGAGGCTTGATTGTATGGACGCTGAGGACACGACAGTGGATGCCTTGTTCGGCCAGGGAATCAGCAGCTAAGAGAGCCTCGCCGAGAATACCTCCAGTCGCAGCGAGTGTCACGTCCGATCCTTCGCGAACCGTTCGAATGCTGCCCGGCCGAAAGATCTCGTCCTGCCGCACAGTTACTGGCGCCGTGGATTTGTCGAGGCGTAAATAGGCAGGGCCGCGATGCGAGATTAAATAGCGGGAGGCCTCAGCGGCTTCCCATAGATCGCAAGGCGACAGCACAAGCATACCAGGCAGCGAGCGAAGAATAGCCAGATCCTCGGTGGCGTGATGTGAGAAGCCCACAGCCCCATAACTCATGCCGCCGCCGACGCAAACGATCTTCACGTTCGCGTCGTGATAGCAGATGTCATTGCGAATCTGCTCAAGGCAGCGGAGCGTTGGGAAGTTTCCGATGGAGTAGGTGAAAACTGTGTGGCCTTCCATCGCTAATCCGGCCGCGAGACCAGACATATTCTGCTCCGCGACTCCGACGTTGAGGAACTGTCGCGGAAACTTGGCAATATACTCATTGAGAACACCGAAGCCTAGGTCTCCGCTCAAGAAGAGAATCTCCGGGTGCTGCGGGGCAAGTTCAGTTAGTATGCCTATAAAAGCGTCTCTCACGATTGGCCCTCCAATTCAGCGAGTGCGGCGTCAAACTCGGCCCCACGTGGAATACGGTAATGCCAAAGAACAGTGTTTTCCATAAAGCTCACACCATTGCCTTTCGTAGTGCGCGCAATCAAGCAAGACGGCTTGCCAGCCACAAACGGAACAGCCGCAAGAGCGCCGCGCAGAGCTTCGTGGTCATGTCCGTCAACCTCTTTGACGGCCCAGCCAAACGCGGTCCACTTGTCGGCAAAGGGCTCCAGGTCAATCACCTCGGAGGTGCGCGCTATTCCCTGAATTTGGTTGTAGTCCACGATGGCCACAAGGTTCGACAAACCATGGTGGGCAGCGAATAGAACAGCCTCCCAGGTTGACCCTTCATCGCACTCGCCATCGCTCAGCAGACAGAAGACGCGATGCTCTGCTTCTTTCAGCTTTCCGGCATAGGCCATTCCGGCGGAGATCGACAGTCCGTGCCCCAGCGCCCCGGTGGAGATGTCAACACCGGGCAGCTTGTGCGACACATGACCGCTTAAATCCGATCCGTCCTGGTAATGAGTCAGGAGCTTTTCGATCGGGAAAAATCCATTTTCCGCAAGTGCAGCGTAGAGGCCGCCGCCGGCGTGGCCTTTACTCAGGACAAAGCGATCACGACCGAGATTATCAGGCGCAGCCGGATCAACATTGAGAATGCCACCGTATAGCACCGCAAGGATATCCGCGCAGGAGAAGATCGCCCCAATGTGGGATCCACCGCCCGTGCTGGTCATCCGCAGCGCGTGAATGCGAATGCGTTTGGCTAACGCTCGACAGTCTTTGATCGTATATGCATTCATTCCGAATACCCGTAGAAGGCGCGAATCGTATCGCAAACGTAATGCAGGTCATCATCGGTGAGCGACATGTTCATGGGGATCATCAACATGCGCGTGAACAGCCGGTCGGTGTAAGGAAGATGCTGCGTGAAGCCGAGAGCCTTCATCTGGTGCACGGCCTGACCACCCCATTGGATAAGCGTGCCGATGCCGCAATCCTTCAGGTACTGCTTAAGATCGTCACGCTTTTCGGCCTCGACTTCGTAATTCTGGTAGATGTCAAAGTGATCGGGATCGGAGTCCGGGGCAGGCGGCAATACGATTTCGGCGACGCCCTTGAGGCGCGCGGTGTACAGCGCAGCCAGTTGGCGGCGGCGGAAGATGACGCCTTCGTATTTCTTCAATTGGAAGTCGAGGAAGGCCGCTTGCAGATTATCAAGACGGGAATTCAGTCCCCAGCGCACCACTTCGCCAGTGCTGTTGCGGCCGAAATCGCACAGGGAGACCGCATGTTCAAACACTTCCGGATCGTTGGTGACGATGGCGCCTCCATCCCCAAAACAACCTAGCACTTTGGCAGGATAGAAGCTAATCGCACTCGCACAACCGAAGGTACCGCTCAGTCGTCCTCGAAAGCGCGAACCGAGTGCTTGAGCCGCATCTTCCACAATGAGTAGATCATGACGATCCGCGAGCCGCTGTAGGGTCGCCATGTCTGCCGTCCGGCCATTGAGTTGCGTCGGCATGATTGCCCGCGTCCGCGAAGTAATGGCAGCTTCCACTGCATCTGCGACAATTAGATGGTCCGGTCCGCACTCTACTGGAACCGGAGTTGCACCAGAGAAATGAATTGCAGTAGCAGTGGCCAGCATAGTATGCGATGAGAAGATAACCTCGTCACCGGCCCCGATACCGACCGACCGCAAGGCGAAGTGCAATCCGTCAGTCGCATTGCCTACTCCGAGTACGTAACGAGTGCCCAGGAAGGCCGCCAAATTCTGCTCGAATTCGGCAAGATCCCGCTGCTTGATGAAGGCGCCGCGTCCACAAACATCGTCAAATATTGCTGTATATTCGCCCCGACTAGCTGCAAAGAGAGCCGGGTAGTCAAAAAATGAAACTGTTCGGATACCTGTGGCACAGGTCATTCAAAATGCGCCTCCTCGCGCTATTCGATTACAGCAAACGCAATATAAGGGTCCCAGTCTAAACGTCTCAGCCTTAGTTTGTTGAGGCCAACAGCCTGAATCGCACCCAATGTCTCGCCGGGCCAAATTGGATTATCTAACTCATCGAATGCCACAATTGCACCTTTAGGCATACGGGGTAGAAAATGATCGAGGGCAAGTTTAGTCGGCTCGTACATATCGGCATCTAGGAACAGTAGGCTGACTACCAGATGAGGATGGCTGGCGACAAATTCTGGAATAGTCGTGGTCATGTCGCCGCGGACCAGTTCAACCTTGGGAATATGGCCGAGGAATCGATCCCGGTCATATTCGTGGATGAGTGTTATCAACTCCTCATACGAATTAGCGCTCAAGTCACCCTGGCGCGAATCGGCAAACAAGCTGCGATCTTCGTCAGCAACGGACGGAAAGCCTGTAAATGTGTCAAACCCGTATATGCGTCGGGTCAGGTTTTCCGGTTCGAGCATCGCACTGAGTTTAGCCCACGCCATGAGTCCAAAGCCACGGAATACACCACATTCGACCACCGAACCCTTCACTGGCATCACCAGTTTGAATATCTCGTAAAGGGCTAAGAATCGCTTAAGATGCTGGCGTCGAACATACTTGGGGAAATTCTCAAGTTTGTCCTCGACAGGGTCGGGACACCGCTCGAATATCTCTGCCATCTTACGGCGCACGTCACTCTCAGCGTCAGTTCGCAGTTTTGTCATATTTGTCTTCCTTTGGTTTCATATGATTCTCAACGCATTGATGGGCGTCCAAGCCCGTGGCGCCAAGAAATGGTTATGTCCCATTTGTTACGTCTGTTCTGCTTCTGTCTGGATAATGTCTTCCGTCAGCACATACCGGCCTATGATGTCCAAACCGAAAGGACGCGTTCGAGTACCGCGGCCCGCCAGAATAAACCCAGCCTTCTCAACTACGCGAATGGACGCTCGGTTGCCTGGTTCGACGACGTACCAGCAGGTACGTTTCCGGCTCGATGAAGTCCGAAGGACACTCTCCAGTGCGATTGTAGCTAAACCCTTCCCGCGCTCAATCGGGTCCGTCCATGTATCTCCTATCTGGATATCGTCCGCTGCCATGAATGGAAATCTGAAGTACCGTGGTGTGATCACTGAGCGGTGAATCACTTTGTTACCGCTGCGTATGATGAAGAGTCCGTAATACCGATTGGAAAACATATGTAATATATGGAAGATCCACCACACGACAAATGGGAAGACGGGGATGCCTTTCGCTTTAATGCGTATCATCCCTGGGCGCCAAGCCTCGCTCGTATAGCCGGCGGGCAGAGTCCGAATAGAACGGACCGCAGGGACCGCAATTTTGTAGAACAAACAGCCATTCTCATGCATTTCTGACCTCAGACCGCTGCTCATTCAATCAACTGAGATATTTCTCCAACCAGGCAAGTAGAGCTGTATAGATCGTTGATTGGATAAGATCATAAACGTGGTCAGGTATTAATGCAACGCGCTCGATACAGATCGTTGCAATGGGCCTGATATATGTTTTCGGCGCCGAAGTGAGTGAATAATTGCGAGACTACTATTGAACACATGGATACCATTTTGAACCGTGCATCCGATGTGATGCCGCGCTGATTGGGCCGCTCCCTTCCAGTGTGAAACTCGGGTGGCCGACTTCACGATGAGCAGCTTGGTAATCGTTGAAATTGCTACCCGTGTGTTATACACACCTTCATAGCCCGTCGGTTTTTTGCGAAACCGTATGCCTGGAGGGCGCCAACGGCCCTTTGTTGAGCTGCTTGTTACTTCCAAGGTGATGCTCGGCGAGCTTCAAGATGCAGCGAGTCCTCACCGCCAAACGAACCACCAGTTTGACGACAGCGTTGCTGCCGAAGTAATCGTATGCATCACTGAATAAAATCATCGCGTCATGCAGCTCGCGGATTGAATGAACCACGTTCTGACCGACGCTTTGGCTTCCGAAGTGAACGATCTCCGCGCAGGGTGTATACCACACTTCATAGCCTTTCTTTTGTAGCATGAAGTTATATACCCAGTCAACCAGATAAATTTGGAAACGCTCATCAAGCATACCCGCCTGCTCCCATGTGGAGCGGCGAACGACGAATGCAGTGGTCCCAATGTTTTCGACCCGCTGAGATTTTGTGTGATCTAAATCTAAGCCGTATAGCCGCTTCATGGAGCGGCTCGCCGGGACAAGTATGTGCCAGTTCACCGCCTGTAGCAGCAGGGTGCCTGGCCTGGGGAAACTACGAATGCAAGGCTGTAAAGTCCCATCGGGATTCAACAATTTCGGGCCGCACGCCGCGACATTCGGCCTTGAATCCATAAACCCGACCAATGCCTCGAAGGCATTGCTGATAAGAACAGTATCGCTATTTAGCCAGCACGCATAACGCGCGCGCGACATCTTCATTCCCAGGTTGTTATTCCGGACGTAATTCTGATTCACCGTGTTTCTGATCAATATCACATTGGGGAATTCACCGGCGACCATATCCGCGCTTCCATCCGGAGAGTTGTCGTCGATGCAGATAATCTCGAAGGTGATCCCCTTCGTATGCTCGTAGATCGAGGCGAGGCAGTTGCGGAGTAGCCGCTCGGTGTTGTAGTTGGGAATGATAATGGTCAAATCCAGCATCTGTTCTGTCATTGTGCTCCAGTTTCCCTTGAAAAGATTTCGCGGGCCGGGATACCGGCAACCGTCTGATTGGGCGGTACGGACCGCACCACTACGGAATTGGCGCCAACAATTACGTTATCGCCGATGGCTATACCGCCGAGAATCTTGCAGCCGGCTCCCAGCACCACGCTGTCGCCAACTTCGGGCCGATTAGCAGAATCAAACCCCAACCCCATTTTCTTGGCGCCCAGCGTAACTCCCTGATAGATGATCGCATTAGCTCCAATTTTTACCGCTCCGATGACAGTCCCGGATGTGTGTGCAAAGAAGACGCCCGGTCCAATCTCGCAGCGCGGCGTCACCTCAATGCCGAACAGCACAATGTTAAGGTATGTAATCAAGTTGGGCAGGAACGGAACGCGATTCAGCAAGGCCGCCCTGCTAAAGCGGCACAACACGACGGGCAGAAAACGGTGATGTGCCAAGCGGCAGAGGAAGCGAAGGAAAGTCGGTTGGATCGCCGGGCTTCCCTCCAGCGCGTAGTGCCGCGCTAAATCGCTATATAGTAGTTGTTTTAGATTCAACATGCCCTTCCATCAAGCCGCGTGCGAGCAGTTCCTGAGTGGCCGTGTTAAGACGGTCAGGCTCGACCTGCTGCGTTCGCACCCAGGCGACAAATCGATCCAGCCCCTGTTCCAGCGAAACTTCGGGAACAAATCCCAGCTTTGCCCGAATCGTGCTCATGTCGGCGTAGCCGTGTCGAATATCGCCGAACCGGTATTGACCGGAGACGACCATCTGGGTTTCACCTCCAAGGCGCTCCTTCAGCAGAAGAGCGATGCGCGCAACGCTTGTCGGAAAACCCGAGCCGACATTCAATGTGCAACCGTTCCCTTCTTCAGAGAGCAGCCCGAGAACGACCGCACGCGCGACATCGGATACGTGCACGAAGTCCCTGCTCTCCTGAGCATCTTCGTAGAGGTTAATAGTCTGTCCTTGGCGCAATTGGTTGGAGAAGATCGAGAGAATTCCTGTGTAGGGATTCTTGAGCGACTGACCTTCGCCATAGACGTTTTGGAACCGGAAGATCACCGCCGGAATCCCAAGGGCTTGTGAGGCGATACGAATCAAGTGCTCCTGTGCCAATTTCGTAGCCGCATAGATTGAGGCTGGAGTCGTCTCCGCAGACTCGGGCGTGGCCGTTGCGCTAATCGTCCCACGACATTTTGGGCACAATGGCTCCCATTGCCGCAGGCGAAACATTGATTCAGAACGCGCGGGCGGATACACCAAGCCGCAGCGCTCACACATATACGCGCCCTCACCGTACACTGAGCGCGATGACGCTAGAACCACCTTAGCCACGTTGTGCTTGTGATTGGCCAGATAATCGAGCAACGATGCGGTGCCGCCGACGTTTGTCTCCGTATACCGGGAGATTTCGTACATGGATTGGCCGGTCCCGGTCTCGGCCGCCAGGTGAACGACGCAGCTGACGTCCACCAGCGTCCTGGCCCAAACGCCGGGCTCGCGCACATCGCCCCGAACGATCTCTACCAGAGGATGCCTGAGAAGCGCCAAGGACGACAGATCAGGAACTGCTCCATGGATCTGCGGGCTTAGATTGTCGAGCAACTTCACCTGATGTCCCTGCTCGACAAGCAATCTGGCGGTTTGAAGTCCGATGAAACCAAGACCACCGGTGATAAGTATTTTGTCTTCTTTCATCAGAACTCTCCAATTCGAGTGGTGTGTGTTACTGATCCCTTTATGTATATTCGCCGCGCCTTGCAGATATAACCTGACGTTCACTATACTGCCAAACGTTGGCTGACGGATTGTTTCCAACTCTCCATGCGATATTTCCGCGAATAAAACAGCCTTCTGCAAAGAAATCTGAAGCAGATCTTAAAATGGCAGAGGCTTCCTCCGACCCTCCATAGCTGGTAGATCAAACGACGCATAAGTCTTGCCGTCAGCGCCACACGTGCTACCGACCCCATCCACTCATCATAGGCTGCCTCCTCTGCACGACAAGTATCTACGTATCGGCTTGCGGTAGAAAGGTTTTTCAAGTCATAACCTGACACCTCATGCTCGACTTGAATGTCTCCAGCGACAAATACTTGTAGGTTCTGGCAGTGTAGACGGTNNAGGCAAGATCGGAGAAATCCAGATTAAATCTCGGATCGTCCCCGCCAATTGCTTTGAGTGCGCTGACCTTGATCGTAGACGCCGAGTTAATAGCATAAACGTCTTGCAATGGAATTCCAATGAACCCATTTGGGATAGTCCTGCTTAGCGTCCGATATTTTATAAAGGTGAAAGGACCTACAGATCTTCCATCGCACGACATCTTTGGAACGATCGCCGCAACGGTAGGCATGGGCGCCACAAATGTGGCGGCATGACAGACCTTGCACAAAAAGTCAATAGGGAGGCTTGTGTCCTGATCCAGAGTGAGCAGCCAATCATAATTCTCCTCCTCTGCAATCTGTAGCGCATAGTTATAGGCTGTAGCCAAACCGCCATTCTTAAAGTCCTCTTTGTATAGGATGTCAGGAGACAACGCATCTATATCCTGCCCTCCGGGTGTGTTGTCATACAGTAATATCCTAATGTCTGCTTGTCCGTCCGGAAGACTGGATATCGCGGCCCTAAGTGTCCTAAAGGTTGCTGACTCACTGGGTTGCATCTTATACAAGACGATTACGGCAAGCATCCGCACGGGGAATTGATCGACTGAATTAGCCAAAGGGCGCCTCTGTGTGGTCCGGCTATGAAGCGTCACAGCTTCTAACGCCTCGTTTGTGAACTGAGATGGTCCCTACTGGCTCCTCTGCTTCCGTTTGGGCGGCCAGGAGACAGAGCAGGACGTACGCAAAGTAAATGTATCGCTGCACCGTGGTCATCGTGACGGCCATGATGATAAATCCCAGCATGGCAAAGTAAATAAGATCTAACCGTACAGAGAGTCTACGCTTCCATGCCAAGATAACAAACACGACCATGGTCGCGAGATTGTTGGAGTACAAGATAGATGAATTAGCAATATCCGAATAGACATAGTAGGTTTCCATCTTGAAAGGATGTACTATAAGTGCGCCAAACAGCATGTTCCCAATTTTTGGAAACACCGCGACTGCATAAAGGTAATGCATCTCGAGTGTGCCTAACCAAGCGATAGAGTGCGCCTCACTAACCCCTGCGAATTGTTCATTCAGGCTCTCGGACACGAAGAGAGGGAGCATTACGCTCAGGGCGGCGATCAGCACAGCTATTGTCACGACGCGCCTTTGGCGCCATGGATTGAGCTTGCTCTCAGCCAAGAGAAACAAGAGCATGACAATGCAAACTTCGAATCGGTTAAAGAGTGCGAGCATGAGCGCTAGCAAAAGCACACCGTTGCGGTGCCTTCGACGTGCAAAGAAGAAGATAGAAACAGCCAAAAGATCAACGATTTCTTTATTGACGGAGAGCAGGCTGATGGTCGTGGTCGCATTTAGCAGCAACAGCCCCACAAAGATCCCGGTCGAAAAGGAGAAACTCCTTTTCAACAGGAAGATAGCCAAAAAGAACATCGCATAGTCGGCAAGAACCATCGCGAATGTGCTCTTGAGCACGAATGCCTGCAGGATCGGGCACAATACGGTATTGGGAAACGAAGATAGCGCCACAGTCAAAAAGATATCCTCGCGGCCTTCCCGTAGAGCATCTGCGGCGGCAATGTATGTTCCTGAATCAGCCGCGATATGCTGCTCCGTCCGCCCATCCAAAGAAGGAGCAACCCATTGAAAGAACAAGAAAAACGAAAAGCATATATATACGATCAGCAATGAAAATAGAATCAGGGATCTGACCCGAATACGAATGGACAGAATCTTCAGTGGGTCAACGGTCATAATAGCAAAGCTCCATGTTGCGGAGGGAATCAGGCGATCTTTCTCTGGTTAGGGCTAAAAGAGATGGATGTGGATTAAAGATTCGTTATACGGTCAAAGACCTAATCGGCGAAATGCCGAATTATTGAACTCGTGGAGCATGGAAACAGCAGCAGCGTTCCACGTAAATGGCTGAATATCTTTAACCGCTTGAGCGACTCTACACATCTGCTCATCAGGATTGGCCAAAATATCTGTGATTGCGTCTGCAATCGCGCTTGCATCATGCACAGGAACAATCCAGGAGTTGTGGTTGTCTGCCGGCAAATAGCCTGTGCTTACAACGGTTACGCCACATGCCATGGCTTCCATGACGGGATAGTGCGCCGCACCAAGTTGCACCGTGCCGGGGGCAACCAGAATATCAATGGACCTATAGTAGTCCCCTAACTCTTGGTCGTTCTTCGGTACTACTATGTGGATATTAGGATCGAGTTCATCGGCGGCGTTGCCANNCCAGCCGAGAGTGCTGTTTGTCACGATTCTTCGTGGGGTAGAATAGCGTAAAGTCAATGCCCGGCGGCACCGATGCGTGCGCACGAAGAGCATTATATCCAAGATATACAGGGGCGTTAACAATATGCTTCAACGGCAACATATAACTGCCAAAGGAAAGTGCTTGTAGGACTGGCATATGAAGACCTGGCATCAGACTGTAATACTCCGGTTCATAGGCCTGCACGTAATAGTACTTGCGTGCGTTTAGCCGCGCCAGAAAAACTGGCCACGCGGTCATAGACTGATTAGCCAACACAATGTCGGCGTTTTCCGCATAGCGATGCAAGCCGCCCACAAGGCTCCTGAGAGCGTTCCATATGCGAAGTCGCCCCGAATAATTGCGTCGATCCTTCTCCGGAACTTCTATCCCCCTTCGATCAAGCCAAATAATCTCCGCCGTGGTTGGGAAATAGGGGTCATCGGATTCTCTGGGACTTAAGAAGAGAACCGTGTGGCCTAACCTGATCCATTCATTTGCCAAATTGGAGAGTACTCTAAACCCGCCCTGTCGTCCGAACCCCGTAATCGGAATTACAATTTCCATTCATAGCCTCTGTTAGCTAAATATACGTTGATGAAGCTTGGCTTCAATCGAGTCTGGAACGATAACTTAGGATGTTCCGAACCGCATTGTCAGCCGGCGTGCCATGGCACCGAGGCGCCCTACCGGGCCGCCCAGATTGCTCATATGCGTTATTCGTCCGAGCGAATATACCGCAAACGCCGCTGCTGCTATGCATCCAACCAATATTCCCCAGCGCGTTAAGACGGTGATAATATCCACACCAACGCATATCGCAAAGGTCACTATGGACATGATGATCACAGACCTGGACCAGCGGAAGCCTATCCGTCGGCGGGCAAGCCAATAAACCAGGGGCAGATAGAAAGCGTACATTGCAAGATAGGCTATGCCAGTGATTTGCAATCCCATAATCGGCATTAGGCCCGTGATAAGAACTGTTAGAACGAGCAATGTGGCAGTTTCGGTTGAGAAAAAGGCTTTCCCATCGCCTGCCGCAAGAATCAAGAAGCCCAATGGAAAGCTTGCCACTTTGAGCACATCGCCCAGTACTTGCCAACGCAGAATCTCGATGGCGGGTGTAAAGGAGGCGGCATAGAGCATGTGAATGACCCATGGCGCTACCGCCATCATAGCGATGAAGACAGGCCCACTCATCAGGGTGGCGATCTCCGTTTGTTCGTTTACCAG
>PMGP01000066.1:12447-12661 GCA_003156235.1 Acidobacteriaceae bacterium
TCGCGCGTTAACTCCGGTAGGGGAACGGTCTCCGTTCTGGATTTTGGCAGTCTCGACACATATATGTGGCCGAGCGCAAAACTTGCCAGGGGAAGGACCAGTACATATGCAACCAAACCGGCGTTGCCCCATCGCCACAGAAAGCCGATGCCAAACACAGTGCTGCATAACGCTCCAAAGACATTGAGACGAGCGATATCGCCAATGCGGCGCA
>PMGP01000066.1:12667-12803 GCA_003156235.1 Acidobacteriaceae bacterium
CCAGAATCGACCGGAGTGACCACACAACCAGCCCGCCAGCGCAGGCAAGGAACATTGCTGCCCAGAACAAGGCGCGTCGCGCCACCATGATCGCGCGCGCATCGTTTTTACTATAGGCCTCCGCAATCTGGCGCGT
>PMGP01000066.1:12827-13040 GCA_003156235.1 Acidobacteriaceae bacterium
TGGAAGTGCTTCTCAATATGCGATTGTACGATGCTTTCGCATTAGTCATCCGTGAACCGCTGCCTTCACCGCGGCAATCACGGACGCAACGCCTACATCATCCAACTGTGGCCCCATGGGTAAGCTGAGCAGACGATTGGCCATGCTTTCTGCAATGGAAAACCGTCCTCTCGCATAACCCGCATCCTGATATGCCATTTGCAAATGCGGCGG
>PMGP01000474.1 GCA_003156235.1 Acidobacteriaceae bacterium
GGTGCGCTTCATGCGCGCGTCGGTGGTGCGCTCGAGGCACTGGTTGAGCGCGCCTGCGCCGGCGGATACGAGGCCGATGCCGAGCAGCACGTCAAGCAGGCCGCGCTGCAAGGTGGAGATGCCGGATTGCATGGAGCCGAGATAGAAACCGCCCCATCCGGTGACGAGGACCAGGCCGACGACTTTGACTTTGAAGAGCTCGCGGAGGTCGTGGATGAGGGTTGCGGTGGCTCCGGGTTGAGGGGCGTGGAGGGCGTGCGGCGTGGTTTCCGCAGCGGGGGCGGCGAGATCGGACGTTAAGGCGGTTTGTGAGGCAGGAGTCACAGGGATGCAGGAAGGTTGCGGCGGCGGCCGCTGATTTGATGATAGCAAGCGGCCGGCGAGGACGCCGGCCGCACAGCCGGCCGGGAGGTCGGCGCTACATTTCAAATGGAATTTCTTCATACGGCCAAAGAACTAGCTGTATCGTTTCGATACAATTCAGGGAGATTATTAGTTTACGTAAAGTAAACTGTAGCGTTACTAGACAGCAGCCACGGAAAGGGCGCCATGCGCAAGACGTTGGAAGCGATCAGACTGGGAGCGTTGGCTGGCACTGTTGCCGGGTTCATCGTGGCGATGCGTCGGGCGGCGTACGCCGAATGGGGCACATAGCTTTCAGCCCGCGCCCGTCAACAGACGGCTTCAGACTTTAAAAGATCCAAAGGGTTCCCAGTACAAGCAGAATTGCCGCGACCGTGAAACCCTGGTACACAAGATCCCCTGGCCTCCGTGAGCTTCTTTGCTCGCCGGGGTGCGTTGCCATGGAGATGGATGCGGTTAGGGAAGATGTTTGCATTGGTGGCCTGCCTTTCAATGCCTTATGGCAAGGGTTACGTAAACTGGACTTGGCCGGTTCTCACTCCTGCATGCTTAGACACAGAATATTCCCGAATGTCGCATGTCAATGTGAAAAACCGAAAAAATTTGATGCTGATTTCACTATCGGTCAAGAACGGGGGAAGTGTCTGTCTTAAAAGGACCGGGGGGATTCCTTCGGTAACGGACACAAAATTTCTCTTGCGCACGATGCCGGAACTCGTCCCTGCCATGAAAAGGAAGTACGGGAATGTCAGCCAATGGATTTAGAGATTACTGAGTTCTGCCGGTTGCCGCCGGGCCGGCCCATGAGCCTGAAAGACGAACACGCCCCTGGCTGGGGCGCGGTCATAGGATCACGCTATTTGGTTATCCAGCTCCCGATCCAGGCCACGGCGCGGGCGATGGGTCCTAACGGACGCGGTTTCATTTCATCTATCCAGCTTTGGGGGAGTTCTCCCTCTGGCGCTATATAAGTCGGTGTATTGGGGGTATAGTTTTTGCACATAATCTCCTCGTTTTCTAGCAGTTCGGCAACAATCGGATCGTCGATCTCTTCTCTGGCGGCCTTGTCCAACTCCTCTGCCATATCCCGCCGTGCGATCCATAGGTCCATCAATAACTTGGCCTCTTCCTGCCGGCCCTCAGCTTGTGCCTCTTGTGCGTGCTCAAATAGTTGCTTGGCCTCTTTGTGGTGGATGCGCGCAACTACAAGGAGCTCTTCTGCAGGTGAACTGCCCAGGAATGTATAGGCTGGCGCTTGATTCTGAAGATCGTCGCGGGACATCCATTCCTCCTGGCTGGAAACATCCAGAGAGCAACTAAATAAATGTTAACTAGCGCTACGTCCTAATATATTCCTCAAAACACGGGAACACGGGGAACTTTTTCGATGATAGGAGTAAAATTTCACCCGTGAGCACTGGCCCCGGTTTTATTCCATCCGCCGAGAACGAGAGACGCAACTGGCTGCCGCTGGGCTTGGCGGCGGCGATTGTGCTGCTGGTTGCCGTTGCGGCTATCCTGAGTATGGACCGCGGAAACGCCCGCGGCAAGGCCACGGTGACGCCGATCAATGCGCCCCTGGACCCCTATGCGGGCAACCTCTTGCTGACCCGCCTGGCCATGAGCGAATCCAGCAATCTGGCCGGAGACAAGGTCACCTATCTGGATGGCCACATCATTAACCAGGGCGCCCGCACCGTCACCGCCATCACCGTACAGGTGCTCTTCCGCGATTTCGCCCATGAAGTGGCGCAGAACGAGACCCAGCCTCTCAAGCTCATCAGCATGCGCGAGCCCTACATTGATGTGGGACCAGTCTCCGCGGCCCCGATCGCGCCCGGCGGCGAGAAGGAATTCCGGCTGATCTTCGATGGGGTTACGCCCCACTGGGACGGCGCTTATCCGGAGATTCGCGTTCTGCGCGTCGAGACGAAGTAGACCGAATAGAATCATCTCTGTATGCATTCGCCACTCTCCGACGACCCTCTTGATGGCAGCCGCTTTGTGCGTGCCTGCCTGCGCCTGCCGGTGGACCGCACGCCGGTGTGGTTTCTGCGCCAGGCGGGGCGCTATATGCAGGAGTACCGCGACGTGCGCAAGCACCACACGCTGGTGGAAATCTGCAAGCAGCCGGAGATCGCCGCCGAGGTCACCATCACCGCCGCTGAAAAACTGGGCGTGGACGCGGCCATCATCTTTGCCGATCTGCTGCTGCCGCTGGAGCCGATGGGCCTGGACTTCGAGTTTCAGGCCGGCGAGGGTCCGGTGGTGCATCATCCTGTTCGCACCGCTGACGATGTCCGCGCCCTCCGCACCGACCGCGCCGCCGACCTGGCTTACGTGGCCAAGGCCATCGAAAAGGTGGCCGCGCATTTCAACACTCGCGAGGGGCGCAACAGACTTGGAATTATCGGCTTCTGCGGCGCGCNNCACACCAAGCAGATGATGTACGCGGAGCCCACTGCGTGGCGCAGCCTTTTGGACAAAATCGTGGTGGTGCTGACGGAGTATTGCCGCATGCAGGTCGAGGCGGGCGCGGATGTGATACAGATTTTTGACAGTTGGGTGGGTTCGCTCTGCCTGGCCGACTATCGCGCGTACGCCTTCGAGGCCAGTAAGCGCCTCATTCATTCCGTCCAGCAGATGGGCGTGCCGGTGATCTACTTTGGCGTGGAGACCGCGGGTTTGCTCGGCGAGATGGCCTCGACCGGAGCCGACGTCATCGGCCTGGACTGGCGGCAGCCGCTCGACGAAGGCTGGCGCGCCGTGGGCCACTCTCATGCGGTGCAGGGGAATCTCGATCCCATTACGCTTTTTGCGCCGCTAGATGTTTTGGAGCATCGGGTCCACGAGATTCTGCGCGCCGCCAACGGACGCCCCGGCCACATCTTCAACCTGGGGCACGGCATCGTCCCGACTACGCCAGTTGAAAACGTGCAGGCTGTCGTCCGCATGGTCAAGGAGTTCCAACTGGAGAAGAGGTAACTGAATGAAGAATAGTTGGCTCGTATCAAAATTTGCATACAACATGTTCCTCTATTCAGTTTGGGCGATTGTATGTCTGGGGCTATACATTGTTTTCGAGATGACCCCATGGTTCCAACAGGTCGAAACATTTCATGTACCCGGTCTCGTCGTATTTCTATTAGGTGTCGCATTATCAACTGTCGGAGAACCAGCAATCCTGATCATCTACTTTGGTATGGCAATCTATTGTATTTGTCGGGATTGTTCTTCGGTTGGTAAAAAAATTGCTTTGATTGTCTTCATTCTGTTCACGCCGCCTTTTGGCGCAATAGTGTACTTCTTTACCGTGTACAGAAAACAATGGGCGATTCATCGTGAGGCAGCGCATGGCTAAGCAAGCCGTCCTCCTCCTGGCTCACGGCACACCCGAGACGGTCAAGCAGATTCCCGAGTACCTCAGCTACGTGACCGGCGGCCGGCCGCTGCCGCCAGAGGTCGTCGCGGAGATTCAGCGCCGCTATGCGCTCATCGGCCATAGTCCGCTGACGGAAATCACACTGGAGCAAGGTCGGCTGGTCGAGGCGGAACTGGCTGATGGCGGAGAGAGAGCGCGCGTCTACGTTGGAATGCGCAACTGGAGTCCTTATATAGCCGAGGTGGTTCGACAGATGCGCGCTGATGGCGTCGAAGAAGCCGCGGTTCTCTGCCTTGCGCCGCAGAACTCTCGCACCAGCGTTGGACTCTATCGCCGCGCAGTGGAGACTTCTGGCCTGCGCATCGACTTCACCGAGGGATGGGCACAGCATCCGCTGCTGATTGACGCATTTGCCGAGCGGCTACGTCCTGCATGGACGAAGCTCAGCGCGGAGGCGGGCGCGCCGGTTCCCGTTCTGTTCACGGCGCACAGCGTTCCCACCCGCACTATTCAAGCCTCCGAAGGCCAACCCGCCGACCCCTACGCCGACGAGGCTCGGCGCACTGCGGAGCTGGTCGCCGCGCGCGTGCCGGAGATTCAGCAGTGGTTTTTCGCATTTCAGAGCCAGGGCGCCAGCGGAGGACCGTGGCTCGGACCCACGGTTGAAGAGACGCTTCAATCCATCGCAGCCTCGGGAGCAAAGACGGTCTTGCTTCAGCCCATAGGCTTTCTCTGCGATCACGTCGAAATTCTCTACGACGTGGATATTTTCTTCCGCGATGTTGCCAGAAAACTGAATCTGCGGCTGGAGCGGCCGGAGTCGTTGAACGCCTCGCTTCCTCTCGCCAAAGCCATTGCCGATCTGGCGCGGCTGGGGCTCACGCGCCTCAACAGCCACTGAAAATCCTGTCAGGATAAGCCGCAATTATTTCAGGCGGGAGTACTCGATGCGCGCTTGCTTGAGGATGGGCACGTCCGTGTCCGCGTCCTTCCATGCGTCGAAGAACTTTTCATACTCGCCACGGCTGGCGGGCTTGTTGTTCTGGAGCGCGAGCACACGCGCCAGGCCGAGATGCGCGAGCGGATAGAGGGGCGAGATAGGATCGACTCCCTGGTTGTCGAGAATCAGGCGATAGTCCGCGGCGGCGGCATCGAGCATACCGGCCTCGGCCTCGGCTCGCGCGCGCAGATAGGGAAGATCGAAGCCATTCAATTGATAGGTGCGTGCCGCTTCGAGCAGCGCAACGGCATCCGCGGGCTTGTTCTCGCGAAGAGCCAGAGTGGAGCGCAGCAGGGGCAGATGATGGTAAAGCAGGATGGTGTTTTTTTCGGTCTTTGTTTCGCTCTGGACGGCAAATTGGCGCGCCGCCGCCAGGTCGCCGCATCCTGCCTGCAGAATCGCCAATTCTCCGGGGTCTGCCGGGTCTCCCTTGATCTGCTTCAACAGCGCTCTGGCTTTGTCCGGCTCGGAAAAATTGATTAAAACAGCGGCAAGATCAGCCAGTGTTTCATCAGCTAAGTCTCTATCTCCGCCGCGCAGCGCCTCGGCATGAGCGCGGTTGAAGTAATCAGTAGCAGCGCGCAGTTTGCCGATGGCCGCGGCGGCCTTGCCCAGGTCGCGCAGCGCGGGAGCAGCCTGATCGTGACCGATGCCCCATTGACCTTCGGAGTCGATACTGGCGGTTTCATGGGTGACAAAGGCGATCTGATAAAGGATGCTGTGAATCTCCCAGGTGTCTTTGTGGCAGGCGATGGCTACGTTCGCAATTCGCTGGGCGTCGGCAAAGCGGCCGGTCCCCTCATAGGCATGGGCAAGGACAATGTCCACGTAGCTGGAATGAGGGTTGATCCGGTAAGCCTCTTCTCCGGCGGCAACCGCCTTGTCGTACTCCCCAAGCTGCGCATACTGATTGCTGAGGTTACCCCAGCCAATCTCATAGTTGGGGTAAAGGCGAGTCATCATAATCAGGCTGCGAATGGCCTCTTCGAGGTCGTGGTCGTACCCGGTATGATAGGAAATTTCGATTTGCAGGCGTTCTCGCTCGGTAGCTCGATCACGCAGCTCATAGCCTTTCTTGAAATACTCCGAGGCTTGGGCAAAATCGCCGCGATTGGAGTATGCCGCACCAAGCCCGGAATAAGCGGCGGCAAAACCCGGATCAAGGGCAACGGCATGTTCCAGAAGTTGCTGGGAGGCCTTCCAATCGCCATGTTCGAAACGCTCGCGGGCTTGTGAGTAATCCCGCAATGCCTCCAGTGAAGGCGTTGTGGCCTGGGCAATGGGCGTCTGGAATCGCTCGAGAGACGTGGCTGACTCGCCTAACTGCTTGCGAACCCGGCTCGCGGCCTCATCCAGCGCGCCCAAAACCTCTTCTTTGGAGTTAGCCACGGCCTTGTATGCAGCGATCCTCTTGCCACTCACGCAACTTTCGGCGGCAAGGGTCAGCAGATACTTGTTGCCGAAGCTGGCGATGGCGCCGTGCAGCACGGCCTGGGCGTTGTTGCGCTCGCAGACCTCGCCGGCCAGCTCCGGGGTGAGCGCCTGGTCTGTTTTGCGTTGCATCTGGGCCAGCGTGGCCTTGACCTTCTGCCGGGAGAGCAGATTCAGAAACGGAGTTTGCGCCAAATCGATCTCCAGCGCACGGTCGAGGGTCTGATCGAAGTTGGGGTCACCGGTATTATTGGCAAAGTCAGCAAGCACCACATCGCTGATCTGCGGCGGCGGAACGAAATGCTCCCATAGCAGGAGCGCGGCGATGGCAATCAGCGCGCCGCCGAGCAGGGAAACTGCGCTCCAGCGGAGAACGGCGTTGCGGCGGGACAGCTTCCCGGCGGCCAAAGCAAGGGGAGCGTGCTCCGGCGAGTTGTTTTCTATGACCACCCGTGTGCGTTCCCGCACGCGCTGCACAAAAATGTCCCCTGGGTGCGCATAGGGCAGCCCGTTCCGGTCCTGCTCGGTAAGAATCTGAGTTGTCAGTACCTGCGCCCCAAACTGATAGCCGCGGCCGGGCACGGTCGCGATCAGGCTGGCTTTGTCTCCCATTGCCTTGCGCAGCCCGGAGATGTACTGGGCCAGGTTGCCTTCCTCCACAAAGGAGTCCGGCCAGACGGCCTTCAGCAACTCATCCTTGGTCACCACTCGTCCGGGGTTCAAAACCATGTAGGCAAGAACGTCGAAGGCCTTCGGCGTGAGTAAAACCGGCCCATCCTGGCGCGACAAGACGCGCCGAACGGGGTCCAGCTCAAACTCGTCGAATCTGTATAACTCCTTTGCGTTCAATAACATTGAATCCTTCACAAATCTTCAGGAAAATTCATCCCAAAATTCAAGACGGCTGACACCTTTTGGCGTTCAAGTGGATACTGCCGTAGGTTTCTGAACGCTGGCTCATGAGGAGTGGTTGCATGAACATCTTACGCCGCGGCGTTCAGGCTGTGAAAGCAGCCGGCAAGAAAAATGCTGCTCAGGCAACCGTGAGCCAGCGCATTGAGATCACGGTGGAGCGGGAAACGGTCACCGTGCTGGTGCGAGGCCAGCCTCAAGGCAACGTGGAGGGGCCGGCCAGTGGAAAAGACGAGCCGGAATCCAGGCGCCCGGAGCTGCCGCCTCCAGCGTCGGATAGCGAAGACGAGGATAAGAAGCTCCCGTAGCGGATTTGATGGAGACAGGCAGTATGTATTTCAGTGCAAATTCGATGCGGAATCTGGAGACAGCCAAAGGCAACAGATCGGCTCATGGCGAAGAAACCGCAACATTCTCAAAGGAGCGAAGATGAAAATCAGCAAGTTTGCAAACATCATCGCAATTTGTTTCTGCATTCTGCTTATCAACCAGTTCGCGTACTCCCAGAAGACGCCGAAAGCCAAGGCGACTGTCCAGGTCACTTGGTGGACATTGACCGCCAAAAACTTTTCCGCCAACGCCGAGAACCTCGTCGGGGACTATTGGGGTACATGCCCGGTCGTCTTGAAATTTGACTGGCTCATCGTTTCCCAGGAGTCAACCAGCGTCACTTATCAATTGCAGAGGAGCGACGGTAGTCTTCCTTCCGCAATAACGAAGGTCGATCTGAAGTATGTCCCGAACGATCACATGTACGAGGCCAATGTAATCGACATGTGGAACTTGGGCGCGTATACGCCGGAATTCAAAGACTTCAAGGGCTGGATAAATCTCACCACATTGACCCCCAACAAATGGGAGCAGAAGGTTCCCTTCGTCCTTCAATGCAGCACTCAACCTCGACCGCACGGAAGTCCACGGAAGTAAATGAATTGATCCGCCTCCGTTCAGACTCGCTGAGTCTAACATTCAACCGCAACAACAACCCAAACTCAAAGGAGAAAAAATGAAAACCAGCAAGGTTGCACACATCATCGCGATCTGTTTCTGCATGGCGCTTTTCGGCCAGTTCGCCCAATCCGAACAACACGGCGTCAAAACTCAACCCACAGGCTCGGTGAAAAACCAGCCGGTGAAAAACCAGCCGGTGACAGCTTTTGCCGTGGGAGTGGAGTCCGTGACCGCCAATGGCAAGAAACTCAATATGGATAAAGGCGATACTTACAAGGGTTCCTGCCCGGTCAACCTGGTAATTAACTTTCTCGTCGAAGCCTCGGCGCCTACCACGATCAAGTATCACATTGTAAGGAGCGATCAGCCAACGAAAGCGCAAGCTCCAGAGAAGGTCAAAGTACCCCAGGGCAACATCAATGTCATCGTCCCCTATCCGTGGTCGCTGGGCGCAAACATCCCGCAGTTCCAAAACTACAAAGGATCGGTAACGCTGGTCGTAGACTCTCCCAAGAGCGAAGTCGGCAGCACGTCCCAAGTGGGGGCGGGATTCGACCTGAAATGCGACCAAGCCATCATTACCCCGTCCAATAAACACAATTAGGCCCCTCAACGCTAACATCAAGGTAAATAATTTGCTGCGTCTCGGAAGAGATGATGAACGGTTGATGGATGCGGAAAGTGGGGGAGCAACTCAACTTTCCGCAAAAAAACATTAAACCGCAACCAGCCTCCGAAGCAGAGAAGATGAAAATCAGCAAAGTTGCACTCGCAATCGCTCTGTGTTTCTGCATCATGCTTGTCAACCAGTCCGCTCACGCCCAGAACGCGGCGAAGGACAACGCAGATCACGTCGGCCTCGGCGTTCAATGATGCACTGGGCACGGGCCAGATGCTGACGATGACGCACAGTGGATTGCAGGGCGCGGCCGAACTGGTGTGCGAGTTTCGCGTTTATGCGGACCGGCTCTGGGGAGACATCCGCGTAAAGGTGACGAACTCCACCGCGCAGTCCATCGTGATTCGTTCCATACGCGTGATCAGGAGCAGCAGCGGGACAGTGTTGAATCTGAACGGGCCGGACACAGAAGATCGCGTTCTCTCCGACGGCCTCAGCGAAGATCCGTAGACAGGGAAGAAGCATACTCCCCCGGTTCCTTGCGAGCGGCCAAGGTCTGTTGCGGACTGTCCACGCAGGCCGATATTGTGATATGAAGAACAAATAGGAAAAAAGACGAAAGCATGGAATCCGATAGGAAAGGCCGAAATAACATGTTCATCGATGAGCGCCGCCAGCATGTGCTCGCCAAGATTCAGAGTGAAGGCAGGGTCCTGGTCTCAGAGCTATCCGAAGCGCTCGGCATTTCGCGCATCACCATCCGCAAGGATCTGGATTACCTCGAGTCAAAGGGACTTGTGCAGCGTACCCACGGCGGAGCGATTACGCCGCAGAGCCAGGCACTATTAGATCCATCACTGCAGGAGAAAGAGCACAAGCAACTGAAGGAGAAACAGAATATTGGCGAGGCTGCCGCGGCACTTGTGAAGGAAGGGATGTGTGTGCTGCTGGATTCCGGCACGACGACCACCGCCGTCGCGCGCAAGTTGCGGAAACTTTCGCATCTCACAGTGATTACGAATGCGGTCAATATCGCAGCCGAACTGGCCGGAACGGACTTCGAGATCATTCTCACCGGCGGAACTCTTCGCAAGAACTCCTTTTCCCTTGTGGGCCCGCTGGCCGAGGATGCGCTGAGCGAAGTACACGCAGACATCCTGTTTCTCGGTGTGGATGGATTCGATATCGAGCTTGGGTTGACAACCCCGAATCTGATGGAGGCGCGAGTCAACCGGGCGATGATGAAAACAGCTGCGCGGGTGGTGGCAGTTTGCGATTCCACTAAATTCGGCCGGCGCAGTCTTGCGCTCATCGCTCCACTGAAAGCCATCCACACAGTGATCACCGACGACCGGCTCAGTAATGCGGATGCGGAAACATTAACGTCGTTAGGAATCGAAGTGGTCCGCGCATAGCACGCGCGGGAGCGACAACTCGGACTGCGGCAGCGCGGGAAGCGATTTCAGTACTCCGTGGCGCGTCGCGCGATCATACTGATAACCAAGAGAAACTAGACGCCTATCGAGGCCAGCGCCAATCGGGCAAGGTATTGGGACATATGTGTATCAGGTAACGCAAGAGCCTGTAACAACAGTTGCCTTGCCCGCTCCTTGTTTCCTACAGCCAGGTTGAGCATTGCGGTGTCGCAGCACCATGATCCAGAGGAAGCGGCGGTCTCCGCACGGCTCTCGGCTGCGCGAAGAGCGTCGTTGAGGCGAGTGCTCGCATTGCCAGACCTTCACCTGAGCTGCAACAGGCCAACAGATCGCCGAGAGTGTCACCGCCAGCATCAGCGCAAAGAATGTGCTCTTTTTCATCGTTTAGCCTTTCGTCTTGCGGCTTATAGGCCTGCCCGAAAAATATGGCTTTGCGCCATACGATCATTGGCCATTAGCCGAGCAACATATTTCGTTTTGTTAGTGCGCACTATCTTTTATGTTCGTTTATAATTCTTTCCGTAAACCAATGGAGTTCAATATCCGAGACTCCAGCGCCCGCAATTCCGTGCACGTAAGCGAGGACAATAGAGAGTGGAGATGAAGCCGAACCCATCCAGGAGAAGTATGTATCGGTATGCAATCCTGCTGTTGCTCGTCACGCTTGCCTGCCGCGCTCAGGGTCCAGGAACGGGCAGTTGGAAGGTGATCGGTCCGGGCGGCGGCGGCACAACGTATGCCCCAACGGTCAGCCCTCACGATTCCAGCCTTGTAGTGGAGTACTCCGATATGACCGGCGGTTACATCACGCGCGACGATGGCCAGTCCTGGCGCATGTTCAATCTTCGCGGCGGCATCGGCGTCTTTGCCTTCGACCCCGCAGATCCGCATGTCATTTACGCCGGAAATGCCGCCCTCTGGCGCAGCAGCGACTCCGGGCAAAGCTGGAAGATGCTCTTCCCCAACCCTTCCCGCGGCACGGTCGAGCATCAACTCGGCGACCACTCCGACTACAGCCTGACATCGAGCGATCCTGCATACCCCGGCGGCAGCGTATCCGCGATCGCGATTGCAGGCGGAGGAGGGCAGCAAAAGAGCGATACGAGCCCGGAACAGCTCTATGTTGCCTTCGAACAGCGAGGCCAGCCCGCAGTCATCGTTCACTCCGCGGACGGAGGCGCTTCCTGGAGCCGCCTCGCCACCCTGCCCCAACGCGTTCTGCTCCTTACCCCGCAGGACTCCAGCCTGATCGCCGTCTCCGGCTCTGCGACCTATCGCATCGCCCCCGATGGCGGCGTCACCGAACTGGGCAGCATCGCAACCGGTGTCAGAGCAGCCAGCGCGGCGCGCTCCGGCGACTCAATCTGGATCTACGCAACCGGCCAAGATGGAAAGGTATATCTCTCCGAGGACTCCGGCCTGCACTGGAGACCGGTCACGCCCGCTCTTCAACAGAGTTCCGGCCGCTTTGAAGCCATTGCCGCCAGTGATCGCCACCCGGAGGCAGCCTATGTTGGCTTTCGAAACCTTCAACTAGCCGAGGGCAAGGAGAACATATTCGACGGCATCGCCAAGACAACGGATGGCGGCCACAATTGGAAGATCATCTTCAAGGAATCGATCCAACCTGGCGTCAAGACCTCGGTTGCCGCCAACCTGAGCGGGAGCTGGATCGAGCAGCTCGCCCCAGAGGACAGCGAATCAATCTACGCCGACTCGCCATATAGTCTCGGTGTATCGCCCACCAACCCCGACGTAGTCTACGCGACGGACCTCTTCCGTACTTATCGCACTCTGGACGGCGGCGCGAGCTGGCTGGAGGTGAACTCGCGCCAGGCGAGCGACGGTGACTGGACCTCGCGCGGACTCGATGTCACGACGGATTACGGCGTTCAGTTCGACCCTTTCGACACGAAGCACATATTCATCGACTACACCGACATTGGACTCTTTGCGAGCAACAACGGCGGCCTAACGTGGCATAGCAGTTCCGCGGGTATTCCAGCGCCATGGCGCAACACCACCTACTGGCTGGCCTTCGACCCGGCTCAGCGAGGCCTCATCTGGGGCGCCTTCAGCGGCACACACGATCTGCCCCGCCCCAAGATGTGGCGCGGCCGCAGCCCCCGCAGCTTCGCCGGCGGGGTTGCTGTATCAACCGATGGCGGCCGTTCCTGGCAGCCAAACAACTCCGGCCTTCCCCAGGATTCAGTTGCCCATATCCTTCTCGATCCTTCCAGCCCTGTAGGCAGCCGGACGCTCTATGCCTGTGCATTTGGCCGGGGTGTGTACAAATCGATTGACGGCGGCAAGACCTGGATGCAGAAGAACAACGGGATCGTCGGAGATGAGCCCTTCGCCTGGCGCATCACTGCAGCCCAGGACGGCTCCCTTTACCTGGTGGTGGCGCGACGCAGCGAGGGCAAGGACTACTCCGCTGCCAGCAGTGGCGCGGTGTACAGGTCAACGGATAAGGCGGAACACTGGCAGCCGGTTCCGCTTCCCGCAGGCGTGACTGGCCCGACCGGCCTGGAGATCGATCCCAGAGATGCGCAGCGCCTCTACCTTACAGCCTGGGGACAAGAGGGCGAAGAGGCCGATAGAAATGGGGGCGTGTATGTTTCAAATGATGGCGGAGCGACATGGAAGACTCTCTTCACCGAGTCGCAGCATGTGTACGATCTGACCATCGACCCGCGCCATCCAGACACGCTTTACATAGCAGGATTCGACGCGGCGGCTTACCGCTCCATTGACCGTGGCGCCCGTTGGACACGCATTCAGGGATTCGACTTCAAATGGGGGCATCGCGTGATGATCGATCCGAACGATCCATCCCGGATCTACATCACTACATTCGGCGGTTCCGTCTGGCACGGTCCCGCGGCCGGCGATCCTCACGCCCACGAAACGATCCTGACGCCCGTTCCAGTTGCTCATGAGTGAAGGGGAAGGGGTGGAACGCACCGTGCGAGTGGAACCAGTGTCATGGGCGGAATTCCTGCAAGTCATTGATTTTCAGCAGCTTGTATGCGAAAATGGCCCTTAAGCGGGCTATGTGAGACCAACGAACTCCACGGAGCCATGCAGAAGGATGAGTCGCGGTACCCCGGTCGCACCAAGTTACGATCGGGTCGCGGCCAAAACGGGGCTAGGATAAAGCGATGGACTCAAAAGACCTCATCCTCAGGAAAATCGTAACTTGCGCAACTGTCTGCTTGCTAGGGATAGCAGCCATAACCACTCATGGGCAAACCGCGGCTGCCCGGACGAACGGGCCAAGCGAACGGGACTGGTGGAAGAATGCGGTGATCTATGAAGTCTACCCGCGCAGCTTCCAGGACACGAACGGGGATGGCGTCGGAGACCTGAATGGGATCACGAAGCGGCTTGACTATCTACAGGAATTGGGCGTAGATGCGCTCTGGTTGACCCCGTGCTATCCCTCGCCGCAGGTGGACTTCGGCTACGATATTTCAGATTACGAAAACATCGACCCACAGTATGGCACGATAGCGGACTTTGACCGGCTCGTAGCGGAGGCGAAGAAGCGTCACATCCGCGTGATCATGGATATGGTGATGAACCACTCGTCGGATCAGCATGAGTGGTTTCTCCAGTCGCGTTCATCGCGCGACAATCCATACCGCGACTGGTATGTGTGGCATGACGGAAAGGGAGAGACATCCACGGACAGAGGCGCCCCGCCCAACAACTGGCAGTCGGAGTTCGGCCACTCTGCCTGGCAATGGGACGAAAAGACTCGGCAGTACTACTACCACAAGTTCTATATCCAGCAGCCCGACCTGAATTGGGATAACCCCAAGGTGCACCGGGCCTTCAAAGACATCATCGATTTTTGGCTGAAGCGCGGGGTGGCCGGTTTCCGCTTCGACGCGATTACAACGCTCTTTGAGGATCCGAGCCTGGCTGACGAAGGTGTCGTTAAAGACAAGAACGGTAATCCCCTCATCGACGCCTTTGGCGAACAGGTGCTGGACGGGTCGAAGACCGCTCTCGTGGCCAAAATTCACCCCGTGATGCAGGAGATGCGCGCCGAGGCGGACACGTTCAACATGGATGCATTCCCCGGCGAACGTGTTTTGATTGCCGAAATCTACACGAGCAGCATTGCCGAATTGGCAACGATGTATGGACCGCCGGGCAAGCCTGAGTTTCAGTTGCCGATGGATACCCAGGTGGGAATCATCGACAAACTGGACATTGCGGCGTTCCGGGCCAAGCTCACTGACGCAGAGACCGGGCTGGGCTCGAATGTCCCGCTGCTGCTCTTCGACAATCACGACAATCCGCGGCTCGACGTGCGCTATGGCGATGGCGTGCATGACACGGATATTCAACGCGTGATCGCGACGGTTCTGTTCGCCAGCCGTGGCGTTGCGCTGTTGTATTACGGCGATGAGATTGGTATGAAGACCACACCGCCGAAGCGCAGAGAGGACGTGAAGGATCCTGTCGGGATCGCGGGATGGCCCAAGGAGAAGGGGCGCGACGGCGAGCGCACCCCAATGCAGTGGGACTGGAGCGCGAATGCCGGCTTCACTGCTGGTATGCCCTGGCTGCTCGTACCGCCTAGCGCGGCAACCATCAACGTAAAGGCCGAAGAGAGCGATCCCAACTCATTGCTTGCATGGTACAAGGCGCTGATTCGCCTCAAAAAGACCAACCGGGCGCTCGAAGATGGCGCCAATATCATGCTCGATACCGGAAACACAAAAGTGCTGAGTTGGATGCGTGCGGTGGCAGGCGCGCCACAGGTGGTTGTCAGCGTGAATTTCACTGCTCAGCCGCAGACCGTGAACCTGATGAACGGCGAAGTGGGCAAGGAGACGCGGAAGCTGAAGACGCTGCTCAAGACGCCCGGCGCGGCCGATTCACCCTCGCTTGATCAAATTCAGTTGGAACCGTTCGGTGTGTACGTCGGCGAGGTCCATTAAACCCAAACGTGAGAAATCGGTCATTTCCGGGATGGAACCGCACGAGGGAACACCTTCCGCACCGCGGACGGCGAGTTCCATGGATTCGAAGGCAGTTACGATTCACTCGGCAGTTGCTTCGGCAATTGCACGCATGTGTGGAACTACGAAACGGTAACTCCATTTCTCTTTCCCGCGTTTGCGCGTTCGTTGCGCAAGAGCGCCTTCGGGTAGCCGCGTCTCCTCTACCCGATCTCCCTGTCCCAGCCTTCCAGAGTCCGCTTGAATTCGCCCATGAACTTACCGGCATCCGCTCCGTCGATGGTGCGATGGTCGAAGCCCAGGCAAAAGTATTGCACCGACCGAATTGCAATCGAATCGTTGCCCTCGGCGTCGGTCACCACCGCCGGCTCCTTGCGTAATCCGCCAATCGCCAGAATCGCCGACTCCGGCTGGTTGATGATCGGCGTACCGAACTCCTCGCCGAAAATCCCCGAGTTCGTCAGCGTAAACGTGGACCCAGAAGCCTCATCCGGCAACAGCTTCTTCGTCCGCGCCCGCGCCGCCAGGTCCGCAATGGCCTGCGCCAGGTCCGCGAAGCCGCGCCCTTCGGCCTGCTTCACCACCGGCACAATCAGCCCCCACTCCAGCGCCACCGCAATGCCCAGATGAATGTTCGAGTGATACTGAATCGCCCCGTCCACCAGCGATGCGTTGACAATGGGAAATTTGCCCAGCGCCTCAATCGCCGCCGTCGCAACAAACGGCATAAACGTCAGCTTCACGCCGTGCTGCTGCTCGAAGCGTGCTTTCTCCCGCTCGCGCAGCCGCACAATGCGCGTCATGTCCACCTTGTAAACGATGTGCACATGCGGGCTGATCTGCATGCTCTCCACCATCCGCTGCGCAATGATGGCCCGCATCTTGCTGAGCGGTTGCGGCTCCAACGGCGCCATCCGCGCTGCGGCCGCCTGTTCCTTCGGCGCCCCGCTGCCCGGTCCGTGTTCACTCAAATGCCTCATCACATCTTCTTTTGTGATGCGGCCTTCCGAGCCAGTGCCCGCAATCCGGCTCAGGTCGAGATTGTTTTCTTTGGCAATCCTTCGCACCAGCGGCGACGAGCGCTGCGCCACCTGCGGTGGGGCCACCTCAACGGGTTGTACTGCGGCTGTGGAACGGATTGTCGAAACGGAAGGTGTTGGAATTGACGTTTGAGGAGTCGCTGATTGCGGAGCAGATGCTTTTGCGCCGAAGGCGCCGATCACCGCGACCACCGTATTGACTTCGACGGTTGTCCCCACTTGAATCCTGATCTCGGCCAGCACGCCGGCCACAGGCGAGGGAATCTCCGCGTCCACCTTGTCGGTGGAGATTTCAAACAGCGGCTCGTCTTTTTCGACGCGGTCGCCGGCCTTCTTGAGCCATTTGGTAATGGTGCCCTCAAAGATCGACTCGCCCATCTGGGGCATGATCACGTCGGTTGGCATGGGGATTTCTCCGCGTTGCGAGACGCTTCGGCTGCGCACATGGCTGGTCTTCGTCGTTCCAGGGGAAATTTCCGGCGCGCCCGCTTCAAGCCGATTATAAATTGCGCCGCATCCGCTCAACGAATGTCAGGGTGCCCCATCCTCGCCGCGTCTTTGTTTTTGCGGCTAGTACTACAGTTGTATTTGTTTCAGATCACCGCTTTCCGGGCCTAAAGGCCGTTAGATTTTGGCCTTTTTTCAGGAGGCTGAAGCCCCCTGCTCCCTCNNGGAAAAACGATCTACAACTGTAATACTAGCGTGGGATAGCACAATGTCCATGCCCTATCCTTCTGAGCGCAGCGTAGCGGAGTCGAAGAATCTGCTTCTTGATTTGCTGTCGAAAGGGTGGAAAACCACAAATCTCAATCAGTCCCATTCCTCACGCTCGAATCGGCCCTTCGCCCCCACCCCTCAGCCGCTCCACCTCCGCCGGAACCCGCAGCGGAGTATCCTCCGCGGGAATCTGTGCCGGAGCCGCTGCCGCCTGCTCCCTCAATCCCGCCAGGCACTCGACCTCGACCACCGTCTCGCCGAAGACCCGTCCAAACTCCCGCGCTGCCAGCCGCGCAATCTCTTCCAGCGAGGGCAGTTCCACCGGATTCTCAACCTCCAGCGCCAGGCTGGTGACCGCGTGATCGGCAATCCCGCAAGGAACAATCAGCTCAAAATCCCTCAAATCGGTCGTCACGTTGAAGGCAAATCCGTGCGACGTAATCCCCCGCGCCACATGAATCCCGATCGCCCCAATCTTCCGCTCCACACCTCCAGCGCCAGTCGGGCCATGAAGGCACTTCACAGTCGGACCCCTATTCCCTATTCCCTGTTCCCTGCCGGGGTCCCCGGCGAGCGAACTTTGCTCGCTGGGGTGGCTGTTCCCTGTATTTCCGCACCACACCCCGGTCAGCCCGCAGATCCGCCCCGCCCTCACTCCAAACTCTCCGCACAGCAGGATCAGCGCCTCTTCCATCCCGCGCACAAAGTCCACCGGCCCCAGGCGTCCGCCGGGCGAGATATGCTGGGTCCGCAGCGTGCGCAGGTCGAAGATGGGATAGCCCACCAGTTGCCCCGGCCCGTGATAGGTCACGTCGCCCCCGCGGTTGATCTCGTGGACGGTAACGCCACGCCGCCTCAACATTTCATCAGACGCCAGAATGTTCGCCCGATCCGCGTTGCGCCCCAGCGTCAGCACCGGCGGATGCTCCAGCAGCAGCAGCACGTTCCCCGTGCGCCCTTCGGCCACCAGCGCGGCCACTTCCGCCTGCAACCGCAGCCCCTCGTCGTAGCCCACCCGCCCGAGATAAATGTACTGAATCATCGTCGTATTTGATTGTAGCGACGGCGGTTCCTCCGCAGGTTGAAGCCGCATGCAAATGGGCGTGCTGTTTTCGCGGTACACTAACGACTGGCAGGAGGACCGGGCGGTCGCTGCCGGAGGGCGTGCGCAAGTACGGTTCGCCGGGGGAGGAAAGTCCGAACTCCGCAGGGCAGTGTGCCGGATAACATCCGGGACGTGGGCCTCAAATCCCATGGACGGCCAGTGCCACAGAAAACAAACCGCCTCGGCTACCCCTCTTCCTTATGGACGAGGGCCTCCCTGGAAACGCAATACCCGAGTTGGCCCGGCTTGCCGGGTACGCCCGCCGTTGCGCAAACTCCAGCGCCGGGGCAAGGGTGAAATGGTGCGGTAAGAGCGCACCGCTCCGGCGGTAACGCCGGAGGCAGGGTAAACCCCACACGGAGCAAGACCAAATAGGGAGGGAAGCGCGAGCCAAGAGCCAGGTTCCGCTGCGCATCGGCCCGACGCGCCCAGGCGGCTCTGAACGATCTGCGGATACCCCAGCCCTGCAAGGGGCTGCCGTCCGCAGGACGCCGAAACCTCCGGGTAGGTCGCTGATGAGTGTCCGCGGCAACGCGGCGCCTAGAGGAATGACCGCACACGACAGAATTCGGCTTACAGGTCCTTTTGCCGAATTCGTAGACAGCCCCGGCCGGGAGCGTTTCCTGCCGGGGCTGACCATTTTTGTGCTGACTCGCCGACCTGCTGACTTGCCGACTCGCGATACGATAGAAAGATGCTGCTCGTAAAACTCCTCGACCGCGCCGCCCGTGCCCCCATCGTCGCCCATCCCGGCGAAGACCTCGGTTATGACCTCTTTGCGCTCGATGGCATCGTGCTCGCCCCGCGCTCCACCGTCAAGGTCCGCACCGGCATCAGCGTCGAGGCCCGCCACCCCGCCACCGGCGTTCCTCTCGGCCTTCTCGTTCGCGACCGCTCCTCCATGGCCGCGCGCGGAATTGCCACCACCGCCGGGGTCATTGATGCCGGCTACCGTGGCGAAATTCTGATCCTGATGACCAACCTGTCGGATGCCCCCGTGGAACTCAACGCCGGCGAGAAGATCGCCCAGA
>PMGP01000087.1 GCA_003156235.1 Acidobacteriaceae bacterium
TTCGACATCTACGACGACGAAGCCCACGCCATCACCGCGTTCTGATAGGCGAGCGGCGGGCAGCAGCCCAGATGAAAACGATAAAAAGGCCATTCCGCGGCGCGGTATGACCTTTTTTCGTCTAGGAACTTGTTGAAATTCACCAAGCTGGAGCGGATTTCCTGTAATCTGCGTTGTTGCCAAGTTGAAATTTGTTCGAATCGTACATATGGCCAGTGTTTAGCGGGGTTTGCGGGTCTGCCGAAGACCATTCCGATGCCCGCGATGCAAAGTAGTGCCTATTTTAATAAGTTCCTAGGTCGAGATTGCGCATGCCTTACTACGTTCATCTGAACACCAAGAGCGCAAGATGATCCTGCTAACGCAAAGCGGCGGAGCCGTTAAGCTCCGCCGCTTCTTGCATCACCTGCTGCCTGACGCAGCAGCTACAAGTTACCGATGTCCACCACCGCCGCCACGTCCACCACCGCCGCCACCGCCACGCATTCCACCGCCGCCACCGGCATGTCCGCCACCACCACCGCTGGCATGTCCACCGCCACCGCCACGCGAAGCTGACGCATTCACTGCACTGGGACGCGCACCGCCTGAATGGGAAGCCATTGCATTGCCGCGAGCCTGACCGCCGCCGCCGGAGCGTTCTGCCCCGCCGCCGCGTGCAAAGCTGCTGCGACCGGCCGCTTCGCCGCCCCCTCCACGATAGCTTCCGCCGCCGCCGTTGCTGAAGCGATGGCTACCCCAGCCGTGGCCATAGCCCCAGCCGGCCCATGGGCCCATGCCCAGGAATACGCCGCCGTAGAAGTATCCCGGCCCGTAAAATCCATAGGGCGCGCAGGCGTAAGGCGCATAGTCGTAATAGCCGTATGAACAGACGGGTGGAACGCCAACGTCTACGATAAGTTGAGCCTGAGCTACTGGCGCCAGCGCCAAGCCGGCTAGCAATGCTGTGGTTCCAATTAGAGTTCTGAGTCCTATCATATGTGACCCCCCTTTGAGGTGTCTGTGTTTTCCTGTGTTGTGTGGGATGCTCTGTTGCATCTAAGAACAAATTGCCAACAGCAGACACCATAAGGGGTCCAGTCTATTCAAGAAGGCCCGAAACTTGATCGGACCGACGTCGATCCACCCTTACGTTATTGACTCTAGCCTCTGAGATCGTCAGAGTCTGAGCAATAGGACGCATACAAGAATTATTCATTGCTTTGCATGGATTTATCTCATCCGGTCAATACAGAGCATCTATTAAATGATCGATGGGAAATACTGGCATTTAGTACCTGCCACGGGATAGAAGACTGCCGGAGTCTCCGGCGTGCGAACTCTTATGAACCCGACAACATATAGAGGCCGCATTTCAACCGCCATGCAAGTGAGTCGGAGGAAGTAATGGAAAAACAATGACACTGCTCAAAGGCTTAGGAACAGGACTCTGCCTTACCGTACTCTGCTTGCTCGCCGCGCCGAAAGCAAAGGCCGACGAATGGAATCACAAAACAGTTATTACCTTCAGCGGGCCCGTCGAAGTTCCAGGAGTAGGCCAGCATCTCCTGCCGGCGGGTACTTATGTTTTCAAGCTTCTGGACTCCAGCTCGGATCGCCATATCGTCCAGATCTTTAACCAGGATGAGAGCCAAGTGCTCACCACGATTCTCGCCATCCCCAATTATCGGCTGAAGGCTACCGATAAAACAGTGATTACTTTCCGTGAACGGCCAGTAGGAGAGCCGGAGTCACTGAAAGCATGGTTCTACCCAGGCCATGAATGGGGCGAGCATTTTGTCTATGAAAGGTCCAGGGCCATCGAACTGGCCAAGGAAACAAATGAGGCGGTACTTTCGACGCCTGTTGCACTGACATCCTCGCCAGTCGAGGCTTTGAATACGGCCCCTGTAGAAGCAGTTAACCCGGCCGGCGAAACAGTTGACACCGCCCAGGTTGTTCAAGCGCCTCCTGCGCCTGTCATGGCGGCTGCGCCTGCTGCCGCTCCAGCACCCGAGGAAGTTGCATCTTTGCCGGCAACAGCCAGTGATCTTGGTTTGATTGGACTGTCCGGACTGATGTTATTGGGCGCCGGCTTTCTGGTTACCGGCCTTCTCAAGAAGTCTGTTTAACTCAGAAGCACGATTCACTAAATGAGGCGGTGCGGGAGCATCGCCTCACTTGTTCATTGGCGAAAGTACAGTTGTCTATTGGGACTCTTCAGGCACGACGAAGGACAGAACAGATGACGGAGATGACCGCATCCGAGTGGCGTCTAAAGAGAGAGGCCGGCCTGTCTGCCCAAGGGCATTTCTGGTCAGAAATGCGCATCGCTTTGACAAGGAACAATTATCTTCCAAGTCTGATTGCCTTTGCTGTATTGATTACATTCTCTGATGTTGTTTGGTCTCAAGTCGTCTCTACTCCTCCACAATATCATTCAAATGACAACTACACAATCAGAGTCGATACAAATTTGGTTATCTTGAGCGCGACTGTATTAGACCGCCGCAATGCGCTTGTATCGGGCCTCGTTAAAAATGATTTTCAGATTTATGAGGATCATGCTCTTCAGCAAATCAAGGATTTTAGCCATGAAGATCTCCCTGTCACGGTCGGATTGGTCATCGATAACAGCGGCAGCATGGCGTCGAAACGCGCGGATGTGATTGCCGCAGCCTTGTCGTTCGCTCGTTCCAGCAATTTGAAGGACCAGATGTTTGTGGTAAATTTCAATGAGCATGTGTCGTTTGGCCTGCCGTCTGGAATTCCGTTCACAAACAGGCCGGATCAGTTGCAGCTCGGGCTTTCTAATATTAATGCAATTGGAGAGACCGCACTTTACGATGCGATAGCCGTAGCTCTCGATCATCTCCAGCAAGGCAGTAGCGACAAGAAAGTGCTCATACTGATCAGTGATGGCGGCGATAATGCAAGTAAGCATAATCTGTCTCAGGTTATTGAAATGGCCAGGCGTTCCGGCGCAATCATCTACGCGATCGGCATTTTTGATGAGCAGGACGGCGACCAGAACCCAAACGTGCTCAAACGATTTGCAAAAGAAACTGGCGGCGAAGCATTCTTTCCGGAATCATCGGCGGAACTAGACCCAATCTGTGAAGGGATCGCACGCGATATTCGTAATCAGTATACTTTGGCCTATATACCCACAATTGCAAAGCAAGATGGCGGCTATCGGGTCATTGATGTAAAGGTTAGCTCCGCGGGGCATGGTCGCTTATCGGCTCGCACACGGGCAGGATACTTCGTGCCATTGACGCTCTCGCCACCGGGTTTTGAAACGGCCGTACATGATTCCCATAACTGAGCATAGAATATTTACAACGCGAAACCAGCGATTCATGCGCTGGACGCGAAACATTTTGCTGATCACCGGAATTCTCGCAATATCATATGTTGCGATTACTTTAATCAGTGCCGGGATTTATCAGAAAGACGTCTTGTCGATCCTGGATAAACAGATTCAAGTGGAGGAACAAGACAAAACAGAGCAAACTACACCCATCTTTAAAGAAGGGGATGTTCTAGGGCGTATTGATATTCCAAGGATCGGAGTCTCGGTGGGTATTCTGCAAGGGACTACATCGCGAACTCTACGGCTGGGTGTAGGTCACATCAAAGGAACGGCACTCCCCGGCGAACCGGGGAACATAGGAATCGCCGGGCACCGTGATACATACTTTCGTGCTTTGAAAGACATTCACAAGGATGACGAGATTCAGATTCAGACTGCTACTGGAATCGCCAGGTACGAAGTCGATTGGATTCAGATCACTGCGCCCAGCAACGTGAGCGTTTTGGCCCCCACGGCTGAATCCTCTCTAACCCTTGTTACATGCTATCCGTTTTACTATATTGGCGCCGCCCCGCAGCGGTTTATTGTACATGCGCGCAGGCAATAGCTCCTGATTATTCGATCCATTGTTCTGACCATTGTGCGCCGACTTCATAGTTGCTACGAAGACAGATACCGTCCGCATGATTCGACCAATATTCTCAATCCGCCCACCGCTGAAAGATTACGTTTTTCAGCCTCGACCATAGGAATATCGGGCTTCAATATTGTTTTGACTAGCGGAATGACTGTCTCTAGGGGGACCTCTGAACAAGCCTTTGTTGCAGTCCAACAGTCCCTCAGGCGCTATAGCCTGTGTTCATTTTGCTGCTTTTGCGGATCGACTAAAGTCGTGCGCTTTCAAAGCATCGACTTGTGCAGAGGTTCCCTAGAACGGTTTCAACTTTGGAGATTGCGATCTTCAGATCATCTCTGCCGCGGAAAGGAGCGGCTTTTGTGAGTTATGATCTGGCAATCGGTCGAGAAGAACCACATTGAGCAGCGACTTATTGACCTGGATGCGGCCGTTGTAATTGATATAGCCGAGTGCGCGAAAGCGATTCATAAAGAAGCTCACACGTGACCGTGTTGTGCCGATCATTTCCGCCAGAATTTCCTGCGAAATGGGTGGGATGAAGGTGTCTCGTTCGCCGGGCTTGCCGAATTCCGCCATGATCAGCAGAATCCTCGCCAGACGTTTTTCGCTGGAATTGAAAAGCTGGTCAACAAGATCCGCCTGGGTGCGCATACTGCGAGCCAGCATGAATTTCATAAAGAAGTCCGCAAACGCCGGTTCGTCATGCATTGCGCGGGCCATCTCTTCCCTTGTGATCTTGAGCGCCGTGCACGAGTTGACAGCTGAAGCCGTCGCCAGACGCAATCCGGGAATGGACGCCAGAGACTCTTCTCCAACGAAATCGCCAACAGAAAGGAGCGTGATGGTGGCTTCTTTGCCGTTTTGCGAGACGACAGTGAGTTTTGCCCGGCCTGTCTGTAGATAGAAGATGGTGTTGGCCGGATCTCCCTGGGAGAAAAAGGTCTCTTTAGGCTCCAATTGAACGATCTTGCGGCCGAGCCCCGCGTCTGCAAGAAAAGCGGCGCCGTCAAATGCACTTCGAGTATCTCTGTTCTTCATAATGTATCCCCATTCTAAACTTGTTTGTCCGGTGTGGTGAATGAACGCCTACGAAAAAGCCTCTTTGTATTTGAAAAGGCCTGTGATTGTAGCGAATTCATCGAAGGCCGGAGAGGAGAAACTTCAGTCAGGAATATACGTGCTCAACTAGAATCCTGGCATCGGCAATGCAGTCCCGAGCGGCTTGAGGAAGATTCTGTGTCGCATCAGGAACAGACACTCCTTCGCTTGAGGGCGATTACACTCAAGCACTTGCCATCATCTCGTTTGGCTCTGGCTTATGTCTGTTCTATTTCGCTCACATCGAATAGCATTTCAAAGACCAAGTGCAAATACGGGAGATTATCTAATATCAGGCGAGAATATGCTTATTTTAAACCCAAATGGAGTCAAGACCAGGCGAAGAACTACCGCAACACAGGGGGGACGATGACTTGCCAATTAGCGCTATATTCGCGGATAATTTCATAGAATGCGTCCGCTAGCGTTCCAATAGTGAGCAATACGGCGCATACTAGCACCCCGATTTTCGCTGATTCTACGAGGAGCACATCGCCAGTAGCGTGGGCGCGGAGTCCTGCATGCCTGAGTACGAAGATCAATCGAGTGTTCACCACATTGGCGCAGATCATCAGTTGTCTCATCCGCTTCCCTGGTATCGAAGGCGCTGGATTCTGTGGACAAGCCTGCTTCTGCTGCTTCTTTTGGTCGCGATCGTTATCGTGGTTGTCCACAATAACGACGTAAAGGCAGCGGCTGCCAAGCGCGCGCTGGCTGCCGTGAAGCCTTCCGTCACTACCACGGCCGCCACTGCAACGAAGGGAGACATCGGCATTTACCTCGATGCCATCGGCACGGTGACTCCGGTCTATACAACTAACATCACCGCGCAGGCCGACGGAATCTTAACCGCGGTGCATTACAGCGAGGGGCAATTCGTTCAGAAAGGGAGCGCGCTGATCGACATCGATCCGCGACCCTACCAGGCACAGTTGACCCAGGCCGAAGGCACACTGGAACGCGACACCAACATTCTTGCACAGGCTCAAATGGATCTGGATCGATACCGAACCGCGTGGTCGCGAAACAGCATCAACAAGCAACTGCTGGACGATCAGGAGAAGATCGTACTGCAGGATCAGGGCACGGTAAAGAACGATCAAGGCACTGTGAATTATGACCAGGTGCAACTCGGTTTTTGTCACATTGCCGCGCCGATTGCCGGCCGGGCCGGTCTTCGTCTTGTGGACCCAGGAAACGTGGTGCAGGCAAGCGGGAGCACCGTTCTAGTGGTCATCACTCAGGAACAGCCTATGACCGTGGTGTTCACGGTTGCAGAAGACAGCCTGGGACAGGTGCAGGCGCGGATGAAACAGATGCATACGCTGCCCGTCGATGCGTGGGATCGCACCCAAACCAAGAAAATTGCATCGGGCAAGTTACAGACCATCGACAATCAGATCGACACCACGACAGGAACGGTCAAGTTACGCGCGCTCTTCGATAACAAGAATGGCGCTCTGTTTCCGAACCAGTTTGTCAACACGAGGTTGCTGCTGAATACGCACACGGGCGTCACGCTGGTACCCACAGCGGCTGTTCAGCACAATGGGCAGGTGGAGTTTCTCTATGTGATTGCGAACGGAACGGCCAGTGTGCGCAACATCAAGACCGGCGTTGCGGACGGCGGCATGACAGAGGTACAGGGAATCAACCCCGGCGAGGTTGTGGCCACCAGCAGCTTTGATAAGTTGCAGGCCGGAAGTAAGGTCGTCGTGTCGAAGCAGGCGGCTCCAGCAAATGCGGCTGAGGGAAATGCTCCGTGAACCCATCCGCGCCCTTTATTCAGCGTCCTGTTGCTACCGCGCTGCTGATGGCCGCAATCCTGCTGGTGGGTATCGTCGCGTATACTCAGTTGCCGGTCTCCGCGTTGCCGGAGGTCGATTATCCCACCATTCAGGTTCTGACCTTTTATCCAGGCGCCAGCCCGGATGTGATGGCCACTACGGTGACCGCACCCCTGGAGCGGCAGTTCGGCCAGCTTCAGGGACTAAGCCAGATGACGTCGACCAGCTCCGGCGGGTCGTCTGTGATTGTCCTGCAATTCGCTCTCAGCCTGAACATCGACATCGCCGAAGAAGAGGTTCAGTCTTCGATTAACGCTTCGCAAAGCTTTCTGCCCTCGAATCTTCCCTCGCCTCCGGTTTACAGCAAGACCAATCCCGCGGATGCGCCGGTTCTCACGCTGGCCATCACATCCGACTCCATGCCGTTGTCGCAGGTTGAGGATCTGGTGGATACGCGGCTTGCGCCCAAGCTCTCGCAGTTGAGCGGCGTCGGTCTGGTGAGCATCAGCGGAGGACAGAAGCCGGCGGTGCGCATTCAGGCTAATCCAACGGCGCTATCGTCGTACGGGCTCAACATGGAGGATCTGCGCACGGCGCTTACGCAGACCAGCGTCAATCAAGCCAAAGGCAACTTCGACGGACCTCACCAGGATTACCAGATCAATGCCAACGATCAATTGATGACCAGCGGCGATTATCGAAAGGTTGTAGTTGCTTACCGCAATGGCGCGCCTATCATGCTAAGCAATGTTGCTCAAGTGGTAGACGGCATTGAGAACAATAAGCAGGCAGCGTGGATGAACAAGACGCCCGCGGTGATCCTCAATATTCAGAGGCAGCCCGGCGCGAATACCATCAGCGTGGTGAAGGCCATCAAGGCGATTCTACCCCAGCTTGAAGTGAACCTTCCGGCATCCATCAAGGTCACGCCGCTTACCGATCTCACCACGGCCATCAACGCCTCCGTCTCTGACGTTGAGTTTGAGTTGTTGCTGACTGTTGCTTTGGTGGTGATGGTCATTTTTCTGTTTCTGCGCAACATATACGCCACGATTATCCCCAGCATTGCAGTGCCGCTCTCCTTAGTGGGCACCTTTGGCGCCATGTATGCGCTGGGCTATAGCCTGGACAATCTTTCGCTGATGGCGCTCACCATCTCCACGGGTTTTGTGGTCGATGACGCGATCGTGATGATAGAAAACATTACACGCTATCTAGAAGCGGGAGACACGCCGATGCAGGCGGCGATGAAAGGCGCGGAACAGATCGGCTTCACGATTATCTCACTTACTGTTTCACTTATCGCGGTGCTGATTCCGCTGCTCTTCATGGGCGACGTTGTCGGCCGCTTGTTTCGCGAATTTGCGGTTACACTGGCCGTCACCATCATTCTGTCAGCCGTAGTATCGCTAACTCTTACGCCCATGATGTGCTCGCGGATTCTTCACCAGACTCCCAAAGAGCAGCAGGGACGCTTCTTCAAGGCCTCGGAGCGCGTCTTCGAAAACGTCATCGCCTTTTACGGCCGTACGCTCAAGTTTGTTCTGGGGTACCAGACCATCACATTGCTGGTGGCTGCCGCCACCCTGGTGCTTACGATTATGCTCTATATCGTCATTCCAAAAGGGTTCTTCCCCACGCAGGATACGGGCGTCATTCAGGGTATCTCTCAGGCGCCGGAGACTATCTCCTTTGCGGCTATGGCAGAGAAGCAGCAGCAACTTGCAGCCATCATTCTTCAGGACCCGGCAGTCGATAGCCTGTCTTCCTTTATTGGCGCGGACGGAACGAACACGACGCTGAATAGCGGGAGAATGTCCATCAACCTGAAGCCACTGAATGTGCGCAACATCAGCGCCTCCGATGTGATTCGCAGGCTGCAAACGAGCCTCAAGCCGGTCGAGGGCATCGTGCTTTACATGGACCCGGTGCAGAACATCACGGTGGATGACCGCGTCAGCCGTACCCAGTACCAATACACGCTGGAAGATCCGGATGCGAACGAGTTGAACCTGTGGACCGGACGGCTGGTCGATAAGATGAAGCAGTTGCCTCAACTTGCCGATGTGGCCACCGACCAACAAACCGGAGGCCTGGCGGTATCGCTGGTGATTGATCGCGTCACCGCATCGCGGCTTGGAATTGCGCCGTCCACGATTGACAGCACGCTCTATGACGCTTATGGCCAACGTCAGATCAATACGATGTACACGCAGCTGAACCAGTATCACGTGATTCTGGAAACTGATCCGAATTTCCAACTAAGCCCCGGAAGACTTCAGGATTTGTATATTCAGACCAATACCTCCGCGGGAGGCTCTGGTCCGGGTGCTTCATCGTCCTTCGCATCCTCGGGATCATCGTCCGCTGGTTCAAATGCGACCACGACGACCGTGGCATATACTCCTTCCTCCGCAGCACTCAGCGCGCCCTCGAATGCGATTAAATCCAATGTGGGCGCGAGCAGCGCTTCTTCTGCCGCGAATGCAGTCTCTTCTACCGCGGCTTCCAATGCCGTACCTCTCAGTGCTTTCACTCACATTGAGAAAGTAACCGAGCCGCTCTCGATCAATCATCAGGGACAGTTTCCGGCAGTTACCGTATCGTTCAATCTTGCGCCCGGCGCCGCGCTGGGAGGCGCAATCACGGCCATCGAAAAGGCGCAAAAGGACTTGAACATGCCGGCCAGCGTCCAGTATGGTTTTCAAGGCACCGCTGCCTCATTCCAAGGGTCGCTCGCCAATGAGGGCTTGTTAATTCTTGCCGCGCTTGCTGCCGTGTATATCGTGCTGGGAATTCTATATGAGAGCTTCATTCATCCAGTTACCATTCTCTCCACACTGCCATCGGCAGGCGTAGGCGCATTACTGGCTCTGATTATCTTCAAGCAGGACCTCAGCGTCGTCGCCATCATCGGCATCATTCTCCTGATCGGCATTGTCAAGAAGAACGGAATCATGATGGTCGACTTTGCGATGGAGGGAGAACGAGAGCATGGCAAGAACTCCACGGATGCGATCTATGATGCCTGCCTGCTGCGCTTCCGCCNNTCATGATGACCACCATGGCCGCACTGCTGGCGGGTCTTCCGCTGGCTCTGGGTCAGGGCATGGGTTCGGAGCTCCGTCGTCCGCTGGGCATTGCCATGGTTGGCGGACTTCTTCTGAGCCAGATACTCACGCTCTACACCACGCCTGTCATCTACATCTTCTTCGATCGCATCGGTCATCGCTTCAGTCGTTCGCCGAAGACTATCGCAAGCGACAGCGAACCACAACCGGCGGAGGGATGATGAATATCTCCGCCCCCTTCATTCGCCGGCCGGTAGCCACCACATTGCTGACGGTAGGCATCATACTCGTAGGGGCCATCGCCTTCAATGTTCTGCCTGTCTCCCCTTTGCCGCAAGTGGATTTCCCGACGATCTCAGTTTCCGCCAGTTTGCCCGGCGCAAGCCCCGAGATCACTGCCTCCGCAATCGCAACTCCGTTGGAGCGCCAGTTCAGCCACATCGCCGGCGTCACCGAGATGACTTCATCGAGTTCGCTGGGCAGCACCTCGATCACGCTGCAGTTCGATCTGAGCCGAGACATCGACGGCGCGGCGCGAGACGTGGAGGCGGCCATCAACGCCGCGCGCACTTACTTGCCCGCAAACCTGCCTGCCAATCCGACTTATCGCAAGGTAAATCCCGCGGATTCACCGATTATTATTCTCGGACTTACTTCGGATAAGTACGATAAACCGACACTCTATGACGAGGCTTCATCGGTTATTGCGCAGAAGCTCTCGCAGATCGAGGGTGTTGGACAGGTCTCGGTCGGCGGAGGCGCCGGTCCTTCCGTGCGTGTGGAAGTAAATCCTACTCTGCTTAACAGCCACGGACTCACAATCCAGAACATTCAGTCTGTATTGAGCCAGCAGAATGCGCATGAGCCAGCGGGGCAGATCTCAGACGGAAATACGACCGCGGACATCGTCACCAATGACCAGATCTCCCATGCAGACCAATTCAAATCGCTTATTGTCGGAAGCAACAAGGGAGCCGCGATCCGGCTCGCTGATGTTGCCGACGTATCGAATGGAGCGCAGAACATCCGCACGGCAGGTTACCTGAACGGCACGCCCTCGATCACCATCATGATCTTTCGCCAACCGGGCGCCAACATCATCGATACCGTCGATCGTGTCCGCGCAGAATTGCCATCGATCCAGGCGTCCATTCCGCAAGGCATCAAGACCACCATCGTTCTTGATCGCACCACCACCATCCGCGCTTCAGTGAGCGACGTGGAGAGTACGCTCATCCTCTCGGTCATCCTGGTAATTCTTGTCGTTTTCGTCTTCTTGCGCAACTGGCGAGCTACACTCATTCCCACCGTCGCCGTTCCTGCCTCCCTCATTGGCACCTTCGCCGTCATGTACTTGTTTGGCTTCAGCATCGACAACCTCTCGCTGATGGCGCTGACCATCTCGACAGGCTTCGTGGTAGACGACGCTATTGTGGTGATGGAAAACATTTCACGCCTCCGTGAAGCAGGCATGGCTCCGATGAAGGCCGCATTCCAGGGTTCAAAGGAGATTGGCTTTACCATTTTATCCATCAGCATGTCGCTGATTGCGGTTTTTATCCCGATTCTTCTCATGGCCGGCATCGTCGGCCGCCTTTTCCGCGAATTTGCAATCACACTGTCGACTGCCATCATTGTGTCGATGCTGATCTCGCTGACGACCACGCCCATGATGTGCGCCTATCTGCTTAAAGATGAGAGGACCATCAAGCACGGCCGCGCGTATCGGATAACCGAGCGTGGATTCACGTGGATGCTCTCCTCTTATAGCCGCACTCTTGCGTGGGTGTTAAAGCATCCAGCGCCCATGTTGACCCTGCTGCTGCTCACCATTGCGCTGAACTTTTATCTTATCGTTATTATCCCAAAGGGATTCTTTCCGCAGCAGGATACGGGCGTGATTATGGGCAACGTGCGAGGACCGCAGGACGCATCGTTTCCTATCATGGACAACTCGATTCAGAAACTGGTGAATGTCATCAAGGCCGACCCGGCCGTTTCCGATGTCATTGCTCATACAGGCGGCGGAGGCGCATCTAACACCGGCTCAATATATATCGCATTAAAGCCGCTGAATGTGCGCAAGGTTTCGGCGGCGGCGATTATCGATCGCCTGCGGCCCAAGCTGAACCGGCTTCCGGTTGCTACAGCCTTACTTCGGGCGGCGCAGGACCTGAGCATCGGAGGACGACAAAGCAACGCAATGTACCAATACACCATACAGTCGGATAGCGTGGCGGATCTGGCACACTGGGGTCCTATCCTGCTTGCCGGGATGCAGAAGATCCCCGGCTTCCAGGATGTGAACAGCGATGCGCAGAATAGCGGACTGCAAGAGCTGATCAGCTATGACCGCCCTTCCGCCGCGCGCCTTGGCATCACGCCGCAATCTTTGGATAAGTCCCTCTACAGCGCCTTCGGACAGTCGCAAGTCTCCATTATCTACACTCAGTTGAACCAGTATTACGTCGTATTGGAGGTTGCGCCCCAGTACTGGCAGAGCCCGGATGGCTTGAAGAACATCTATCTCAACACCTCGGGCAACGGCATTGTTCCGCTCTCCACGGTCACCTCGGCGCAAGCGAGCACCACGCCGCTGACCATCAATCACACCAGCTCATTCCCATCCGTCACCGTGTCGTTCAATATGGCTGAGAGTATGTCTTTGAGCGACGCGGTCCGCCTGGTTGGCCAGATGCAGGAGCGGCTAAATATGCCGCAAACCGTTCGCGGCGTCTTTGCCGGAACGGCGGCGGCGTACCAAACCTCGCTGGCCAGCGAGCCCCTTCTTATCATCACGGCTATATTCGCGGTCTACATTGTTCTCGGTATTCTGTATGAGAGCCTGGTGCATCCTATTACCATTATTTCCACTTTGCCTTCGGCCAGTGTGGGAGCCATGCTCGCTCTTATGCTGTTCAAGGTCGATCTCAGTGTGATCTCGATCATCGGCATCATTCTATTGATTGGCATCGTGAAGAAGAACGCNNATCATGATGATCGACTTTGCGCTGGTTGCGGAGCGCGAGCACGGCAAGAGTACCACTGAGGCCATTTTTGAAGCCTGCCAGCTTCGCTTTCGCCCTATCCTCATGACGACCATGGCCGCTTTGTTCGGCGCGCTGCCGCTGGCCTTCGGCACTGGCACCGGTTCCGAACTCAGACGCCCGCTGGGCATCACCATCGTAGGCGGACTGATTGTCAGTCAGATGCTGACTCTCTATACCACGCCTGTCGTCTATCTGGCCTTTGACCGCTTGCGCCTCCGCTTCAAAGGCAGACAGCCAGTTACTCTACGCCCAGAAACCGCAGAGGCATCCTAACAAACTATGGTTATGGAGAGCTCGTTATGAAAAAGTCGATCGTACTATCCCGGAGACTTTCTACGGCGTTGTCCGCACTCACCGTAACTGTGTTTTGTGTGATGTTGGCTGGATGCAATGTTGGGCCAAAGTATATTCCGCCTGCGATGACGGCGCCTCCGTCCTACAAGGAATCTCCCGCGCAGTTCAAGGAAGCCGATGGGTGGGTCGTCGCACAACCCCAGGATGCGGCTCTCCGCGGCAAGTGGTGGGAGATTTACAATGAACCGGAATTGAATGCGCTCGAAGATCAACTCAACATCGACAACCAGAATATCCGCCAGGCCTTCGAGAACTTTATGGTGGCTCGTGCCATGGTGCGAGAAGCGCGCTCGCATTATTTTCCAACAGTGAGCGTAGGAGGTTCTTATACTCGATCACGGGCATCCTCCAATGTTGGATCCGCATCTAGCACCGGCGCGACAGGCGGTCAGCAGTCACAGTTGTTTTCTCTCCCCGGCGATATTTCATGGGAGCCCGATCTCTGGGACAAGGTGCGCAACACAGTGCGCGCCAGCCAATATACTGCGCAATTGACCGCGGCCGACCTTGAAAATGAGCGGTTGACTGAACAAGCCAGCATGGCCCAGTACTTCTTTGAGATTCGCGGCCAGGACGAACTGCAAAAAATCCTCAATGGCACGGTAGAGGCCGACAAGAAAGCACTGGAAGTTGAACGGTCTGCCTACGACACTGGCGTAGCCGACCAGATCTCCGTTGTCGAAGCGCAGACAACTTTGGAGAGCGCGCAGTCCGCTGCGATCAATATAGGAATTGCGCGAGCGCAGTATGAACATGCGATTGCCATGCTCGTTGGCAAGCCGGCCTCGGAGTTTTCCATCCCGGTCGAACCCAGAACGAGCGCGCCGCCGCCTATTCCAGTGGGCTTGCCGTCTCAACTGCTCGAACGGCGCCCCGACGTTGCCGCCGCGGAGCGGAACATGGCCGTTGCCAATGCGCAAATCGGGGTTGCTTATGCAGCTTATTACCCGGCATTGACGCTCTCAGCAACGGGCGGCATGGAAAGTTCGGCCATCAAGAACCTTCTGGATTGGCCAAGCCGCTTCTGGTCAGTCGGCCCATCTGTCTCTGAAACTGTATATGATGGGGGCCTGCGCCGCGCGACCGTAAATCAGTACATCGCAACTTACAACGCAGATCTTGCCGCATATCGCCAATCTGTGTTGATTGCATTTCAACAGGTGGAAGACTCGCTCGCGGCGGTTCGCATTCTTTCGCAACAGGTACGGCATCAGCAAGAAGCCGTCGACTCCTCACAGATGTTTCTGAAGCTGGAGTTAGGGCGATACGAAACGGGCATTGATCCATACATCGATGTGATCATAGCGCAAACCACTTTGCTTTCTAACCAGCAGTCTCTGACGAATCTGCAAGTACTAGAGATGACGGCGTCGGTTCAACTGATTGAATCCCTGGGCGGAGGTTGGGATCGGTCGCAGTTGCCTTCGCCAGCTCAGGTCACGCGGAAGCCTTCAAAGTCAGAGACCTCTATTCAGCATTAGATTGCCAAGGCCTCTGCTCCACGGGCGATAACGGCATGCTGCTCCGGCTATTCTCGTGGACACTCAGGCGATACGGAGACGGCCATAGATGGGGATCTTCACCACGTCCAGGATCGCGCCGAATACAACCGCCGCGACAAACTCGCAGGCGATGATCGCGATGGGCAATGGCGCCATGGCGATTCCCAAGGCCGCGAGTGTTGAGATAATCAAGACGTCGGCTGCTGAAGAAAGCACGAGCAAAGCGCTGGGACGCAATCCCCACAAGTGCTGGCGCCCGCGAATCACGTACATCGTAGCCTGGCTGCCAAATACAATTCCCACCACACAGAGTGTTCTGAGTGATTCGATGCCCAGATGCAACTGGAATTTACCGACCGCCAGGATCGCTGTGGAGAATGCAAGGAAGCAGACCCCCATCATTACGCCTGCTGTTGTAATCCTGCCGATGCGCCACGAGTTTGGTGTTATCGAAGGCCGCACCTTGTCCGTGGTCAGCGACATGGCGAGGAAGTCGCCGGTGATCATCACAATGACCATCAGCATGGGAGTCAGGACAGCGTGCCCAGTCATAACCAGCCCAACCGCCAGCAGGAGAACCTGGAATATCTTTTTTTGAACCGAGTTCAGCGTATAGGTGAGGATGCGCTGAAATGTAATCCTGCCTTCCTTTACAGCGGCCACAATTCCGCCCAGGCCAGCTTCGGTCAAGACAACACCGGCAGCCGATTTTGCCACATCGGTTGCGGTCGAGACGGCAATGCCGATCTGCGCCTGGCGGAGCGCAGGAGCGTCATTGGCGCCATCACCGCACATCCCGACCGTATGTCCGCTCTTTTGGAAGGCCTTGACGAGATCATACTTGCCTTCTGGAAGAATGCCCGCGAAGACGGCGAAATCCTCAGGCTTGATGGCATCAGGAAGTTTACCGGGCGGGCAGACGGCTCCAGTCAATCCGACTGCATGAGCGACGATTCCGGCCGTGACCGGAGCATCTCCCGTCACCATGACAGTACGCACACCGAGGGTCTTCAATTCCGAGATAAGAGAGATTGAGTCTGTCCGCGGGGGATCACTGAGAGCGATCAGACCGATAACTTGCATGGAATCCGGTGTTCCCTCCGCCACTGCCAGGACTCTGAAACCTTGTTTCTCCAATTCGTCGGCGATTGCAGCAGCGGCGGGCGACGGAGCCGTCAGAGCTACAACAGCGGAGAACGCGCCCTTGATGATCCGCACTGCGCTGCCCTTCTCATCCTTGGCTGTCGCCTCTGAAGTTTTCTTGACCGGGTCGAACGGAACAAACGCGGCCAGCTTTGGCAGATCCGACGCCGGCTTGTGCGAGGCTTCCAAGCGAATTGCCGCATCGACAGGGTCCACACCGCCTTCTGAGCTTGCCAGAGCCGCCAATTCGAGAACGTGGGCTTCGTCGGAGCCGGGCATGGGGCGAATGCTGGTTACAGAAAGTTCATTGCGGGTCAGAGTTCCGGTTTTGTCCGAGCACAAGACATCGATCGATGCAGCTTCATCCACGGCGGAGAGCCGTGTCGGCAACACGCCCAGCTTCGCCAGATCACGAGCGCCTACTGCCGCTGCAAGGGTGAACGTTGCAGGCAATGCCACGGGGATAACCGCAAGCACCGATGTGAGCAACAGTGGAATAATCTCGCTCCATGGCATCGCATGGGCATATGCATACGTCCCCATCGCAACAATTACGAGGCTATTGAAGATCGCCAAGTTGCGAACGATCTTTAGCACAGCCTTCTGCTGCGTACTCACAACGTGCGCGGTGCGGACGAGCTCCGCCGTGCGTCCGAATTTTGTGCGAACGCCGGTGGCGGTTACAACGGCTGTTGCTTCACCACGCCGGACGAGAGCTCCTGCATAAGTATCTGCGCCAGGAGCTGCTTCTATCGGCAGCGATTCGCCGGTGAGCATCGACTGATCGAGTTCGACCGAACCACCAGTCAGATGCACATCGGCAGCGACCACGCCGCCAAGCGACAGCTTCACCAGGTCGCCACATACCAATTCCGCTGCCGGCACAGTCTTCCATGTGCCATCGCGCTGGACAGAGGCATTGAGGGCGAGACGCGACTTCAATGCCGCCAGAGTTGCCTGTGCTCGACTCTCCTGGAAGTAGGCGAGCGCCGCATTGAAAACCAGCAGGGCTGCGATGACAGCAGCCTCGTAATCCTTGTGCAGCGCTATCTCAAGCACAATCGAGGCTTCAAGCAGCCATGGAACAGGCGCCCAGAACTTGGCCAACGCATTTCGCAGCGGATGCGTCGAAGTATCCGGCATTGCATTGGGTCCGTCTTTTTCCAGACGGATGCGCGCCTCATCGCTGGTGAGGCCTGTCGAGGCGATCTCCTGAGCCGGCTTTGCGGCCTGACTCGGTGATGCGGGGGCGACGGCGCTATGCGCACTCATTCTAGGCGACCTGTGATGCTGTCTTCATTACCACCATTCCACGGATCGTTCTGATGGGTTCTTCGCGCCAATCTCGGGCTTGGTTGAGCGAAGAAGCAAGAGCGGACATTGCACCAGCTTGACGACCTTCTCGGCAATCGATCCGAAAACCAGCGGATGCCAGCCGGAGATGCCGTGGGTGGAGATTACGACCATATCGATATGTTCGCGCTCAATCACCTCTATGATGTTTCCCGCTATGTCATTGCCGATTTCGACGCTGGAAGTCGACTTGACTCCCCTGGCCGCAAGAGCCGCATGGCACTTGGCCAGATGCTGCTCTGCAAATGTTCTCGCCTCCTGGACAAATTCGGTTTCAGGAATCAAATCAGGGAGAGTTGTGGTGGGGAAATACGGAATTACATTTACAAGATAGAGTTCGGCATGAAAGTGCTGAGCAAGATCCGCTGCCATCTCCAAAGCTGCCTGTGAGGATGGGCTAAAGTCAATGGGCAGCAGAATCTTTGTCGGAATGGAAGGAAATGCACGTACTTCAGGCATGATGGTCTCCTCGCCGAACCACTGACGTGGCTGGAGTCTGATTCTCGGCAATCATGAGAGCAAAAGCTGTGCTGTTTTGGACATGTTCCGCACAGTCGCAAACGCTTACAGGGCAGGTTATGTTAGCGCAATGTGATTTGGGCGGGGCACAAATGCCTCTATGCGGCTGCGAGCAAATGTGACCATCCAAAGAGACTCATACTCTGTCAACATCTATTAGGGCGCGGCTGAACGCCGCATTTGTATTGATGCGCAAGATGAATCAGGGAGTGCAGATGCCGACCGAAGACGAAACCATGACGACCACCATGAGGACACTAAATTCGCACTCTTTGCTTGCATTCTACGGCGATGTGGCTGGGGAACTCGGATTCCGATCAATCAATGAGCCTATCGATAAAAAGATTCGCCGCGTGTTATTTTTCCTGCTCGTCGCCGCAGTCCTGGCACTTTTGTCAGCGACGTCTGGATCGCAATCATTACCCTTTGCGGGAGACTCCTCCGACACTACAACAAGCGCGGCCTCAAGCCAGATTGATCTGACATATGTGCGCCCGACGCAGAGAATAATGGTCCGCAACTACGCTTTCGACGCGTTCGGTCCGTATCCCATTGCCGGAGCAGCACTGGTGGCTGGAGTTAACCAATTCAGCAATGCTCCTCCGGAATGGAAACAGGGTGCAGAGGGTTACTCCAAGCGATTCGGGTCTGATTACGGCATCGCACTGGTGGCCACCACGACGCGTTACGGGCTTTCGGAGGCCTTCAAGGAAGACGCGTTGTACTACCGCTGTGAGTGCAGTGGGGTGTTTCCGCGGCTGAGCCATGCCTTGATTTCGACCTTGACAGCGCGCCGCGGCGAGGACGGCCATCGCGTTTTCTCTTTCCCGGCCCTCGTAGCGCCGTATGCAGGTTCGATGACTGCGGTTTACGGTTGGTACCCTGATCGCTACGGCGCGAAGGATGGATTCCGCACCGGCAACTATAGCCTGCTGCTCTATGCAGGCGGCAACGTTGCCTTGGAGTTTCTCTATAGCGGACCGCACTCCTTGCTTCATCGTATGCATTTGAACAATACGCACGGCTCGCCTGAACCTGGACCAAACCATTGAGCAACAGCGGATCCATTGCCGTCCCAGCCATCAACCCGCCGCATTCGGGACGGCGGACGGAACTCCTGAGCACCGCTGCGAATTCTGCCGCGGGGCTGGTTGAAGGCTTCTTTGAGTGGTTCGGCAACCTAGGCATCTTCTTCTGGCAGGTCCTGCGCGCAGCTGTAACACCGCCGTATGAGTGGCGCGAATTAATCCGTCAACTCGACGAGGTTGGCTCGAAGTCTTTCCCGGTGGTCGTCATGGCAGGCTCCGCCATCGGCGTGATCATCTCGCTCGAAGCTCGATACAGTCTAAGTCGATTCGGCGCGAAGTCGATGTTTCCAGCCACTCTCGTGTACTCCGTGATCCAGGTCATGGGTCCGATCATCACCGGCCTTGTCGTGAGTGGGCGCGTGGGAGCCGGCATTGGCGCTGAACTTGCCTCAATGAAAGTTACCGAACAGATCGACGCCATAGAGGCGTCGGCAATCAACCCTTACCGGCTTCTTGCAGCTACACGAATCCTGGCTTGCATCCTAATGCTGCCTTTGCTGACCCTTGTCTCAGATGCATGCGGCCTGTTGATGGGCTGGTTTGCGCAAACACTGGTCGAGCCGCTCTCGTTCCATCAGTTCATCCAGGACGGCTTCAAGGGCGCGACTTTCAATACTTTTCTGCCGCAGACATTCAAGACCGCCGTGTATGGCCTGATCATCGGGCTTATAGCTAGCTTTCAGGGAATGCGAACCCGCGGCGGTGCGGAGGGAGTTGGCCGCGCAGCTACAAACTCGGTGGTTCTCGCCTCGCTATTCGTGATTCTGGCCGATGTTGTCTTGGTGAAATTCATTCTGGTTGTCTTCCCTTAGCCCTTAACCGTTGACGCACCGTTTTGTGAGATATGAATGGCCACTGCTTATGACATCGCGATAAAGCAAGAGCAATCTGAGAAAGACGGTATTGCGCCGGTTATCGCGGTCGAGAACTTGCGGAAGACCTTTGGAAGTCACATGGTCCTTAACGGAATTAGCCTGAGTGTGAACCGTGGAGAAACTCTGGCCGTACTGGGACGTAGCGGCACGGGAAAAAGTGTGCTGTTGCGGATTATCATCGGCCTGGAAACGCCCGACTCGGGATCGGTTTGCATCCACGGCCAGAATATCGTCGGTCTGGCGATTGATAGGATGGGCGAGATCAGGAAGAAGATGGGCTTCCTGTTTCAGCATGCGGCGCTTTACGACTCACTCACGGTAGCTGAGAACGTCGCGTTTCCCCTCGTACACCATCGGAAAGAAATGTCCAGGTCCGAGCGCGGTGAACGTGTGAATCAGTTGCTCGCTGAAGTGGGTATGAAGGGCGATTTTGGGAAAATGCCTTCCGATATTTCAGGCGGGATGCAAAAGCGCGTAGGTCTGGCGCGTGCGCTCGCGCTGGAACCGGAGATTCTGCTTCTTGATGAGCCCACGGCAGGACTTGACCCCATCAGCTCGGGCGAGATCGACGATTTGATTCTCAAGCTCCAGCGGGAGCGTAAGATGGCATCCGTTGTGGTAACTCACGACCTGCACAGCGCCAAGACGATTGCCAATCGTTTGGCCCTGCTGGATCAGGGGAATGTTGTAATCGAAGGCACGTTTGAAGATCTTCAACAGAGCAACATCGGATTTGTTGAAGACTTTCTGAAATTGTCGTAGGAGGAACTATGTCGAGAGTGGCGCGGCTGGGAGCATTCATCGTTGTGGCGCTGGCAGTTCTGGCTGCCGGAGTCTTCATTATCGGAAGCAAGAACTATCTATTTAGCTCCACATACCGGCTGAAAGCGCAATTCGACAATGTTGCGGGCCTGACTAATGGAGCCGACGTGCAGGTGGGCGGAGTTCACAGCGGAACTGTGCATAGCATCGATTTACCTCATAAGCCAGGTGAAAAGGTCACGGTTGTCATGGATCTCGATAAATCGACGCACGAGATCATCAAGCAGGACTCCGTGGCTTCGATTGAAACTGAAGGAGTGTTGGGCAATCAGTTTCTGGCCATTTCATTTGGATCTGCCGGACAAGCAGACGTAAAGGATGGCGATGTCATCGAGAGTGAACCTCCGCTTTTGATGGCGGATATGCTCAAGAAAGCGAACGGAATGCTGGATAGCAGCCAGCAAGCCACGCTACATCTGAATTCGGTTAGCGCCAAGATCGACTCTGGCCAGGGAACCGTGGGAGCGCTGGTGAACGACAAGCAACTTTATAACAACCTGGAACAATCAACGGCTGCCATGCACGACACGATGCTCCAGGCGCAGGTCGGCGTGACGGACTTCCAGGAAAATATGGAAGCTTTGAAACATAACTTCCTATTGAGCGGATATTTCAGGAAGCGGGGATACGAAGACTCAGCCAGCCTGACAGCGAACAAGATTAGCGGGCTTCCGCCGGGTACGCCGCTGAAATCGTTTACCTATACAGCGAAGCAACTCTTTGATACTCGCGATTCTGCCAAGCTAAAAGATCAAAAGTCTCTCAATGCCGGCGGCGAGTTCCTGGCAGGGAATCAATTTGGATTGGCTGTAATAGTGGTTTCAACAGGCATGGAAGGCGATGCGCAAAAGAACCAGGTGCTCACCGAAGCCAGAGCCATGGTTGTGCGCGAGTACCTGGTCGATAACTTTGGATTTGACGACAGCCACCTTAAGACATTGGGCCTGGGTAAGCAGGCAGGAGCAAGCCAGGAAGCAGACTGGGGCTCAATCCAGATTCTCATCTTTCCCGCGGGAACCGAAATGCCCGTGAACAGACAGGCGCCGGTTGTTGGCTCACCAGTAGCAAATTCCGACAGCCCGGCTCAGGTCACTTCTGTGGCTGTTGAGAAACAATAGCGAATGATGTGATGCGCGGAATCAGGAAATGTTCACTTCAAGAGAAGCTTTCCGCTTAAACATTGTTCGGATATTCTGAAAATGGAGAAGAGATGACCGGCAGCAAACACAACCGCGAAGGAAATAGCAGCGATAGTGGCGAGCCGGATCCCGGGCCTTACTGGAGGCGCATGCATCGTGACTGGCGCTTCTGGGCCGGCGCCGTTCTCATGATTACGGCTATCGCCATTTACGTTCTGAGTGGAGACCTGGTGTGGATTCCACGCGGCCTGCCGCGGCATTCGCTTCCGTAGAAGATTGGGCAACCTGCTGCTCCATGTGTCTCCGTCTAGCCGCAAAACCGCTTCAGTCCTTAAGCAGGCTTTTCATTCACGCATTTCCAATGAGTTCGTTGGAGATTGCGATCCAGCATTCTTTGAAACTGATCAACAACGTGTAGGCGACGACCAACGTACGCGATTGTTTGAGGCGTATGTATGAGCTGATTCAATCTTCGCCGCCTGGGGATGGTGATGGAGCCGCAGTCGAGTAATCCGCTGAAAGCAAAGGTAAAATACACCCCCGCCGAATACCTCCATTTACAATTACACTCCTGTGCATTATAGCTCAGCTATATTTTTATTACTTTGGAACAATAAGCATGAAGAAAATGACCGTTTTTCCTCTCCCAGCTGGTTCCTGAGCTAAGGAAGATGAATGAATTTATGCCCCTTTTAGCCCCCAGGTTGTGCTAAGACACAAAAATCGTCATTTTTCTTATGACCGGCACAATTTCCGCTCTTTGCATATGCAATTGCCGAAATGAGCCAAGCGAGAAGCAAGCAATTCAACACGAATCTGTCGAACGCCTCGAAGATTCCTTGAGTGTGGATCAAGTCCACATAAAGATTGGAGAACATTAAGATGCCACTTGTCACTGTAGTTATCGTGCTTGCAGTAATCGGCCTGTTGCTATGGCTGGTCAACCGCTTCATACCCATGCAGGGGCAGATCAAGGCCATTTTGAATGGCGTTGTAGTGATTGCCGTGGTTCTGTGGCTTCTGAAGATTGTCGGTCTCTTTGACAACCTTTCTCAGTACAATATCGGAAATAATACGCCACTCATTCCTGTTGTCATCACGCTGTGCATAGTCGGCCTGTTGCTATGGCTGGTCAACAGTTACATACCCATGCAGGGTCAGATCAAGGGAATTCTGAATGGTGTCGTCGTAATCGTCGTCGTCCTGTGGCTTCTCAAGGTATTCGGCCTCTTCGACTCCATCTACAAGTTCCGCGTCGGGCATTGAACAATCAACCTGTTAAGACTGGCAGATCGTGCCCGTCATAGTAACGAACGTCCACCGCAGTACGGCAGACACCTGCCAATAGGAGGAATCTTGAAGCACATGCTTTTGTTCGCAATGGGAAGTGTCCTCGGCTTGAGCGCCTTTGCGCAGGTGACTACGCAAACGACAACGGTCGTTAAAACCACAGGCCCTGTGTCCACTGTCTCCACATACCGCGTGATCGTGGTCAGTCGCTCGGTTGAGGCGGTCAACTATCAACATCGCAGCGGGGCCTCAAATGTGGATTTCGCCGGGACGGCTTTGCTGCCTTCATCAAATGGATCAGCCAAGGTGAGAAGCAAGCGTGGCACCATGGAAGTCGAAGCGGAATTCGGCAATTTGCAAAGCCCGACAACCTTTGGCGGCGAGTATCTCACGTATGTCCTGTGGGCGATCTCGCCCGAGGGCCGGCCTGTGAATCTTGGAGAAGTGCTGTTAGGTGGCAATGACCGCAGCAAACTGACTGCAACCACCGATCTCCAGGCATTCGCACTGATCGTCACCGCGGAGCCGTACTATGCCGTCCGGCAGCCCAGCAACGTCGTTGTCCTTGAGAACGTCGTTCGTGCGGACACCAAGGGGACCACCGAAGCCGTGAATGCCAAGTACGAGCTATTGGAGCGCGGGGGCTACATTCCCTCTGGCTATAAGTTCGACCCTGTTGTCCTGAACGCCAGTCTACCATTGGAATTCTACGAAGCGCGAAATGCGCTGCGGATTGCGCAATCCGAGGGAGCTGAACAGTATGCGAGCGCGAGTTACCAGCACGCTATTCAGTTGATGGACAATGCCAATGCGTACGCCACAAACAAGCATGTCGATAACAAGCCGTTGATTGCTGTCTCACGAGAGGCAGTTCAAACCGCCGAAGATGCGCGCGAGATCGCGGTCAAAAGGATTGACGAGGTTCGCCTCGCAAATGAGCGTCAGGCTGCAAGCGACGCGCAGGCTACCTCGCAAGCTCAAGCCGATACCGCTAACCGGCTAAAAGATCAAGCGCAATCCGATACGGTAATAGCGCGAGCCAATGCAGAGAAGGCTCAGGCTGACTTGACCGCCAATCAATCCGCATCGGCTGCCGCAATCTCAATCGCCCAAGCCGATGCTGAGCAGTCTCGCTTAGCGGCCCAAAAAGCTCAAATGAATGAGCAACAGGCAAATAGTGACAAGGCTGCAATACGTGCGCAATTGTCCGAACAGTTAAACAAGATTCTAGCAACTCGGGAAAGCGCGCGCGGGCTGATTGTCAGCATGTCCGATGTATTGTTCGATACTGGACATTACACGTTGAAGCCTGGTGCGCGGGAGAAACTGGCGAAGGTTGCTGGGATTCTTATCGCTTACCCCGGACTTAACATTGAAGTTGGTGGCTACACCGACAACATCGGCGGCGACGATATGAATAAGAAACTGTCGGAGAATCGCGCTGATGCTGTGCGCAATTACCTCGTGGAACAGGGCGTAGTGACAGGTTCCGTGAGTTCCAAGGGGTATGGTAATACGTTGCCGGTAGCCTCCAATGACAACTCAGCGGGCAGGCAGGAAAACCGGAGAGTAGAGCTGGTCGTATCCGGAGAAGCGATTGGCACCACAGCAATTGCACCGACTGGAAGTGTGCTCTAACAAACTGTTCAACTGCCGCGGTCTCGATAGAGGCCGCGGCATATGTTCAGTAATCCCAGGTAATTCCAGGATTGCGAGGAGTGCAAATGCATGGAACGATATTGATCGCAATTCTGGTCTTAGCGCTCCTGGGCGCGTTGCCATGATGGCCCCATTGCAGATCTTGGGGATATTACCCGAGCGGAGGAGTAGGACTGATTCTCTTGATTGTCGTTGTTCTTCTGGTTCTTGGCCAGATCTGAAGGTGAAGGGAGGGTATGATGTCGCATTCTGAGATAGTACATCCTGAGAAGCTTGTCGCAAATCCGGATTCCGAAGCATGTTTGCATATCACTGCGAAAGCGTGCAAATTGCCTTTGCCAACCCGCATTGCATTTGTGGGAAACTACCTGCCGCGTGAGTGTGGCATTGCTACTTTTACAACTGACCTATGCACGGCGCTCGCGACCGAATACGGAGAGGGACGGTTGTTTGCCATCCCGGTCAACGATCCCGAATCAAGCTATCAATATCCTGAACAAGTTCGCCTGGAACTAGAGCAGGAAGACATTTCCTCCTATGAGCGGGCCGCTGATTTCCTCAACTTCAATGGCAACGATCTTGTTTGTCTGCAACATGAATATGGCATTTATGGCGGCAGCGCGGGCAGCCATATACTGACCTTGCTGCGCAAATTGAAGATGCCGTTGGTGACCACGCTACACACGGTACTGCGCGATCCGGATCTGTATCAGCGTATTGCGCTTGAAGAGATTGCACAGTTATCCGATCGCATGGTGGTGATGAGCAAACTGGCAGCCAAGATGCTGCACGAAGTTTATGCAGTCCCAGACGAAAAGATTGACGTGATTCCACATGGCGTACCGGATCTCCCCTTTATGGACCCTAACTATTACAAAGATAAGTTTGGCACAGAAGGCAAATCGGTTCTGCTTACTTTCGGATTGCTGTCTCCTAACAAGGGCATAGAGAACGTCATTCAGGCGTTACCTGCTATCTTGGCTAGACAGCCAAATGTGGTCTATATTGTCACTGGAGTAACCCATCCTCATATCCGCAGGCGCGAAGGCGAGCGTTACCGGGAAGAACTGCAAGCACTGGCAAAGAAGCTTGGCGTTTCCGATAACGTGATTCTGAATAATCGCTTTGTAAGCACAGAGGAGCTTCTAGAGCATGTGGGCGCTGCCGATATCTACATCACGCCCTACCGGGATGAGGCACAGGTCGTCTCCGGTACGCTCGCAATAGCGCTCGGCGCCGGAAAGGCGATCGTTTCCACGCCATACTGGCACGCAAAGGAGTTACTTGCTGAGAAGCGAGGCGTAATTGTTCCGTTCCAGAGTCCTGATGCGATTGCAGAAGCGGTCTTGGGATTGTTGGAGAACAATGCAGAGCGTCACGCTATGCGAAAACGCGCCTATCTTTACTCTCGTGGAACGACATGGGCAAAGACGGCGAGGGCATATATGGCGTGCTTTCAGCGGGCACGATTCGAACGCTCTTTACATCCAAGAGCCGCCCAACAGGACGATTCTGCGATGAATTCATTAGACCTTCTTCCCGCTCTGAACACAGGTCATCTGTTGGCTATGACTGACGATACCGGGATCCTGCAACACGCAATCTTTTCGGTGCCGAATACGCGGGAAGGTTATACAACCGACGACAATGCGCGGGCTTTGATTGCATCTGTACTCTTGGACGAAAACCATGAGTATTCAGACAGTATGAAGTATCCGAACCTTTCCAGCCGCTACCTGTCCTTTTTATGGCTTGCATTTCATGCTGATTCAGGGAGGTTTCGGAACTTTCTTGGGTATGACCGCAGGTGGCTTGAAGATGTTGGGTCGGCTGACAGCCATGGGCGCGCATTGTGGTCGCTAGGGAAGGTACTTGGACTTTCACAAAATGCCGGATTGAGAGGTGCGGCGGGGAGGCTCTTTGAAGCGGCTGTCCCTGCGACACTTACGTTTACCAGTCCGCGAGCCTGGGCTTTTTGCATTCTGGGTATGCAAGCCTACCTGGACTGGTTTCCGGGAGACAGAGCCATTCAGAGCGCGCGCAATATTCTTGCTAATCGTCTTCTTGACATCTATGAGAGAAGTCATTCAGACACGTGGAAATGGTTTGAGAAGAGTCTTTCCTACTCAAATGCGAGGCTTTCGCAGGCGCTCATTCTTGCAGGATGGCGAAGTGACAACCAGCGAATGATTGAAGCCGGAATGGACTCTCTAAAGTGGCTGGTTGCCGAGCAACACCGCGACGATAAGGAGATATTTGTACCGATCGGATCCCAAGGATTCTTCATTGAAGGGAATGAGAAGGCGCGCTTTGATCAGCAACCAGTGGAGGCAAGCGCAACCGTTTCTGCCTGTCTTGAGGTGTACAGGCTAACGGAGGAAACTCAATGGCTTGAGGAAGCGCGCAGAGTCTTTGGTTGGTTTCTCGGAAAGAACGATTTGCAGGTTCCATTGTATGATGCATCGACGGGCGGGTGTCGAGATGGCCTTCATCCGGACCGCGTAAACGAAAATCAGGGAGCTGAATCCACGCTCTCGTTTCTCATGGCACTGCTTGAAATGCAGACGGCCAAAGTAGCATGCGCAGACCAACTCCACCAGGAAGCGAGTGCCACCTATTGAATCCATCCAGCGCAGAGAAAGAATCTCCAAAAGCCGCGTCCAAGGAACAAGTAAGGACCGGAGGATATGCCGGTAATCATCTGTTTACGCGCTACTCAGGCAACCCGCTCCTCATTCGCGAAAATTGGCCCTATCCGATTAACAGCGTCTTCAACGCTGGAGCCGTTTTGCTTGCAGATGGAGATACCCTGCTACTTAGTCGCGTTGAAGATCGCAGCGGCCTGTCGCATCTTTGCGCCGCGCGTTCCGTTAACGGGGTCGATGATTGGCGAATTGATCCGCAGCCAACGTTGATGGCGAATCCGAAGGAGTACCCGGAAGAGATATGGGGCATTGAAGATCCGCGCATTACCTACGTCCCGGAACTCGAGCAATACGCGGTGGCTTACACATCCTTTTCACGAGGAGGTCCCGGCGTCTCGCTTGCGTTGACCAAGGATTTCAAGAGCTTTGAGCGGTATGGCGTAATCATGTCTCCCGAGGATAAAGACGCGGCGTTGCTGCCTCGAAGGATCAATGGCCGATGGGCGTTGATTCATCGGCCGATGACTGCGCTAGGCGCTCATATGTGGATATCCTACTCGCCTGATCTGCGGCATTGGGGAAGCCACAAGATTATTCTCGAGGCGCGCCGCGGCGGATGGTGGGATGCGAACAAGATTGGACTATGTTCTCCGCCGATTGAAACGGCTAAGGGATGGCTGATGATTTATCACGGGGTGCGGCAGACAGCATCGGGGAGCATTTATCGTTTAGGTCTCGCGCTTTTCGATCTGGAACATCCAGACGTATGCCTGCAACGGGGTGACTCCTGGATGTTCGGGCCGGAGGCAACTTACGAGCTCAGCGGAGATGTGGAAGGCGTTGTATTTCCTTGCGGACAAACCATTGGCGCGGATGGAGACACCATCCATCTCTATTACGGAGCGGCAGATACCAGCGTGGCATTGGCCACCGGCAGCATCCGCAGTCTGCTCTCCTGGCTAGACTCGAATTCGAGCAAGGGAGACGCGACTAGGCTTTAGGTTGCACAGTCATCTGACTGACTGAGAGGCACGAACAGAATGAGGAATATGAGCCGGAACTGGCCCGATTGGCTGCCGCATCCTCTTTGGATACGGAGAAAGTGCCCGCGTTGCAATTCAGTGAACTTCAAACAAGCTGAATTGCGCCCGTTCGATGGCCTATTGGCTATGTTTGCATTGCGCCCGGTTCGCTGCTTATTCTGCTGGCGACGCTATTACTGGCTCACTTTGCGCGACGCGATTGCGGAATAGGTTTTCACCGCGTTGATGCAGTGTCGGAGCCTCGGCATTCAAACGCTAATCTAGGAACTTGTTGAATAACTCAGATGTGTGACGGATTCCGAGATAGATGGGGGTTTTCAAATCCTTCATGTCTCTCTTCGGATCGCTCTTGAGGAATTCTGACACGATCTATTTTTGAACATTTCCTGCCTAACGGCGTTTTTCAACAAGTTACTAGAGTCAGGCCTGTATGAGTATGTTTGTTCGACAACCAGTGCAATCGACAGCGCCTCTCTTGCATCAACCATTGGCGCCGCGTTGGCTCACGCACCTGGGAGCGCTGGGGCTTTTTTCTGTTGCGGTGGTAGATTCCTCGGTCATTCCTTTACCCTTGCCCGGCAGCACGGACCTGCTGTTGCTGTGGCTGGTGGCGCATGGCGGCGATCCCTGGCTGCTGGCTCCTTGTGCAATAGCAGGCAGCATATTGGGCGGATATACGACCTGGCACATTGGCCGCATAGGCGGCGAAGACGCGCTGCGTCATTACGTGCCAGCGCGCCTTCTTAGACCTGTCGTCGGATGGGTAGAGCGCCACCGAATCCTTGCTGTCTTTCTTCCCGCGTTGCTCCCCCCGCCGATTCCGCTCTTACCATTTGCGCTCGCCTCCGGTGCATTGGGCGTATCGCGCGGCCGCTTTCTTGCCTTCTTCGGCGCGGCTCGCAGCCTGCGTTACTCATTCATCGCATGGCTCGGTGTGACTTATGGGCGCAGGATCGTCCGTCTCTGGTCTGGCACGCTCCAGACATGGTCCACTCCGTTGCTTTGCGTCTTTGTTGGCCTGTTGGTAGCCGGCCTCTGCTTTGGGATATGGAAGATTCGCGGTTTGCGCAAGATCGAAGCGGCAGAGAAACTCGCATTGCAGCACAAAGCAGCTCAAGCGGGCTAGTAATACAGTTGTAGTTGAATGAGTTTCGGAAAAAAGCAAAGGCCCGGGCCTGAAGGCCCTTCATATTTGCTCTTTTTCAGGGGGCTTCAGTGTCTGCGTGAAAACGCTCG
>PMGP01000359.1:0-2965 GCA_003156235.1 Acidobacteriaceae bacterium
TCCCGGTCCGCCCTCTTCGCGCCGCCATTCAGCCGGAAGAGGCCGAAACATCCCGTAACTCCTTATCCTGGACGACTTTGCAGGGAACTCCTTTGTTATGAAGATTTTACAGCGCAACCCTTCCTGTAACATCAAGAAAACAAAGGCAGTTGCATCTAAAGTACGGGTGGGGGTAGGCCGTTCAAGCACCAGTTTGCCGTCGGAACAAACCAAAGCCCAGAAGGGGTGCCTGAATAGGGAATGCAGGTTTCTTGGTTATTTTGCAAGAGGCTCTAAGCGTTAGATTCCTAAAGCGCAAGCTATCCTGGATACGCTCCCGTAATGTAGCCCTGCAACGCCTCAATGGTCTTCGCCTGGCCGGAGATCACGCATTTCACCAGGTCGCCAATTGAAATCATTCCCACCACCGCGTCATCCTGCAACACCGGCAGATGGCGGAAATGGCGTTCGGTCATCAAGGTCATGCATTCATCCACGGTTTGCTCCGGGCTCACGAAAACCACCGGGCTGGACATGATTTGCTGTACCTTGGTTTCTTTGGCGAGGTGGTCCTTCAGGTCTCCCTTGCGCGCGTAGTCGCGCTCTGACAAAATGCCCACCAGCCGCTGGTTGGAGAGAACCAGCAGGGCGCCGACATTGTGCTCGGATAGCATCTTGATCGCCTCATAGACCGACTGCTCGGGCGCGATGGACAGGATTCTGTTATCGCCTTTGTTTTTCAGCACCAATCCAATCGTGTCGGTTATCTTCATCAGAACCTCCTGGCCTCTGGTAGCCGCGTACCGGAATGCGTTCCATCCCGTATGGACTTTGCCGTCGCGGAACAGCGGGGAATTCCAATTCGGTACGTAGTCAATATAGCCCATCCGCAGTACGACAGAACAGTGCCCCTGGGGTCGTGACTTACAATTTCACCAGCGAACGCATACACCATCCGACTGGAGAATCTTCCAATGTCCATGAAAAACCTTTGCTTCCTCCCTGCGGTGTTGTTGGCCGCCTCGCTCAGCCTGAACGCCGCCAACAAGCCCAAGGCCGCCCCGCCCGTTCCGGCCTCTGCCGACCCCTACACTGAGGTGCAGCCCGCTGTCGAGACGCTCGATCTGGCCATGTATCAGCGGATTCGCGACGAGGGGCTGAACCGCTCGCACGTGATGGAGTTTGCCACCGCGCTGATGGACGGTATTGGGCCGCGCCTGACAGGCTCGCCCAACCTGGCAAAGGCCAACGCCTGGACCCGCGACACGCTGACCAAGATCGGCCTGGAAAACGCACGCCTGGAGGATTGGGGCGAATTCGGCATGGGCTGGCAGCAATTGAACACATGGGCGCGCATGGTCACGCCCGACACCGCGGTGCTGATTGTGCAGGCCACGCCCTGGTCGCCCTCCACACCGGGCCCGGTCACCGGCGATGTGGTCTTCATCAACATCCAGACGGAGAAGGACCTCGATCAGTACAAGGGCAAGCTGGCTGGCAAGGTGGTTTTGCTGGGCGCCATGCGCGAGGTTCCTCCGGTGGACAAGCCGCTCTTCGAGCGTTACACCAATACAGATCTCGACTCCATCGCCGAGTTTCCCGTCAATGCCGGTGTGGGCGGCCTCTCTGCGGAGATGCAGGCGCGCATCAAGGAACGCCAGGAGCGGTCGCGTTTGCTCGAAACGATTGGCCAATTTCTGGCCGGCGAAAAGGTGGCCGCGGTGGTTGAACCCAGCCGTGACGGCAAGAATGGCGGCGGCTCGGGCGGAACCATCTTCGACGACACTGGCGCCACGCTGGGCCGCTCACCCTTTCTGGCAGACAAGCGGACGAAGATTCCCGTGGTGGTGGCGGCCATCGAAAGCTACGGACGGCTCTATCGGCTCACCCAGGCCCACGCTCCAGTCAGCGTGGAGATCGACGTGGAGACCAAGTTCACCGGCGAGCACGAGCACGGCTTCGACACGGTAGCCGAGATTCCCGGCACCGACCCCAAACTCAAAGAGCAGGTCGTCATGGTGGGTGGCCACCTGGATAGCTGGACGGCCGGCACCGGCGCCACCGACAACGGCGCGGGAACCATCGTGGCCATGGAGGCCGTGCGCATCCTGAAGGCGCTGGACGTGAAGCCGCGCCGCACCATCCGCATTGCGCTGTGGACTGGCGAGGAAGAGGGCATCTTCGGCTCCAAGGGCTACTGCACCCTCCATTTCGGCTCGGCCAAGCTCTCCACCGAGCCAGATCAGTTGCTGCTGCCGGAGTTCATGCGCAAGCCTGCCGGGCCGCTCGAAGTGAAACCGGAGCAGAAGCTCATCTCCGCCTACTTCAACGTGGACAATGGCACCGGCAAAATTCGCGGCATCTACACGCAGGGCAACGCGGCCATCGCGCCTATCTTCGCACAGTGGATTGCTCCTCTCAAGGACCTCGGCGTCACCGTCGTCACCAACCGCAACACCGGCGGCACCGATCACCTCAGCTTTGACGCGGTGGGCATTCCGGGATTCCAGTTTGTGCAGGAAATGTTGGACTACGAATCGCGCACCCACCACTCCAACGAAGATGTGTACGAGCGCTTGCAACCGGCGGACCTGAAACAGATCGCCACCGTCGAAGCCATCTTCCTTTACAACGCGGCGCAGCGCGACCAGATGCTGCCGCGCAAGCCCCTGCCGCAGCCCGACCAGGATGAAAAGAAGCGCGCGCCCCTTGAAGGCATCTTCCCCGGCGCGGTTCCGCCCGCGGATACGCAGAAGCCAGCGGCAGCGGAGAAAAAGTAGCGCGTTTCAAAAACCGGCTTTGTGTCAGGGCATGACTTCAAAGTCTGCCCTGACAGAGTCGCCAGTTTCACCCTCGAATATCGATATTTACTCCACAGTGACTGACTTGGCCAGGTTTCTCGGCTGGTCCACGTCGCAGCCGCGGCGCACGGCGATGTAATACGCCAGTAACTGCAACGGCACAATCTCGATCAGCGGCGAGAGCA
>PMGP01000359.1:2993-3124 GCA_003156235.1 Acidobacteriaceae bacterium
CTCGTCTCTCGTGGCCAGCACCACCACCGGCAGCGTTTCATCAATCAGCGCGTTGGGCCCATGCTTCATCTCGCCCGCCGGGTAGCCCTCGGCGTGAATGTAGGAGATTTCCTTCAGCTTCAGCGCGCCTT
>PMGP01000309.1 GCA_003156235.1 Acidobacteriaceae bacterium
GCTGCTCAGTTGGCCGGTGGCGTTGGTGCTCGCGCTCGGCTTCGCGGTTATCTACGTGCCGGTCATCGCCTCCGAGGAACGCTTCCTGCGCGCCACTTTCCCCACTTTCGACCCCTATTGCCAACTGGTTCCGCGCCTGATCCCGCGGCTCACCCCGGGCCGCCACTCAGGCAATGAAGGCGTCTCTGGCCGTTTCTCCCTGTCGCTTTATCTCCAGCATCGCGAGTACAATGCAGGCATAGGGGTTCTGCTGCTTTACCTCAGCCTGCTCCTGCTGCGGCCGCTGCTGGCCGCTTTTATAAACCTGCCGCGATGAGCGGTTTCAGCATTTAAGCAGTCCATTCAGCAAGGAGCCCGCCTCGGTGAAAACGCGCTTAACCCTGACCGCCGTACTATGCGTCCTCGCCCTGGCCGCCGTGGCTCCCCTCCCGATTTCTGGCCAGCAAACGCCCACGCTTCCGCCCCCTCGCCCCGGCTACAGCTTTCCGCTCAAGCAGACCCTCACCTACTCGGTGGACTGGCGCGTCTTTCCCGCCGGAACAGCCGTGTTGCGCTTTGAAGCAGACGGCGACCGCGAAAACCTCACCGCCAGCGCCGACACCATCGGCGCCATCAACCTGATCTTCCACGTCAGCGACCGCTTTCAGTCCAGCTTTGACCGCGCCAAAGGCTGCACCTATGACTTCAACAAGCAGACCGTCGAGGGCCGCCGCCAGATCACATCGACGCTCCACCTCGACTACACCAAAAACCGTGCCTTCCAGGACGAGAAAAACCTGCTCACCAAGCAATCCAAGCACGTTGAAGCCGCCGCGCCCGCCTGTCTCACCGACCTGCTGACCGGCGTCTACTATGCCTCGTCACAGCCCATCGCCCTGGGACACAACTTCGTCATCCCGGTCTTTGACGCCATGCACGTCGTCCCCGTCACCATGAAGATCGAAGGCCGCGAGGAGATCAAAACCCCGCTCGGCGTTTTCAAAACCTTGCGTGTGCAGCCCACCGCCGACGCCGGCGTAGTAAAGAATCGCGGCAACATCTNNGCAACATCTGGATCTGGTACACCGACGACGAGCGCCACCTGCCCGTCCAGATGCGCGCCCGCCTCTTCTGGGGCACCATCACCTTCCGCCTCATCGGCAACGACAACAAATAAGTATCCTCCGGCAGAGCCGGAGGCTTTATGGTTGTTAGCCCTTCAATCTTTATGGTTGTTAGTCCCTCAAAGGGACCCGAGTAGAAACGCTCTATTACGGCAGCCGCCCATCGCACGCGCCGTAGGCGCAATGGTTGTTAGGCGATACGGCCAACAAGAAAGATGCGGAAGACATGTACCCCGCGGCGTAGGCGCAATGGTTGTTAGGCGATACGGCCAACAAGAAAGATGCGGAAGACATGTACCCCGCGCCGTAGGCGCAATAGTTGTTAGCCCCGCGCTTCAGCGTGGGGTTGGCGAAACCAATAATTCATCCGGAGTCCCGTAGGGACGGCGCTCATGCTCCGTGCGCTTCTAACGTTTTTGCGTGAAGAAGGTAAAAACACAAACCGGGAGCGACTCCTGTAAATGTCAAACTTCTATTGCCGCCCCGGCAAAGCCTGAAGTTCTCCCAATCAAATAGGCGCGGTTCAATTCATCCCAGCAACTCCCCAACAATCCCCGCCGCGGCCTTCAACGCCGCATCAATCTGTGTCTGGTCTTTCCCGCCGGCCTCGGCAATCTCCGGCTTTCCGCCGCCCGATCCGCCGACAAGCTTCGCGACCGCCCCCACCAGCTTGCCCGCCTGAATCCGCTTGGTCAGCCCCGCCGTCACACCGGCGATCAGCGCGACTTTTTCATCGGGTTGAGCGGAGGCCACCACCACCACCCCCTCGCCCAGCTTCTGCTTCAGGTTGTCCACCAGCGTCCGCAACTGCCCACGCTCCAGCGCATCGGCCCGGAGCGTCACCAGTCGTACGCCCTTGACTTCAACGGCACGCCCCATCGCCTCATCCAGCGCCCCGGCAGCCCCTTTCATCCGCGCCTCGTCCAACTCCCGCCGCAGCCGCTTCAACTCATCCTCCTGCGCGGCCAGCTTTCCTCGGAAGGCCTCCGGCAAGTTCTCCACCGAGGGAACCATCTGCGCCGCAATCTGCGCCACGGCAAAGTCTTGCCGGAAGGCGTCCAGAGAGCCAAAGCCGGTAATCGCCTCCAGCCTCCGCACGCCCGACGAAACCGATCCCTCGCTCAAAATCTTCACCAGGCCAATCTCGCCCGTAGCCCGCGTGTGCGTTCCCCCGCACAGCTCCGTCGAGAAATCGCCCACCCGGATCACCCGCACCTTGTCGCCGTATTTTTCCCCGAACAGCGCCATGGCGTGGTACTCGCTGACGGCCACGTCGATGGGCACATCCTCAATGGATTCGACCGGCGTGTTCGCCAGCACCTGCCGATTCACAATCGTCTCAATCTCGGCCAACTCCTCATCGGCCACCGGCGCAAAGTGCGAGAAGTCGAAGCGCAGTCGATCCGGATGCACCGCCGACCCGGCCTGCTTCACATGCGTCCCCAGCACCTGTCTGAGCGCCGCGTGCAGCAGATGCGTCCCCGTATGATTCCGCCGGATCGCGTCGCGCCGTTCTTGATCAACGACAGTCCGCACATGATCGCCAACCGCAAGCGGCTCCTTGAGCAGAGCCTTGTGCGCCCTCACTCCCTGCACCGGCAGCACGCAACCCTGAATCTCGGCGATAGTCGTATTTCCATCCGTCGACGTAAACCACCCCGTATCGCCCGCCTGCCCGCCCGAGTCGCCATAAAAGCTCGTTTGATTGAGCACCACCTCCACCAACTCGCCAGCTTTGGCCGCCGGAACCCCCGCGCCGTCTTTGACAATAGCCAAAACCTCCGCGTCGTTCGCGGTAAGCGTCTTGTAACCCAAAAACTCCGTCTTCTGCAAATCGCGATAAGCCGGACTGGCAGATTTTTGGCTCCCGCCCTTCCAACTGGCGCGCGCGCGCGCTTGCTCTTCGGCGCGGGCAGCTTCGAAGCCGCTCTCGTCAAATGAGACTCCTGCGTCGTGGCAAGCATCCTGAATGAAGTCCTTTGGCAAGCCGTAGGTTTCGAACAGATGGAAGCACTCGTCGCCAGGAAGCCTTGGCTCAACGCCCGCTCGATAACTCAGATCATCGGGAAATGCGCCAAAACGTAGCTTCGCATTCGCTATAGCGAAATCGAGCTTCACAGAACCAGCCTCGATCACGCGAGCAAACTGCTTTTCTTCCGCCTCAACCACCTTCGCCACGCGTGCCGCCGAATCAACCAACTCCGGGTAAGCCCCCTGCATCAAATCCCGCACCGCATAAACCATCTCAAACAAAAACGGCTTCTCCTGCCCCAGCAGCCGCCCATGCCGAATCCCGCGCCGCAAAATCTTGCGCAGCACATAGCCCCGCCCCTCATTCGACGGCAGCACACCATCGTTAATCAGAAAAGTAGCCGCGCGAGCATGGTCGGCTATGATTCTAAGGCTGGCATTGCCCACAAGCCCCGCTAACTTGCTAACTTGCTGACTTGCTGACTCGCTAACTCGCAACCCCGTCAACTCCGCCGCACTCTCAATCAGCGGCGTAAACAAATCCGTCTCAAAGTTCGAAACCTTCCCTTGCAGCACAGCCGCAAGCCGCTCCAGCCCCGCGCCGGTATCAATCGAAGGCTTCGGCAACGGCGTCAGCTTATACGTCACACGCGGAGCAGCCTTGCCAGCCGCATCTGTTCCCTGTTCCCTGTTCCCTGTTCCCTGTTCCACCACCGCCGACCGATCAAACTGCATGAAGACCAAATTCCAAATCTCCACGTACCGCGCCTCGTCCTTGCCGAACGGAAGGTCCACTCCCGTCGTCTCCGCCGCCTCCAGCCCCATGTCGTAAAAAATCTCCGAGCACGGCCCGCACGGCCCCGTCTCGCCCATCTGCCAAAAATTATCTTTAAGTCCGTACGTGAAAATCCGCTCCTTGGCCACGCCGACTTCGATCCAGTACTTCTCCGCCTCATCATCGCGCGGAACCCCATCCGCCCCCTCGAAGATCGTCACGTACAGCCGCTCCACCGGAATCTCGAAGCAGCCATTCTCGCGCTTGCCCGTAATCAGCTCCCAGGCAAAGCCGATCACCTCATGCTTGAAGTAGTCTCCAAAGCTGAAATTCCCCAGCATCTCAAAAAACGTATGATGCCGCCGTGTAAACCCCACGTTCTCCAGGTCGTTGTGCTTCCCCCCGGCGCGCACGCACTTTTGCGAGGTCGTCGCCCGCGTGTACTCCCTGCGCTCAGCCCCCAAAAACAGGTCCTTGAACTGGTTCATCCCCGCGTTGGTAAACAGCAGCGTNNAAAAGCGCAGAAACGCTTCGCGAATCTCATTTCCCGTCATTTCGTTCTTTGGGCGATTTTCCATAGCGTATTCAGTGTATCTAATGCGGCATACGCATGAATCGTGCGTGCCGTATCCTGAAGTGTACGGGCTTCAGGTGAAAGGTACGGGCTTTAGCCC
>PMGP01000298.1 GCA_003156235.1 Acidobacteriaceae bacterium
TCTCACTCGCTCAGGATGACAGATTTTGGAAAGGTTCAGCCGGCGCGCTCGACATGGTAGTGGAAGGGCGGCCCTTGCTGCTGTGCCAGCGCGCGAACGGTGCGCAAAAAGGCCCGGGCGGCGTAGGAGAGNNTCGCCGGCCTCCAGCTCCCTGGCCACCGTCAGGTGAGGCACCAGCGCTACCCCGTTGCCCATGGCCACGAAGCGCTTGATGGCCTCGATGGTGGGCAGTTCGATGCCCATGTTGAGAGGCGTTCTGTACTTCTGAAAGGCCTCGATCACGCGGCGCCGCAAGGGCGAGGCCACGTTATGCGCCACAAACAGCTCATCGCCCAGATCGGTGATGGAGACGCTCCTGGCCCCGGCCAACGGATGGCTGGGGCTGACGATGAAGGCCAGACTGTCGGCGTAGACCGCGATGGAACGGAAGTGCGCCGGATCGGGGCGGTAGGAGATCATGCCCAACTCGAAGGTGCGCAGGTTCAGCTCCTCGGGAATATGCGAGGCCAACATACGGTGCACGGTGACGGTGATGTGAGGAAACTCGCGGCGGAAGCGGTCGATGGCCTGCAACAGGTAGATGCAGGTGTACTCGTTGGCTGCCAGTTGCAGCCGGCCGCGCTCCAGGTTCTTCAGCTCATCCAAGGCGCTAGAGGCCTCGCGGCGCAGGGCCAGCAGGCGCAGAGCATAGTCGCGCAACAGCAGCCCGGCCGCGGTCAGCGATCCATCGCGCGCCGCGCGGTCGAAGAGCGTTTCGCCCACCGAGGCCTCCAGCTTGCGGATGACCTGGCTGACTGCCGGCTGGGTGCGATGCAGCCTCACGGCGGCGCGGGAGAAGCTGCGCTCCTCGGAGACGGCGAGAAAGGTTTCCAGCTGGTTGAGTTCCATAACAGTGAACAGTGGACAGTGAACAGTGGACAAATGCGCTGACTGAAAGTGCAACGCCAGCAAACTGCTAAAAGCTAGCGGCTGGAAGCGGTCCTCGAAACTCGCCGAGGCAGAGCCTGCAAACGCTCAATCGTGTCGGGGTAGCGCAGGACTAGCTCGACAAATGTTGCCGCCAGCGGACTCACTTGCCCGCCTTGTTCCCATTTCTCTACCGTGCGCGGGCTGACGCGCAGCATATTGGCCCACACGGCGCGGGAGACGTTGAACTTTTCCCGCACGGCAACAAAAAATTCCGCTCCGGGCGATTCTTTCACCTCAGCATCGGGAAGAGAATGAGTTTTCAGTGTGATCTTGCCCTCGCGGCGTTTGCTCATCGCGCCGACGCCTTCCATCAACTCCGCGAAGATCTCTCGCTTAGTCCCCGTTGATTTGCTCATTGCGTCTCCCTCCGCTTGCGAGCGGCGCGTTCGGCTTCGACAAACTGGAGCCGTCTGAGCCCCATCAGATCATTCATCGCATCTCTCCTAACTATACCCACTGTGGGTATACTTTGCAAGAGATTTCCATTGCGCATCCCTTTTTCGCGCTTCGCCGATAAAACTTGGCGTTGGGTAAACTGGAACCCTAGCAATCATAACAAATTATTATCACATCCAAAACAATTATAACTTTGCGTTATATGCCATCGATAAGAGAAACTGGAAACAATCACAAGAGGCACTCCCGTGGAAGAGACGCAAAAAATCGGCAATCAGGTATTCTTCTTTGACACCACGCTGCGCGACGGAGAGCAATCGCCCGGCTGCAGCATGACGACGCAGGAAAAGCTGTCCATGGCTCACGCCCTGGAGGACCTGGGCGTGGACATCATCGAAGCCGGCTTCGCCATGGCCTCGGAGGGCGACTTCGCGGCTATCGCCACGATTACCCAGGCAGTCCGCAAGCCGCGCATCGCGTCCTTGGCTCGGGCGAAGAGCGAAGACATCGTGATGGCGTCTCGCGCCTTGCAGTTCGCCGACCGCGCCCGCATCCATGTTTTTCTGGCGTCGAGCGATTTGCATCTGGAATACAAATTGAAGATCAGCCGCCAGCAGGCGCTGGATCAAACGGGCGAGTCGGTGCGGCTGGCGCGCTCGCTGTGTGACGATGTGGAGTTCTCGCCTGAGGATGCCACCCGCTCGGAGCGGAATTTTCTGGTGGAGATGGTGAAGGTAGCCATCGAAGCCGGCGCTACAACGATCAATATGCCGGACACGGTGGGCTACTCGACCCCCGAGGAGTACGCCCGGATGTTCACCGAAGTGCGCGGGCGCATACCGGCCATCGACGAGCAAGGCATTATTCTCTCCGCGCACTGCCACGACGACCTGGGACTGGCTGTGGCAAATTCGCTGGCCGCCATCTCGGCAGGCGTGCGCCAGGTGGAGTGCACCATCAACGGCATCGGCGAGAGGGCCGGCAACGCGGCTCTGGAAGAGATTGCCGCCGCGCTTTATGTTCGCGGCGACCACTTCAGCGTCACCTCGGGCATCAATCTGAATCAGCTCTATCCCGCCAGCCAGATACTGGGCCAAATCATTACCTTCCGCCCTTCGCCCAACAAGGCCATCGTGGGCGACAACGCCTTCGCGCACGAGTCCGGCATCCACCAGCACGGGATGCTGGCCAATCCTCTCTGCTACGAGATCATGACCCCGGAGCTGGTGGGCGTGGCCAAGACGCATCTGGTGCTGGGCAAGCACTCCGGCCGCGCGGCGCTGCGGAACCGATTCGAGCAGTTGGGCTTTACCCTCACCCGCGATGAACTGCAACACACCTACTACCGATTTGTGGCGCTGGCCGACCGCAAGAAAAACATCTACGA